>CABMHR010000004.1 GCA_902386025.1 uncultured archaeon | reverse complement strand
TCATTTGTGCAAACATTAAAGCAGTGGCATTGTATTTTGCTCCAATGGCTTGTGTTGTAAAGTTCTGCAAGAAAGTTAGATTTGCAATCATACTTGCAGTTGAATTATAGAGGTTTCCAATGTTTGCTGTTGTATTGATAGTTAATGCCTGCAATCCTGTTGAATTAATAGACATTGCCAGATTAAATTGCGAAAGATTGTAAAAACTAAAATTTGCATCTGTTTCTGATTTTGTGTAATAATTAATGCTTGAATTCCAAGCCCCATAAAATGTTGTAGCATTAACATACCCCGAAAAGACTCCATTTCTCCATCTTAAAGTAGAATTTCCCAAGTCAAACATATTATCAAATGCAGGAATTATTGAACCATTAACATTCAGATTGCTTATTTCCAAAGAACTTATATTGTAAAAATATCCTGTCTGGGCATAAATATTTCCTCCGATAATGCTTACTCCTCCGCTTGTCCAGCCAGTGTTAAAATCAACATCTGCAAAATTCATATTTGTCCCATTGATTAAGCTCTGGATTCCTGCTGTTGTATTTGGTGCGTATAAAACACTCCCATTCCATCTTCCAAAGAAAGTATCTGCTGTTACATTTGCAGTTGTGTTAATATTGCCACTTCCGTTTATCATTCCGCTGAAATCAATGTTTTGGACAAATAAAGAGGTAATTCTATTCATTAAACTTCCCAGCCAAGAAAAAAATCCGCTTCCGATAGTAGTAATATTATAATTTCCCATATCCAGACTAATGTCAATTGCTGTTCCGCTAAGAGTAGTGTTTCTTGCACTGAACGCATAAGGATTTCTTGCAATTTTCTGGTTATCAATCAAGATTCCATTTCTGTAATAACAAAGCCAGTATTGTTCTGAATAATTCAGGTTTGTATTTTCTAGATAATATGAAACTATTCCCCTGGAATCTGTTGTCAGGGTGGAAAAATTTGAGAATACAACATCACTGCAATCATTCAAAGCAGAAATATTAAATTCAAATTTGAAGGTTCCTGAAACAATATCTCCAGAAGAATTTAATGTTTGAATATTTAAGTGTAAAGTATCATTAATTGCCTGCGCAGAAATAAAATTTACAGCAAAAATTGACAATATAATTAATAGAATAACCCCCATCCTCTTTTCCATTCTATTTTTATGTTTCAGATATTTATAAACCTTGTTGGAGCGTAGAGTAAAAAGTTTCCCTACACATAAAAAACCGACGAGAAAAATATGAAAAACTGAAAAATTTGCAGTTAAAAATAAACCTGCAGAAAGATTAAAAAATGTGCAGAAAAATATTGAAAAACAAGAAATTTAAATACACTAAAAATGTCATAAAATAGTTAGATGAGCCTGTAGCTCAGCCTGGTCCAGAGCACTGCTCTTATAAGAGCTAATTCCGTTAGGAATTTGTTTTCATTAAAGATAGTGCAGTAAAATGCATTATTTTTATTAAGAAAGGCAGGGGTCCACAGTTCAAATCTGTGCAGGCTCATCCCGCATGCACACACTTAAAAGGAAAGTCAAGCGAAGGAAACCTTGGTGTCCTCGCCTGTGCAGGCTCATTTTCATTTTAAGGAAATATAATCCTCCTCTTAAGAATAGCTTTAAAAACTAAATTTTTCTTCTTTATCGCATACAAGAAATATAAATGCCCGTTAGTCTAAAAGCTGTACAGCTTAAGATTTTCGGTGTGATGCCCCGTTAGTCTAGAGGCCAAGGACACATCCCTTTCAAGGCTGTAACCCGGGTTCGAATCCCGGACGGGGCAATTTTCTATTGTTTTTACAATAGAATTTATTCTATTTCAGGATGAGAACCCGAGGGTTCGATGAGCATATTCACGAGTTTGAGTAGCCATTAAGAAAAACGAGTGAGTGTGCGAACTTTCCCAGACTGGGCATAAAATCACTCCAATTTTTTAACCATATAAGTATCTTCCAAATTATAGCCTAATTTTTGGTAATATTCTCTTACCCCAATTCCTGAAATAATCAAAATCCTCTTTATTTTCTCTTTTTTTGCTATTTTTTCAGCTTCATTCATAAGCCATTTTCCCAAGCCAGTATGTTGAACCTCTCCCTTCTCCCCCAGTTTCAAACTCTTTCCATAAATATGCAATTCCCTAATAAAAGCCTTGTTTTCTGCAATCCTTAATCTTAAAAGCCCAAACAAGATGTCATCTTTATTCACAATTTCAAGAAAATATTCTTTTCCCTTTGATGCAGAGTATTTTGTAGCTTTCAGTTTCAGATTATCATCAAAATTTTTATTAAAGCCAACTTCACGGAATCTTATTTCTTTTATATTATTTCTATTTTTTCTAAGCTTCTCTTCAATGTTCTTCCTTAAATCAATCCTAGTTGTTCCAGCAATAAGATATTCTGGGGGAATTTCCCTCATAACTCTCATAACTCTGCAGTATCTTGGAACTATTTTCATCATTTGAAGAATAAGTTTTTCAATCTGCTCTTTTGTGTAGGGCTTGTAATGCCTTTTCCAATATTCTTTCTCAAGTTCAGAGCCTTTTATAACTTGGCACGGATAAATCTTCAGCTGGTCTGGCTTGAATCTTTCATCTGAAAATAATTTCTTGAATAAAATTAAATCCTTTTTTAAACTGCTTCCCGGAAGCCCAGGCATAATGTGATAGCCAACTTTGAAGCCTGCATTTTTCAGTTCTTCTGTTGCATCAGATACATCTTTGACTGAATGCCCTCTTTTAATTTTTTGATAAATCTTGTCATCTGGAATCTGAACCCCGAGTTCAACTCTTGTAACCCCAAATATTCTCATTTGTTTTATATGCTGAATGCATTCATCAGGACGGGTTTCAACGCAGAGAGCAACACACCTTTGTTTTGCTTTTTCATTTAATTTCTGCGCCTGTTCCAAATTTTTGGATTTTTCTCCATTTAAGGCATCATAGCATTTTTTTATAAAATTTTCCTGAAAACTCTTAGGATACTGCAAAAAAGTTCCCCCCATAATTATTAATTCAATTTTTTCAGTTGGATGATGCATTGCTTGAAACGCCTTTATTCTTGCTTTGACTTGTTCATAAGAATCATAATTAAATTCTGATGCCCGCATTACAACAGGGCTTTTTGGAGTATAACTTTGCGGAACATTCAGGGAAGGGCAGTACACGCAAGTTCCGTGTTTGCACGCTCTTGGAGGAAGCATCACAGCTACAGGGGTTATGCCTGAAATCGTCTTTGTCGGCTTCCTTATTTCATTTTTTGCTGGAATTAACATATTCTTTAAATTTGGAAACTTTTCTAAAAGGTTTATTTAACATATCTCTTTTATCGCAAGAATGCTTTTAAATTATTTACTCTTTTTGATAAAATGCAGGACAAATTAAAAAAAGAACTAAAGTTTCCTGGAAAAATGCAAGACAGATTAAGGAATGAACTAAAAAAAGGTGAAATTGAAATAAAGCCGTTCTATTTGCTCCCTCCTCGTTTAAATTCTTTTGAAGACGCAACAGATTATATTAATATTATATTAAATGGAATAGGAGAAGAAGGGGGAAAAGATATTGTTCTTATAACATTTCTTACAGGAGATAGAGATTTTAAAAAATGTCCAAAAGGGAAATATTTAGTGAAAGTTTTTGATGAATTTTATGATTCATTTGAAGGATTAAAGAAAAAATTAAAAGAAGGGGAATTGGAAAAACTTGCTTCTCTGCTTCATATGCAGCAGCCAAATGAAAGAGGTTTTGGATTGATTACTTACACAAGACTTGGGGGAATTGGGGGGGAATTTGCTAATTACAAATTGTTAAAAAGATGGGGAAGTTAAAGATAGGGGTTATAGGCGGTTCTGGACTTGAAACTCTTGACATTTTTGAAAATCCAACACAAAGGGAAGTTGATACTCCTTTTGGAAAACCTTCTTCTCCGATTGTAAGCGGGAAAATTAACGGAATTGAAGTAATGTTCATTTCCAGATTTGGATTCAAGCACGAAATTCCCCCTACACAAGTAAACAACAAGGCAAATATCTTTGCTCTTAAATATGAAGGGTGCAGGTACATAATTGCAACAACTGCCGTCGGCTCTCTTCGCGAGGATATAAAACGCGGAGATTTTGTGGTGGTTGATGATTTTATCGATTTCACATGCAGAAGAGATTTAACATTTTTTGAGAAATTTGAATTTGGTGCAATGCATACACTTATGGTAAATCCTTTTTCAGATGAATTAAGAAAAAAGTTGATAGAAAGCTGCAGTGAACTTAAAATCCCAGTTTGCAAAAAAGGGACAATAATCACAATTGAAGGCCCAAGATTTTCAACAAGAGCAGAAAGCAATTTATTTAGGCAGTGGGGTGCAGATATTATTAATATGGCAACTTCTCCAGAAGCAATACTTGCAAATGAAGCAGAAATTCCTTTTGCAACAATTGCAGCAGTGACAGATTATGACTGTTGGAAGGAAGATGAAGAATCTGTCACTTGGGAAATGATAAAGCAGATTATGAAAGACAATACTGAAAAATTAAAGCAAATCCTTCTTAAAACAATTGATTCTTTTTCAAGAGAAGAAGAAATTAAAAAATTAAAGGAGAAAGTAAGAAGTGTTCCTAATTTTCCAATGCAGGGGATTATATTCAGAGACATAACAACTCTGCTCAAAGACAAGGAAGCGTTGAAGAAATTAATAGATATTCTTTATGACAGATACAAGGATTTTCAAATTGATGCTGTTGCCGGGATTGAATCAAGAGGATTTGTTCTTGCGGGAATGCTTGCAGGGAGATTAGGAACAGGGCTTGTTCTTATAAGAAAACCAGGAAAACTGCCTGCAGAAACAATTTCTGAAAGCTACAATCTTAAATACGGAGTTGACAGCGTAGAAATACACAAAGATGCAATCTCTCCAAATCAAAAGATTTTATTAGTTGATGATTTGATTGCCACAGGAGGAACAGCATTGGCTTCCTGCAGTTTGATTGAAAAGCTTCAGGGGGAAGTTGTAGAATGCTGCTTTGCAATGGAGCTCCCAGAATTAAAAGGCAGGGAAAAATTAGCTAAATACCCCTTCTTTTCTGTTATGAAATTTAATGAAAGCGAATAATTTTTAACAAACAGAAAGTTTTATATATCAAGTGATATATAAGGTATTTATGAAAATTTTACAGAAAAAACAAGACAATTTTTTTGCAAGAAGCCCTACTTTAAGCACAGTTTTAATGGTGGAAAAAGCAATAGAAGAGTATTCAGGAGAGTTTAATAAAACAGAACTCTGGAAAAAACTCCCTAAAAAAGTTATGTGGCAGACTTATCTGGTAGTGTTAGATTATTTGGAAAATATTAACAAGATTGGATTTGACAGAAATGGAACAATAGCTTACATCTGGAATCCTTTATTAACAAAAAGATTATCAAAAATTAGAGAAATTAAATTATGAAACCTTCAAAAGTAAAGTTTATTTCTGAAAAATTAAGAAAAGAATTTGAAAGTTTAAGCGAAGATGATTCAATTAAAAAAGCTATCAAAAGAGCCATATTGGATTTACAGCAAGATGCTTTTTTTGGAATACAAATTCCAAAAAGACTTTTTCCAAAAGAGTATATTCAAAAATATCAAATTAACAATTTATGGAAATATGATTTGCCTAATGGGTGGAGGCTTATTTACACAATTACATCAGAAAATCAAATTCAATTAATTTCTGCAATTTTAGAATGGTTCAATCATTCAGAATATGAAAGAAGGTTCAACTATTGAATATGGCATCACAGAAGCAAGTATGGAACAATATTGCTCCAGAATGGAATGAATTCAAAAAGCTTCCTGCAGACAGCACAATAAAATTTCTTAAAATGCAAAAAGGAAAAATTCTTGATTTTGGGAGCGGTTCAGGAAGACATTTGATAAAAATAAAAAATGGAAAAATGTATTTGCTTGATTTTTCTGAAAAAATGGTTGAATTAGCAAGAAAAAAGGCAAAAGAACAAAAGATTGAAGCAGAATTTGCAGTTTCAGATATGGCTAAAACACCTTATGAAGATAATTTTTTTGATTCTGCAATTTGCATCTCTGCGCTCCACTGCCTTAAAAAACCAAAGCAGGAAAAAGCAGTAAAACAACTTTACAGGATTTTAAAGCCAAAGGCAGAGATTTTAATCGGCGTCTGGAACAAAGAATCAAAACGCCTGAAAAGACACAAAGGAAAAGAAACACTGATTAAATGGAATGATAAGGGGGAAAGATATTATTATCTTTTTAATGAAAAAGAAATTCACGATTTGTTCAAAAAGCACAAATTTAAAATAATAAGTGCAGATAATTCGGAAATGATGATTAGGTTTATAGCTGTTCCAGTCAAGAAAAGCTTATAACCAAGAGAAAACATTATATAATATGGATAAAAAAGAAAATCTTATAAGCCTAGCAAGAGAATTGGATTCTTTGGGATTGGATAATAATCAAAAAAGAGCAGTTCTTAAAAAAGGATACAACTGCTTTGGAAAAATGTTTGGATATGACAGAGTAATAAAAGAAGGAGTAGAAGAGGCATTTATTGAGGGAATGTATGGAAACGAAGCATTTGAATATTTGTCAGGCAGAATAGAAAAATATGATAAGGAAATCATTGACAGAGTAAGCTATACTAATTAATTTTCACGCCTTGTTTTTTCAGTTCTTCTGTCTTCCTCTTTGAACATTCTTCGCATCTGAATTTTGGAGCTTTGTCTTCTGTTTTGTCATAATTTGAACTTTTGACAAGCCTGTATCCTCTGGCAATTTTTCCGCAGTCAGAGCATTTTATATTTTCCTTAACTTCCCACTGGGAAGATAATTTTTTTGATGAAAAAATCATTCTGTCAATCCAGAAAAATATCAGCCCCCCTATAAGATTTGCAATAATTGTAGCTGTCCATTTATTCCACGCAGAAAGCCATACAAGGACAAGGGCAAGTATCGGTGTGCTCAACTGCCATCTTACAAGATAAATAAAATATCTTTTGAAGTTTATTTTCATACATCTTATAATTTTTAATGGTTCTTAAATTTATTTTTCCTTCTTCCTAATAAAGTAAAATAAATTACCAAAACGATTGTAGAGCTTATTCCTGAAAGAATTATTGTATAGCTGAATATTGAATTCATTTTCATCTTGGAGCATTCTGCATTCTCGCAGCTGTTTTTGCATTGTTCTGTCACAAGCCAGGTTGAATTTCCAAGGCATAGCTGAACCTGATTATTAAAGCATCTTCTTGTATTTGGAGCACATTCAGTCTTGCTTAAGAAAACAACAAAAGTTGAAAATCCTGGAGTTAAAGCCTTGAAATAATAATATTGATTATCCTGCATTGCAAATGTTGTTATGAGAGGCATATAGTTTGTTTCCCCGCTTTCTTTTCTGTAAAGAGTTATGTTCCAGAGCGACTGGTTATCCTGCATAACAACAGTATTATTTCCAAGGATATTAAGATGAAGATTATTGTCAGACAGCCAGGTTTTGTTTATCTTGAAATTAATAATTGCATTTGCAATATTGGAATTGTTTATTCCTGAAATAATTTCAAAAGATTGATAAATTTTCCCAGTGGAAGGAAGCTTTGTCAAATTGCTGTCATTTAATCTTATCACTGAAAACAAGCTGCTGTTTACATCTTTGCTTAAATTTATTGAAATGGAAGTCAAGTCAATTTTTGGATTGCGTATTGTTATGTGCGTGGAAGAGCCTCCTCTTGTGATGGGGATTACTTCTGTTACAGAAGGGCTTCCGAGAGGGTCAGAAGAATAAGAACTGCAGGATTGAGATTCTACTGGTTCATATTTTGTGGTTCCGCAGGCATTTCTATCAGTGCAGTATCTTGTCTGCAAAGAAGAAGAACAAGTGCTCCAGGAAGTACAAACCCAGGATTCATAGCATTTAAGCGGAGAATAATCATAATTTGAACCATCAAGATCATAAGAAGAATCGCATATCCCGTCATTATTTGCATCTTCACAAGTTTGAGAAAAGCCGGTTACAGAAGGTGTTGCCCAAAAATTTCCTGCAGTATAAGCCCCGTTTAGTATGTTTGTTCTGCTGGTTTTTGTAGTATTAAAATAATTTTTTGAACCTGTGCCATTGTCGTAATTGATGAAATTATTCAAAAAATTATTATAAAAAAGATTGTCTCTTGATGAGCCAGTTATAGAGATGCCTGTGCCTGTGTTTCCTCCAAGGATAAAACAATTTTTTATAGTATTATTGCTGGAATTAGAAAGAAGAATCCCCCCCACTCCAAAGAGAGAATTATTAGCGCAGTCTATAGTAATATTATTTTTATTATAAAAAGAAATGCAAGTTCCTCCTTCCCCGCAGGAAAATGAAGAAGTTAACAAAATAGTATCCCCATATTTTGCATTAATCATTGCAGTATCGCATCCACCCCAAGTAGAACATGTATATGTTCCGCCTCTCCCTGCTGTGAATGCATAAAGAACATTATCGCTGCTTCCAAGAAAAACAGTATTATTTGCAATTGCTGGAGAACTATATACAGGATTTCCAGTGATATAACTCCAAACTTCAGTCCCGTCTGTAATATTCAAAGCATAAAAATAATTGTTCTGGTTTCCTATAAAAATAAGATTATTGGCAACAGCAGGTGATGAAGAAACAACCCCCCCAGTATCATAATTCCAGAGTTTGGTTCCGTTTGTAGCATTGAATGCATAAACATTATTATCATTGCTTCCTACATAAACAATATTATTCACAACTGCAGGTGATGAAGTGACTTTATTTCCTGTAGTATAATTCCAGATTTTAGTTCCGTTTGTAGCATTGAATGCATAAACATTATAATCCTCGCTTCCTACATAAACAATATTATTCACAACTGCAGGTGATGAAAAAAGATCTATACCCTCAATACTAGAATTCCAGATTTTAGTTCCGTCTGTGGCGTTCAATGCATAAAGATAGTTATCAGTAGAACTTGGAACATAAACAATATCATTCGCAATTGAAGGAGAAACCTGCGATTTAATTGCATAATTCCATTTGTCAGTTCCGTCTGTGGAATTTAATGCATAGAAAGATGAACCAAGAACCCCAAAATAAATAATCCCCTTGGAAACAATAGAAGCATATGGATTATCCCACATTCCCAAGAAAGGATAATGCCAAAGTTCAGTTCCAGTTGTAGCATTTAATGCATAAAGTTTTTTGCCATTTGTTCCTGTGTAAATAATTCCATTAGCAAAAGAAGGCGATGCAGTAACCTGATCACCCCCATTATTCCAATTATCACTCCACATCAAACTTTGATTGGTAATATTAACTGCATAAAAAGTATTTATTCCTCCTCCCCTGCCTGCAAAATAAATCATATCATTTACAACAATTGGAGAAGAAGGATAAATAATAGATTCAAAACCATTAAATTGGTAGCCCCAAGATTTTCCAAAAGCGGTCATATTAACGCTGTCCGGATAATATCTTGTATTATTTAATGTTCTTCCAAACATTAACCAATCTCTTGTTGAAGAAGTATCAGAACCCTCACCTGAAATGATTGTTAAAAGAGAAATGCAGGAGATTATAATTAAGACTGCAAAAAAAATAGAATAAAATTTCCCCCTTTTTTTCATAAAGAAAAATAGGAAGTTGTTATTAAATACTTTTTGTTAGATTATTAAATATCTCTTATCAAAAATGCAGTCCTAACAGCCTCTTTTTTCCTAAATTAGAAGCATTAAATTAAAACGCTTTTCATTATTTCTTTACAATCTTCATCATATCAAAAAGGGATTTTTTTTCAAATTCAGCTATTCTTTTTTCTGCAATGTCAAAATTAAATTTAATCAGCCCAAGCCCAGAAAGAAAGATTGTTCCCAAAAGCAAATCTTTTCCTTCTATTTTCTGGAGGGAAAAAATCATTCTCTGGATTTTATTCCTGATTTTCTGAAATTCCATCTCTCTTGAAATCATTTCTTTTATTTTATCAAAATCAAAATGATTTTTCATTGAAACTTCATCCAAAACTTTTTCATCAAATCTCTCCAATTCAACTAATTTGATTTCATTTTCCATCTCAAAGCTGAATGTCTTTTTGCTTGAAGGAATGTAATAATCAAAATGGTATTTATCTCCTGAATTTTCTTCAGAGCCAATCTCAAAAAAGCCGGAACATAAATATGCTTTAGGATTTTCTTTCATAAATTTTTTAAATTCGCAGGAATTTTCGAGCTTTTCAAGAAGGAATTGCGAATTCATTTTCAGGCTCTTTCTTCAATTTCTTTTTTAACTTTTTCTATAAATTCTTTTGTCTTAAAGCTCTGAATCTTTGAGTTAATCCTGACAGCTAGTGTTTTTTCCTTTTCTTCTTTGTCTCCAAGAACAATCGTATAAGGAATTTTCATCAATTCAGCATCTTTAACTTTAGCAGGAACAGTTGTCTGCCTGAAATCTTCTTCAATTCTTATAGTTGGAATTTCTTTTTTAATTTCTTCAATTACTTTTTTTGCATATCCAACATTTCTGTCAGTGAAATTCAAAATTCTTATCTGGATAGGAGCAAGCCAAGTAGGCATTCTTCCGTTTGTATGTTCCAAGATTATTCCGATAAATCTTTCAATGCTTCCGTAGCTGACAGTGTGGAGCATTACAGGGCGTTTTTTTGTATTGTCTTTGTCTGTATACTCAAGCTCAAATCTTTCAGGCATTGAAAAATCAAGCTGGATTGTTGATAATTGCCATGTTCTTCCCAAAGAATCCTTCACATGAAAATCAATTTTAGGCCCGTAAAAAGCCCCGTCTCCTTTGTTGATTTTATATTTCATTTTCTTTTTCTTCAGGGAATCTTCAAGAAGTTTTTCTGCTTTGTCCCACATTTCTTCGCTCCCAATTCTTTTTTCAGGGCGTGTAGAAAGTTCAATGTGGTCAAATTCAAGGTTAAATTTTTTATAAATCAAATTTATCACATCCATTATTCCGAAAATCTCGCTTTCCAGCTGCTTTTCTTCGCAGAAAATGTGTGCATCATCTTGAGTGAATTGAATAACTCTGAATAATCCAGCAAGGACTCCTGAAAGTTCAAGTCTGTGAACAACCCCAAGTTCTCCTACTCTTAATGGAAGCTGTTTATAGCTTTTAGGGGAATTTTTGAAAACAATCATTCCTCCAGGGCAATTCATCGGCTTGACTGCAAATTGCTTTTTCTCATATTCTGTTAAAAAAATATTTTCTTTGTATTTTTCCCAATGTCCTGAAATCTGCCATAATCTTTTGTCCATAACCTGTGGAGTTGAAATTTCCTGATATCCTGCTTTTCTGTGAATTTCCCTCCAAAAGTTAATCAATTCATTCTTGATTGTCAATCCGTTATTGTGCCAGAAAACCATTCCTGGTGCAACTTCAGAAAAAGAAAACAAATCCATCTGCTGTCCGATTATTCTGTGGTCATTATCTTTCAGCTTGGAGCTGTCAAGCCTGTTTTTTGAAATTTCGTTCAGCAATTGCTTGGCGTCATATTTTTCTTCTTTCTTTTCATCTTTCCCGTCAACTCTTATCTCCCTGCTCAATTCTGAAAGCGGATGTCCTTTGACTTTAAGTTCAAATTCTTTGTAATATCCAAAAGGAGCTTTGACAACATCAAAAGAATTTTTTAGTTTTTTCTCTGCTTCATTTAATACTTCAACAGCCAGTTCTGGAGAAGCCAAATCGCTTGAAAGATGCGCATATGGATAAAGAACTATTTTCTTGGCATTAACCTGCTTTGCAACATCTTTTACATTTTCAGCGAGTTTTTCAACAATTTTCTTTGCATCAGTATCCCATTTCTCAACAGCAGTCATAACCACTAAAGGTTCTTTGACAATTTGTTCTTTCATTTCTTTTTCAGGAATATCCTGCAAAGAACGAAGTGCTTTTTTCAATGGTTTAAATTTGATATAATCTGTATGCAAAAGCAAAATCTTCATAAATAAAACAGAAAAAATAACTTTATAAAATATTCTATGGAAAAGTTTAAAAATGATTTTTCCTCTGGCGTTTTATGAGAAAAATATCCCCCCTATTATGTGCAATTGCAGCAGAATTTTTTGTATTTGGAAATGTAAGTCTTCAGCAGGGAGAAATAATTCGCGAACCAATAAGGCAAATTGAAGAAAAAGCGGCAGAACCTGAAAATTACAGGATAGATGATTTTAGCAAAGACAAAGAAAATTTTCTTTTGGCAAGAATGATAATGGGGGAAGCAGAAGATTGCATTAAAACAGAAAAAATAGGAGTTGGGTATACTGCAATAAACAGATTAAAAGAAGAATATGGGAGCACATTAAAAAAAGTTATCCTTGAACCTTTCCAATATTCCTGTTTTAATAAAGGCATAAGAAGGGAAGCTCTAAAAAACCCGTTAGAATATGATTTTGAAGAATTTATGATGGATTTAGCTATTGCAGAAGGAATTCTTTCTGGAGAATATAAAGACCCGACAAAAGGAGCAACACATTATTACAATCCAAAATTAGTAAAAAAACCGCATTGGACAAGGATGATGAAAGAAGTAGGAAGAATTAAGGAAGGAAAAAGAAAAAGCAAGCATGTATTTTACAGATAATTATTTCAAAAATTTCTTTATTTCTTTTTTGGCTTTTTCCCTGTTTTTCTGATGTGTTTTTAAAAAAGAGTTTATTTTTTCTATAAGCATTTGCTTCAGTTCAGAAGTAAGCATTTTTCCTGATTTGTAATCATCATAAATTTTTTTCAATTTTCTGTCGTCTGGTTCAAAAAAGAATTTTAAGTATTGAAAAGAAATATCTATATCCGGATTTCCGCCTTTCTTCCTGTGCTCTTCCAGTGTGTCTTTTCCTCCGGAAAATGCATATTTTTTTATTTTTATTTCAACTTCTTTTGGAGAATCTGTCAGCGCAATAAATGAATTTGCATCAGATGATGACATTTTCCCTCCTTCAAGCCCAGGCATAAAAAAATTATATGCAGAGCTTAGCTGGACAAAATTAAAATCTTTTATTTTTTTGGAAATATCTCTTGTTAGCCTTATGTGCGGGTCTTGGTCTATTCCAACAGGAATTAGAACAGGGCAAGTTCCTTCAAATTCAGGAAGCTGGATATGGAGCATATCTGATGCTTGAAGCAGAGCAGAAACCATTTTCCCAGGGCTTATATCTCCGTATACTGCTTTGAATTTATTAAAAGTTGCATATTTTGAGAGAAGATTCTGCAGTCTGTAATATGCATTTGATTTTTCTGCTTTCTTGCTTCTGTCGCTTTGAAAATAAATCTCGCAGTTTTCAGGCTTTAATCCAAGTGCAATATAATTTGTAAGGTATTGTTCAATTGCAATTTTCCTGCTTTCTTCCAAACTCTGCCCTCTCGCATTATAAGCTTCAATATCGGCAACTGCAATGTAAATTTTAGCTCCAAGTTTCTGATAAAAAATCAGCTGCTGAACAAGAATCATATGCCCGAGATGAAATTTTCCTGTGGGCATAAGTCCAGTCATAACAGCAAATTTCTTTTTTTGATGAACTGCTTCTAAAATTCTTTGTATGTCTCTGTGTGCAAAGATAATCTTTCTTCTGAAGAGAAGATTTTTCTCAAATATTTCTGGAAGCTGATTCAAAGGAGACAAGCCAAATTCGTCCAAAAGTTTCTGATAATCAATCTCTCCTTCCACTTCCCAAGGAGTAATGTTAGAATCTCTTTTCATACTGCATTAAGGAATCAATTATTTTTAAACATTGTCCAACATTGTCGGATTATGAACAAATATTTATAAAGAATATTTTGTTGATTAAATAAGAGGAGAGGGGAAAGAAATTAAAATGAAAAGAGGAACAAAAACAGCAGTATTTTTATTTGCTTTTGTAATTTTGCTAAGTTCTTTTGCTTTTGCAGCAGATACTGCAACAATAACTTTAACTCAACCATTAAAATCTACTTATAATTTAGGAGACACAATATCCCCAACATTTTTGGTAGTTTCTTCTACCCCTTTAGAAGGAGATTTTTATGCAAGTTTAATATGCAATAATAATACAATTAATTTCTGTAATAATGGGGTAAGTTTAGGAATAGGGGGACAGCATACATATGAATGCATCTTAAGATTATCCAAGAGTAAACTTGGAGGAAGTCAAGGCACCTGTGTGATAAAAGCAACAGTTGGAACATACTATGGATTGAGTGATGAATTTAAAATTTCAAATTTATTGACAATAAGTGGAGTAATGCAAAAATCAACATTTGATTCTGGAGAAAATGTTCCTATCTCTGGAAAAGTTACAAGGGAAACTGGGGAAAATGCAAGAGGATTTATTCAAGCAAATATAGATACAAATAGTATAAACCAAAATATAAGCCAGTTGGGAGCGATAGAAAATGGAAATTTTGCAATGAATATTTCTCTTCCTTCAGATACAAAAGCAGGAGATTATATATTAAATTTAAATGCATATGAAGTGGATGTAAATGGATTTGAAACAAATACTGGAAATGTGCAGTATAATATTTCTGTCAGGCAGGTTCCTACAAATCTTGAATTAACATTTGAAAATAAAGAATTAAACCCCGGCTCTTCTTTGAAAGTAAAGGCAACTCTTCACGACCAGACAGGAGTTCCTATAAATTCAACAGTTTTTATAACAATAAAAGATTCTGCAGACAAGATTCTTGAAGAAAAAGAAGTTAACACAGATGAGTTTATGGAATATTCAGTTGCATCAGACACGCCCCCAGCAGAATGGAAAGTTTATGCTGTTTCAAATAAATTAACCTCTGAAGATACATTCCTTATAAAAATAAAAGAAAGCATAAAAGTAAGTATAATGAACAAAACAATCCAGATAACTAATGATGGAAATGTTTTTTACAATAAAACATTGCTGGTTAAAGTTGAAGATAATCCCTTGAATATAGGAGTTTCGTTGGATGTCGGACAAAGCAAGAAATATGTTTTGACTGCTCCAAACGGGCAGTATATAGTAAAGGTTCTTACAAATGACGGGAATGAGGTAAGCGAGACAATGAGCCTTACAGGGAATGTTATAGGCATAAAAGAATTATCTGCAGGTTCTCTGACAACTTTTGCGTGGATATTAGTTATCCTAATACTTCTTGCTGTAGCATTTATCTTTTTCAAAAAATTGCGAAAGAAGCCGTTCTATGGGAGAAAAATTTTCCAAAAGAGAGAGCCAAAACCTCTGCCTGTGATGAGAGAGAATTCAATAGTAACTCCTGTAAACAGAGCAGAAGTTTCACTTTCAATAAAAGGAAATAAGGAAGACGTAAGCATCGTAGGAATTAGAATAAGAGACTTAAGAGATTTAAAGAGAGGCAGCACTGCAGACACAATTAGAAAAATTATAAGCAATGCAGAAAACAGCAAGGCAGTAATGTATGAAAATAATGATTATCTGTTGTTTATTTTTGCTCCTTCAAGGACAAGAACAATGAAGAATGAAAAATCAGCATTGGAATTTGCAGAATCTGCCCAGAAGATTTTGCTTGAACACAACAGGATGTTTAATCAAAAATTGGATTTCGGAATTTCATTGGAAAATGGAGCATTAATCTCAAAAGTTGAAGACGGAGTTTTCAAATTTATGGGAATGGGAACATTAATGACTTCTGTAAAGAGAATAGCTTCTCTTTCAAGAGAAGAAGTTTTGCTAAGCAACCAGATAAATGATTCATTAAGAGTAAGCATAAAAGCAGAAAAGGAAGTCAGAGACGGAGTTCCTGTTTTTATTCTCGGCTCAATAAAGAAAGAAGATGAAGCAGCAAAAAAATTCATAAACAAATTCTTAAACAGGCAGGATAAAGAATAATTATTCTTTTTTGTTGTATAATTTCAGCAGGCTGTTTACAATTGCTCTTTTTACTTCAGGATGGTTTTTCTCAAATTCATTTTCAAAATCTTGAATTTTGCTTCTTTTCTTTTCTTTCAATTTGAATTTCAAGCCTTTTAATCGGGCAAATAATGAAATCTCCTCATCTAAAAAAAGATAAAGGGGCTTTATTGCATTCTTTTCAACAGGCAGATATTTCTTCAAATCAGATTCTTTCCCGCTGATTAAAGATTTGATAATTTCTTCTGATTCTGAATCAAGAGAAGAATCTTCTGCAATCTTGTTCGCTTTCTTGTCAGGCAGTTTTGTTATCTTAAAATTTGATTTTTTAGAGAGGAAAACAAGCATCTCTTCAAGGACAACTGCCTTGACATCAGAGCTTTTTCTGTATCCAATAATGTCTTCCCTGCTAATCATATTAAATTTTCTCACAGTATACAAAACTTTCTTGTAAAAATAATTTATGAAGCATCTCTTGCAGAGTTTTCTCTGGTTTGTGAATTCATAGACAGGCTTCTCCTTGCATAATTTGCACATATAATTTTAAGAGAAATGCCGTATAAAAATTATTTGGATTTTCTTTTTGTCGATTTTTTGACATCCTTTTGATTGATAGTTTTTTGTTTTTTCTCAATTATTCTAAGCACAATTCCAAAAATAATCAGAGCAATTCCTAAAATAAGGAAGAGTAAAGACGCTGTTTTAGTTCCTGAAAAGAAAACAGAAACAATTTTAAAAATTGTCTTGTCTGAAATGAAAGAGATTAAAGAATTAATTTTGAAGAATGGAAGAGAAATTAATGTCATCAAAACTCCGGTTAATATGAGGAAATTTCTTTTGTTTTTAATAAGGAAAAATGCTCCTGCCAGAAGGATAAGGCAGGCTAAAACAGAAATATAAAATGCATTTTCCCAGAAGATGTGGGACTTTTCAGAAATTACAAAAAGAGGAAGTTCATTTTGCTTGAAGCAATGTATAAAATCGCAGTCGTATTGCCTGTAATAAACCTCGTGAATAAGTCCTTTAATTGCTTCATCTATAATTGCATCTTTTCCCTGAAGAGCATAAGTACAGGAAATGGTGAGGTTATATCCCCCTGTTCTTATTATGTAATTTGAATTATTCTTGCAGTATATTTGGATAAAAGGGTAGGCATCATCTGCAAATGAAGTTAAACTTGCATTTTGAGATATAACTTCTTTTATTATTCCTGTTGCTTCTATCTGGACATTGTTATAATTAAGAGAAGAGGAAAAAGACATAAGAATAATGGAGAAGAATAAAGAAAAGAACAGCAGAATAGAAACAATCACCAAAAAAAATCCTCTTATCACTCCCATAAGAAAAATAAGAAAAAGAGATTTATAAAACTAACATTACATACGCTCTAAGACTGCAATTCTCTTGTCAATATCAGGATGTGTCTTCCCTAATTCCTTGAAAGGATTTGCAAAAAATAACTGGGCAACTGCCTTGTTAATTTTCTTTTCAGCCGAATTTTCATTTTTTATCTTTTTTAATGCTCCGATTAATCCAGCAGGATATCTTGTAAACTTTACTGCACTGGCATCAGCATTAAATTCTCTTTTTCTGGATATTGCAAGCTGAACAAAATAAACTACAATTGGGGCAAGTATCGCCAATGCAATTCCAATGATTACAAAAATTGCATTTCCAGAATTGTTCTCCCTGTCATTTCCCCTGAACCACAGGCTCCTTAAGAAAATTTCAGAAATTATTGAAATCATCCCAACCATAACCGCAACAAGAGTCATATATCTTATATCATAGCTCCCAATATGTCCTAGTTCGTGGGCTAAAACACCTTCTAATTCCCTTTTGTCAAGTTTTTCCAAAGCTCCTTCTGTAACGCAGACAACAGCGTGGCTCGGATTTCTTCCAGATGCAAATGCATTTATCTGATTGGAAGGCATAATGTAAAGTTTTGGCATAGGCAGTCCGCTTGCTATTGTCAAGCCTTCAACAATATCATAATACTGCTTGTAATTTTCTCTTCTGGCTTCTTTTGCTCCAACGCTCATCAAGGCAATTTTGTCAGAGTTATAATAGCTTATCAATAAATAGCTTATTGAAAAGATGATGGAAAGTATCATAATAGAAAAAAATAAGCCTGGAGCAAAGGCATAAGAGATAAAATAACCCAGAGCAATAAATACTGCAAACACAACAGACATAAGCAAAAAAGATTTTACTTTATTCTTTGCAATCTGGTCGCGGAAATCTATTCTTTTTGTTTCCATTATCTTTTGATAAATGAGAATGAGTTTTTAAAATTAAGGTTCAAGGAAAGTTTTAAATAGTATATGTCCGTATACATAGATATACTCAAATCTAAAAGTCAAACCAGCATAAATATTAAAAAAACAGACAGAACACAAAAATAAAAATGGAAACAACAATAAGATTAAATGTTCAAACCAAGGAAGAACTGGATAAATTCAAGCAATACAAAAATGAAAGTTATAATGAATTAATCAGAAAATTAATTTATATTGCAGTTAAATGTGAAAATGAACCAAAACTATCTCAAAAAACAATCAAAGAGATTAAAGAGGCAAGAGAAAGGATTAAGAAAGGAGAATTCTATACAGAAGCAGAGGCGAAGAAAATTCTTGGCTTGTAAAATGTATGAAATCCAGTTTGAGAAGAAAGCATTAAATTTTTTGAATAAATTAGAACAAGAAGTTAAGAAAAGAATTTGGGATAAATTACAAGAATGTAAACAAGAGCCATTTCGTTATCTAAAACATTTAGAACAGATTAAAGGATATAAATTAAGAATTGGGGATTACAGAATTATAATAGATGTTCAAGAAAAATTAAGGTTCTTTATGTTCTAAAGGTAGATAAAAGAGAAAGAGTTTATAATTAGAACTCAACCTTTACATTTTTTCTTTCTGTCTCTGCAATCTGAAGATATTCTCTTTTCTTCTTTCCATAAATGTTTGCAAAGAACATTCCGGGCATTGTTGTGCATAAAGTATTATAAGCTAAAATGCTGTCATTGTAATATTGCCTTGCATATGAAATCTTGTCTTCTGTTGAAGCAAGCTCTCTCTGAAGTTCAAGGAAATTTGTGTTTGCTTTCAAGTCAGGATATGCTTCTGCAACTGCAAATAATTTTCCTAATGCATTTTCAAGGACATTGTTTGCTTTAACTTTTCCCACAAGATTTCCTGCTGAAACAAGCGCTTTTCTTGCATCAGTAACTTCTTTTATGATTGTTTTTTCGTGCTTGACATAGCCTTTTACACTTTCAACTAAATTGGGAATCAAATCTGCTCTTCTTTTAAGTTGAACATCAATTTGGCTTAATGAATTGTCAATTCTGTTTCCCAAAACAGCAAATCTATTAAAGAAAGCAAAAAATATGATTACAAAAAAAGTAGCCACTCCAAGCCCTATCAATAATGCTAATTCCATTATCCAGCTAAATAAATTAGATTTATAAAGTTTGTCAAATTAGTTTTTTTATGATTAAAGTAAACAAGGAAAAGTGCATCGGATGCGGACTTTGCGCAACAATTTGCAAGGAAGTTTTTGCAATGGGAAAAGACGGAAAAGCATTTGTCAAAGCACAGAAAAAAATTCCCTGTGTGACAGAAGCAATTGAATCCTGTCCTGTGACTGCAATTTCTGAATAAGTTTAATCCGGCAGAACAAAAATATTTATTAACTATCTTTCATTTTCTTTTGCATGAAAGAGAAAGAGGAGAAGATAGATTTTGTAAAATGGTTTTCTGAATTAAATAAAGATTCTGGAAGCGTCGCTGGAGGAAAGGGGGCAAATCTTGCAGAAATTTATAATGCTAAAGTAAATGTTCCTCCTGGATTTGTCATAACAGCACAGGCATATGATTATTTTATAGAAAAAGCAGGATTAAAAGAACAGATAGAAACTCTTCTTAAGGGAATAAATTATGAAGATACAAAAGAGCTGAATGCAACTACAGAAAAAATCAGGGACTTGATAGTTAAAGCGCAGTTTACAAAAGATTTGCAGGAAGATATCCTTGAATCATACGAGCTCCTTGATACAAATAATGTAAAAAATGCAACAGGAACAGTGCTGGAGATTCTTAAAAATATTGAGCCTATTTTCGTGGCTGTAAGAAGTTCTGCAACAACAGAAGATTTGGCAGATGCGAGTTTTGCAGGACAGCAGGAGACTTTTTTGAATGTAAAGGGAAAAACAGAATTATTAACAAGCATAAAAAAATGCTTTGCCTCTTTATTTACTTCAAGAGCAGCATATTACAGGCATAAAAAAGGATATGAACACACAAAAGCGAGTCTTGCAGTAGTTGTTCAAAGGATGGTTGATTCGGATAAATCCGGAGTTATATTTTCTCAAGACCCCACCAATCAAAGCAAGGACATAATTCTTGAAGCTGTTTTTGGATTAGGCGAAGGAATTGTTTCTGGAACAATCACTCCAGACAAATATGTTATTTCAAGAGATTTGAAAATTTTAGACAAAAAAACATCTGATAAAAAAGTTGCAATCACTCGGGATTCTGGAGGAAATCAGGCGCTCGTAAAATTAAGCGATGAAAAATCAAAACAGCAGGTTCTGAAAGAATATGAAATTAAGAGATTAGCAGAAATTTCTCTTAAACTTGAAGAGCATTATAAAAAACCGCAGGATATTGAATGGGCTATTGAAGGGGAAGAAATTTATGTTGTCCAGACAAGAGCAATAACAACAATCGGGAAAAAAATAGCTGATAATGAAAAAGAAATTGCAGGAGAAGTAATACTGACAGGATTGGGTGCATCTCCTGGAATAGCGTCGGGAAAAGTGAAAATAATAAATGATTTGTCTGAACTTGACAAAATAGAAACAGGAGATATTCTCGTTACAAAAATGACTAATCCGGATATGGTTGTAAGTATGCAAAAATCTGTTGCAGTAGTTACAGATGAAGGTGGATTGACTGCACACGCGGCAATTGTATCAAGAGAAATGGGAATTCCTGCTGTTGTTGGAACAAGAGAAGCAACAACAAGATTGAAAGATGGGGAAATTATTACAGTAGATGGTTCTTCAGGAAAGATTTACAGCGGGAAGACAGCAGAAACAAAGCAAAAAGAAGTTCTTCAGGTAACTGCAAAGACAAAAACAAAGATAAAAGTGATGGTTGACATCCCAAGCTTTGCAGAACGGGCTTCCAAATCAGGAATAAAAAATGTCGGATTGACAAGAATTGAAGGAATAATTGCAGAGTCAGGGAAGCATCCAAATTATTTCTTGGAAAATAATAAAATGGAAGATTATGAAGAAGTGATTTTCAATGGATTAAATGGAATAGCCAAATTCTTTGATGAAATATGGGTAAGAACTTCAGACATAAGAAGCGATGAATTTCAGAATCTTGAGGGAGCTCCTGAAATAAAAGAGCTGAATCCAATGCTTGGAATGCATGGAATCAGATATGGGCTGAAAAATCAGAAAATATTGAAAGCAGAATTAAATGCATTAAAGAAGGTTGCAGAATCTGGAAAGAAAATTGGAGTAATGATGCCCCAGATAATCTCTGTTGAAGAAGTCCAGAAAGTAAAAGAATTGCTGAAAGAAATGAATATTACAAATATTAAATTAGGGATTATGGTTGAAACTCCTGCTGCTGTTCAGCTGATAAGAGAAATGTGCGAAGAAGGAATAGAATTTATCTCTTTCGGAACAAATGACTTGACGCAATATATCCTTGCGGTTGACAGAGGGAACGAGCAGGTTCAGGAGCTGTACAATGAAATGCATCCTGCTGTTTTGCATCAGCTGGAATTTGTTATAAGAGTATGCAAAAGGAATAATGTTGAAACAAGCATTTGCGGACAGGCAGGAAGCAGGAAAGAAATGGTAAAATTCTTGGTAGAAAGGGGAATTGACAGCATAAGTGTAAATGCAGATATGGCAAAAGAGATTTCAGATTATGTCGCAGAGATTGAAAAAGAGATGGGCGAAGGCCCCCGCCAGTATGAATCCAAAAAGTCGGCAAAAGAAGAGGAAGCTCCTGTAATAAACGGAGTAGAAGAAGAAAATGAAAATGGCAAGATGCTGAGCATCTTCTAAAGAACAAAATTTTATAAACAAAAAAAGTCTTAATATTATATGGTTAAAAAAAAGGTGATAGAAAAAAAAGAGAAGGCAGTAAATCCAAAAGTTCAAGAAAAAACAAAAGTTAATGATGTTCTTGTGGAGAATTTTGTTTCATTGCAGAGAGTTATGACAAATCTTGCAGTAAAGTTTGATAATCTTTCTAGGCAGATATCCAAGCTTTTGGAATTATTTGAAATTTCTGCAAAAACTATTGCAGAAAAAGGCTATTCTCTGGAAAATAAAACAGACAGCAAAGTTGCAGAAAAATTAGACAGCATTCTTGAACAAAACAGATTAATCGCAAAAGGGCTTGCTCTTCTTCACGAAAGAGAAATGGATGCTATAACTGGAAAGAATGAGATTCCCTCCCAAAGATATCCTTCTCCTGCCCCAATTCAGAATATGAGGATTCCCCAGCAATATCCTGTTCAGCAGCCAAGAAGAATTATGAATCCAGAACAGAGAGTTCCAAGAGCAGATTTGTCAGGAAACCAAAGATTTAGAAGCGAGAGATAGAATGGAAAACACATTTTCAGACAATTTTAAGAAATTTTTTCTGCTGACTTTTGCAAAAGAATTAATTGTTCATTCTGCAAAGAAGGATATTATCAAGCTTCAGAATATAATTGAATCAGAAGAAAAGAAAAAAAGAATAATTCCTGCCCGCAGAATGAATTTTAATATTGAACCTGAAAGAAAAATAAAATCAAATATAACAATTGTCAAGTCAAAGCCAATCACAAGGCAGATTGAGCCTCCTTCTTCATTAAATATCCCCCAACAAGCATTGCCTCCTCATTTGGAATATTTAAAGCCTGTTCCTGTAACAAGCAATATAAGTATAGATTTGGGAAAATTAAATCCATTGATTCACGATAAATCTGTAAGCATTATAGAGATAAATCCCGATGAAAAAACAAAAGTTACAGGAACAATGGGAACAAAACCTACAGGAATAATTTTAAGCAAAGAAGATATTTCTTCTGTAATAGATGCATTTTCAAAAATATCAAAAATACCTGCAAACGAAGGAGTCTATAAAGTTGTTGCTGATAATTTGATTCTTTCTGCAATTATCTCTCCAGTAATAGGTTCAAGATTTATTATTAAAAAGATGGCTTCTCCTTCTACTCAGCAGTATCAATGAGAATTATTAAACATAAAATTAAGAAGAAAATTTATTATTGTGGAACAATTTGAGCAGGGATAATTTTGTAAGGTTGAATAATCGGATTTTCCTGCTTATCAATTTTTAACAGGTATAATTTTCCATCATATTTCATTAGTGTTTCATTACTTCCATCGTTATTTAAATCTTCAAGTTTAATTTCTAACTTTGAAGGTTGAACATATCCAGATTGTATCTCTCTATCAAGAGGCATCATCTTAAAGGGGTTTACTCCATTTATAAGATAATCCCCAAGTTTACTCATAGATATAGCTAATATTGAAATTCCAAGATATTTGAATCCCAACTTAAGATTTTCATTCATTTTATTCTACCAAATTTTATTATTTTAAAATCTTATGTATCTATCCTATAGAATAATTATTTTAATTAATCGCGCGAAGCGACAATTTTTACAAAGAGATATTTGAAGATGCAAAATTGCTCTGCTGAGGAGTATTCTCTTTTGCGGAAATTTTGTTTATTATATCCCTAAGCCATTTTGTCCTGTCAATTTCCATCTGTGAATTCAGAGTTTCGTTGCTTAATTCAGAATCATAAGAATATTCAATCGTATAATCCCCCAGTTTATATCCTACAACATATCTATTGTTGAATAATTCTGATTTGATTGTTTCTATTGATGCATTCCCAAATTCTGCAAGAAGAATTTTTCTTTCCTCATCGCTTAAAGGATTAACATTTATATTTACTTTTATTTTCTCTTCAGAAGCATTTGATTTAATAAATTCAGAATAATCTGTGCTGACTAAAACGCTATTATCCTGATAGGTAATTTTAACTGCATTATCGGGGAGAGATTTGGAATCTGTCTTAACGCTTCCTGATAAAAGTTTTAGGCTTTCTCCTTCTTTTAAATTATAAGTGAATGATTCGTTGAAAGATGCCTGTCCGCTGATTTTTTTTACACTCTGTTCAGACACCGCATTCCCAGTCAATCCCAAGCTTAAGAAAAAATTAGAAACTGTTTTTAATATTCTTGATATAACTCCCCCTGTTATTGGAGCAGAAGTTTCAGGTGCAGATGATTGTTCAGATGATGAATCTGATTCTGTTGAAGTGCTTGTTGTTTCAGGGATTTGTTCAGTTAGTGCATCTGTTGTATCTGAAGTTTGCTCTGGAGATGTTGTCTCTGTTTCAGAAGCAGGTTGTTCTTGTGAAGCGCCATTTGTTTCTTGAGTCTGTTCTGATGAAGTATCTGTTTCAGATGTTTGTGTTTGTTCTTTTGATGAATCTGTTGTCTCTGTTTCTGAATTTTGAGTCTCAACAGGAGTTTGTTCTGCTGTAGTATTTTCATTTTCAGAATCTTCCAGAGTATTATTCTCTTCTGAAGCAGGAATCTCTGTCGTATTCTCCGCAGAAGGATTAGGTTCATTATTTGTTTCTTTGATTTCTGAAGAAGTTTCATTAGAAGGAGAAGCAGTTTCTTCTTGTGTGAAAACTAATGTAAAATAAACCTTTGGATAGATTGTTATTCCAGATTCATTTATCAGGGCATTTTCTGTCTGGGAAGAAAGCTGATTATCAGCAACAGCATTCCCAGTAACTTTTCCGTTGAAGATTAGAAAAGAAGAAGCTAAAAGAACAAGAAGGAATATTCCAATAATCAAAAATGCAAATTTTCTGTAATTAGGCTTGGCTGTTCCGCAGTATTCTGAAATAATTTTGCCGTTTATTCTATGGCTTTGATAATTATACGGGCCATAAAGCTTGCCGTCTTTTTTTATATATTTTTTATACACCATCTTTTAATTTTTTCCAAAAACCCAATTTCAAAGAGAATTGGATAAAAAAATTTAATTCTCTTTATGTAGGGTAACTAATGAAATAAGACGAAGAATGTATTTAAAGTTTTCTTAAAAATTTCAAGCATTGCATTCCTGAACTGTATTAAAAATTTGATAATTGTCTCCAGCTTTTATCATAGTTTCAAAATTAAACCCGACATGGCTTTTGTAATATCCTTCTATTGGGAGTCTGGAAACAATAATTAACAGGCAGCGTGTTTCCAAACTTCCAGGAAATTTAACATAATCCCCCTGATAATCTTCAGTTGTAGACAAGGAACTGCTTCCAAAATATAATCCAGAAGTGCCTGGCCAGACATCTTCAACTAATCCCGTGTTGACAGCATTTGCAGAAGCACATGAAAGATAATCTTCACTGCATAATTGTCCAGAAGGGCAATTTCCGCATTCTAAAATTCCTCCGCACCCGTTAGAAGGAGTTCCGCAGGCATATCCCTGCTCCTGACAGGTTTTTGGAATGCAGTTTACGCAGGAAAGCCCGTCTTGACTGCAGGTTCCTGAACTGCACCCTGGAGAACAGATTCCTCCGCAACCATCATCACCGCATATTTTTAATCCGCAGTTTGGAGTGCAGTTTGGATTTTCACCTTCAGGATTTTCTCCAGAAGGATTTTCTTCTCCCCCCGCAGCAATATTGTAAGTATCAGCTATAGCTCCTGTGCTTTCTGTTCCATCGCTTAATTTGAACACAGGAGCAATTGAAACAGTTTTCACCTCTGCTGCAGTAAGTTTGGAAAGAGAAATAGCAAAGATATTTGTATCTAATTGGGCAAGGCTTGTATCATTTGATATTATTTCAGAGTTTATGCCGTCAGAAAAAATAAATTTAATTTTAGAAAGTTCTCCTTCTCCGGGGTTTCTTACCACAGAGGTATATATTTTTCCATCTTGTTCATAAGCATTTGTTATTTTGAGATTGATAGTCAATCCAGAAATTCCTGTATTGTTAGAATTACTCTTAATAATATTATTGACTATCATCCAAATCGCACCAACAGCAATTAAGGAAAGAACAATTAAGATTAAAGTAACAACAATCGTTGATAGCCCCCTCTTTTCCATTTAGTAAATTATATTTTAGAATTTAAAAAGATAACTAAATCAAGATTAACTTGACGCTGCAGACTGCTGATAAGGAACAAGAACTACTGATTGATTTTCTTGTCCAGTAGGAATTGCAACATATCCTTTTTGCTGAACTTGAGAAAGTATTGCATTTATGAAGTCTACTTGTGCCTGCTGATATCCTTTGTTAGCCCAGTTTACTACTTGAGCATTTATTGCTGGCTGTATTAAAAAGAAATAGGACATCAATCCCAATAAAAGAACAATTACTATAATTAAACTAATCACAAGAATATCTCTTTTCTCTTTTGCCATAGTTAGTTAAATAGTATTTAGTTTAAAAATATTTCTATAATTTAATTGGTTGTTATTTCTATAAGTGCAGTTACATCCTTCAGTGAAATTCCTTCTGATGATTTCAGATATGCAGAGATTATGTCTCCTGCTTCAAAAGGAACAGTTCCCTTTGATTGAGTATCATAATCTTCTTTAACTCCTGCTGAATCTGCAATTAATGTATTTCCGAAGTTAATCTGATTTCCATTTTTGTATATCACAATTTCTACATTTCCGCTGCCTTTTAGCAAGTCCAGACTTGTTGAAATTCCTGTGATGCTTCCGCTTCTCATCATTACATATCCTCTTTCCAAATCAGTGCTTACTCCGCTTGCACTCTTCAAGAATCCTGATGAATCCATCTCTCCGCTGAATCCAAAGTTGAGGAATTCCCTCTTATCCTGACTGACAATAATGTCTCCCTGTGCTTTTAGTTTATCAACAGAGTAAGTTACAACAAAGATTTTATTGTTTGAAGAAGCAGATTTATTGTAATCTATCTGGTAAATTGCGAGGTTGGCATCGTTGACATTTTCAATATTTACTTCTTTTGGAAGGCTGTCAAAATCAACTTTTGAGATGTTATTTATTTCATTTGGATTAATTCCTTTTTTTTCAACGAAATCCTCAACATAAGCAGATACATCGCCAGAGACAGAATTGTCTGTTTTTTCTTCAACAACTTGATTCACTTCTTCGCTGATAGGAGCGTCATTTGCAGCAGAAATTAGCATACTTGCGACTAAAAGAACAATTGTGCAAATTCCCAAAATTGCAAATAGCTTGCTTTTTCCTCTTTTATTCTTCACAGATAAATCAAAGAAATCTTATATTTAAAGTTTCCTAATCTTCTTGAAACTTTTATAAATAAGCAGGGTTTCTTATAAGAATGAATGACAAGATAACAAAGGAAAAAGTGGAAAAATATTTCAAAATAACTTCAACAGCATTGAAAGAAGCAAAAAATAGCATAATAAAAGGAAAGGAAAATTATGCAAAGGAGATAATAGAAATGGTGGAAAATTATCTTTCAGATGCAGAGCATTTTGAAAAGAAAGGAGATTTTGTGAATGCTTTTGCTGCCTTGAATTACAGCCACGGCTGGCTTGATTCAGGAGTTCGCCTTGATATATTTGATGTAAAAAATGATAAGCTGTTTACAATCAAATAAATATAAAAATCTTCTTTGTTTTATTACAATATGAAAAAAAAGGTGATTGTTCTTAGTCTTGGCGGAAGCCTGATAATCCCAGAAGAAGTTAATATAAAATATCTTAAAGAATTTAAGAAAGTAATCTTAAAGCACACAGGAAAATACAAGTTCATAGTTGTATGCGGTGGCGGGAGCATTGCAAGGAAATATATTTCTGCGTTGGAAGAATCTGGAGTAAATGAACGATTTCAGAGCTTTTCAGGAATTTCTGCAACAAGGATGAATGCGAGATTTATGAATTATCTTTTTAATCTGAATCCCGAACAGGGAATTCCCCATACAATGAGGCTTTTAAAAAAGTACATAAGA
Source organism: uncultured archaeon (assembly GCA_902386025.1). GTDB lineage: Archaea > Nanobdellota > Nanobdellia > Pacearchaeales > GW2011-AR1 > RBG-13-33-26. The sequence continues at coordinate 69,655 of CABMHR010000004.1, read as the reverse complement.
AAAGAGGATGTTGTTTTCTGCGGTGCATTGGAATACAAGCCAAATCAAACTTCTGATTCAACTGCTGCAGAAATTGCAAGAAAATTTAAGGCAATTTTTGTCAATCTTACAAATATCGCAGGATTGTATGATAAAAATCCTGCAGAATACAAAAATGCAAAATTCATTCCAAAAATATCTTGGGAAGATTTCAATAAAATGGCGAACAAATTAAAATTCAAGCCAGGACAGCATTTTGTCCTTGATCAAAGCGCATCCAGAATAATAATGCATAATAAAATAAAAACTTATATCATCGGAAAAGATATGGTTCAATTTGACAATCTTCTTAAAAACAAAAAATTTAAAGGAACTGCAATCGGGGGAGATTGATGGAGCAGATTTTAATACGCGAAGACAATTTTGACAGAGCGAGAAAACTGATAAAAGAAAATTCTGAAAAAGATATAATTTTTTCTTCAGATGATGAGGAAACTGCAAGAAAAGTTCTTGAAAAGGAAAACATAAAAATGCTTCTTCTTAATCAGGCAGGAAGGAAAGATTTTCAGAAACAGAGAAATTCTGGATTTAATCATGTTCTTGCAAAACTGGCAAAAAAGAAAAATATAATCATTGGAATAAACTTTGATGAAATTATAGAAGCAGAAGAAAAGGAAAAGCTGAAAATCCTTGCAAGAATAAAGCAGAATATAAAAATATGCAACAAGAATAAGCTGAAAATGAAATTCATAATCCAAAATCCAAAAAATAAAAGAAATATTCTTGGCTTGAAATCTCTTGCTTTGATTCTTGGTATGCCTACAGATATGATAAAAGACTTGTAATTTTTAATCCCTTTTTTCTACCATTATAGTTTCTTTTTGTAAAAAAGAAACCTATTTTAATGCTATTTCTTTAAAGATAACATGGCGTCTGCAGGAAAAGTAATAGAATCTTTAAGCCCAAATGAAAGAAAGATACTTCCATATTTAAAAGAAAATGTAGAAGAGATAGCAAGAAATTCGGGGCTTGACAAAACTTCTGTTTTAAGGGCATTGGAATATTTGGGAAACAAAAATTTGATAACTCTTTCTCATAGCAAAAAGAAAATTGTAGAAATAGGAGTTAATGGAGCATTATACAAAAAGAAAGGGCTTCCTGAAAGAAGGCTTCTTAATCTTCTTGGAGAGAAAAAAATATTAAAGCTGGGAGAAGCGCAAAAGCAAAGTTCTCTTTCAGATGATGAATTTAAGGCATCAATAGGTGCATTGAAAAAGAAAGCATTAATTGAAATAAAAAATGAAAAAATTTCCCTGACTGGAAGCATAAGCGAAATATCCAAAAAAACAATTGAGGAAAAATTCATTGAGTCCCTTCCTGCCGATTATGATTCTCTAACTCCAGAGCAGATGTATGCATTAAAGTCATTTGAAAGAAGAAAAGATATTATTCAGATAAGGGAAGAAGAAAAAGTCATCATAAATGTCACAAAACTCGGGGAGGAGATTATCAAATCAGAAAAAAATATAGGAGAATTGATAGAATCCGTAACTCCTCAAATACTGGAAAAAGAATCTGCGTGGAAGGGAAAAAAATTCAGAAGATACGATGTAACTTCTCCTCTTCCTTCAATTAACGGAGGAAAGAGGCATTTTGTGAATCAAGCAACAGATTACGCAAGAAGAGTATGGACAGAAATGGGATTTAAGGAAATGAGTGGAAATATGCTGCAAAGTTCTTTTTGGGTTTTTGATGCGCTGTTCACTGCGCAAGACCATCCTGTAAGAGAGATGCAGGATACATTTTTCACAAATAGAAAGGCGGAATTGCCGAGCAATTTCGCAAATGCTGGGAAAAAATTAGATAGCAATGAGCGAAGTTGGGAGTTGGACAAGAAATTGGTAAAAGCAGTAAAAGAAAGCCACGAAAAAGGAGTTGATGGAAGCAGGGGATGGAGATATGAATGGAATGAAGAAGAAGCAAAAAGACTTGTCTTAAGAACTCACACGACCTGCATTTCTTCAAATACACTTGCAAATCTTGATAAAAAAGATATTCCTGCAAAATTTTTCGCTATCGGAAAATGCTTTAGAAACGAAACAGTTGACTGGAGCCACGGATTTGAATTCAATCAGTCAGAAGGAATAGTTGTTGCTCCAAATCTTAGTTTTAGAAATCTTCTTGGATATCTTCAGGAATTTTTCAAAAAAATGGGATTTGAAAAAATAAGATTCCGCCCGTCATATTTCCCCTACACAGAACCAAGCGTTGAAATTGACGTCTGGCATCCTGAGAAAAAAATTTGGTTTGAACTTGGAGGGGCAGGAATTTTCCGCCCTGAAGTTACAATCCCTCTGCTTGGAGAAAAGATGACTGTTCTTGCTTGGGGCCCTGGATTTGACAGAATGATAATGGATTACTACAACATCAAAGATTTAAGAGAGATGTATAAGAATGATATTTCACAGCTGAGAAAAATGAAATTTTGGATGAAATAAAATGACAAATAAAACAACCAATAAAGATTGCGTATTCTGCAGAATGGCAAGCGGAGAAATTCCTGTAAATAAAATTTACGAAGATGAAAAATTTTTCTGTTTTTTGGATATTTGCCCTATAAACCCAGGACATTTATTAGTAATCCCAAAAAAGCATGATGATTATATATTTGAATTGAATGACAAAGAATATCTTGAATTGATGTCAAAAACAAAAGAAATAGCAAAACTTCTAAAAAGCAAATTAAAGCCGAAAAGAGTCGGAATGGCTGTTGAGGGATTTGGAGTTTCCCACATTCACGTTCATTTGGTTCCGATAAACAAATCAAATGAATTAAACCAAGAAAGAAAGAAAATGACAGAAAAAGAATTAAATAAAATCGCAGAAAAAATAAAAAATGGCTAATGTAACTTTTTCCCGCAAGCAGTTTGAAAAAGAAATTGGAAAGCTTGATGAAAAAATGCAGAACAAGATTGCGATGTTTGGAACTCCGCTTGAAAAATTTGATAATGAAGAAATGGAAATTGAAGTATTCCCCAATCGCCCAGACTTGCTTTCATATCACGGATTTAAGAGGGCTTTTCTTGCATTCTTGGGAAAGCAGACAGGGCTGAAAGAATACAAACTAAACAAGCCTGAAAAAGATTATGTAGTGATAATAGATTCATCTGTAAAAAATGTGCGTCCTTATACTGCCTGTGCAATTATAAGAGGGCTAAAGTTTGACGATGAAAAAATAAAAGAAATTGTTGATATGCAGGAGAAACTTCATCTTACAATAGGAAGAAAAAGAAAAAAAATTGCAATTGGAATTTATCCGCTTGAAAAAATAAAACTTCCTATAACTTTTAAGGCTCTTGAACCTGACAAAATAAAATTCATCCCTCTGGAGTCTGACAGGGAGATGTCTGGATTGCAGATACTTCAAAAACATCCTACAGGAAAAGAATATGCTCATCTTCTTGCAGGAAAATCAAAGTTCCCAGTATTTACAGATGCAGAAAATAATATTCTAAGCATGCCCCCAATAATTAACTCGCAGGTAACAGGGAAAGTAACAGGCAGTACAGCAGATGTATTTGTTGAATGTTCAGGATTTGATTTTCCTGTATTGAATAAATGCCTCAACATAATAACAACCAATCTGGCAGAAATGGGGGGGAAGATTTATCAGATGGAGCTTAGGGAAAACAAGACAAAGAGCATAACTCCAGATTTTTCCCCTGAAAAAATGAAGATTAACCTCAAGAACGCAAATTCTCTTCTTGGGCTGGAGCTTAATGAAAAAGAGGTAAAAAAACTTCTTGAAGAAATGGGATATAATTACAACAAAGAATCTGCAGAAATTCCTCCTTGGAGAGTTGATATTCTTCACGAAGTTGATTTGATTGAAGACATAGCAATAGCTTACGGCTATGAAAAATTCATCCCTGAAATTCCAGAAGTAACAACAGTGGGGGAGCAGGATAAAAAAGAAATAATAAAAAGAAAGATTGCAGAAATCCTCTGCGGATTAAATATTCTTGAAGTTTCAAATTACCATCTTACAAGCAAGGCAGAGCAATTCAGGAAAATGTCAATGCCTGAAGAAGGTTTTATTGAAGTTGAAGAATCAAAAACAGATTACACAATTTTAAGGAAAGACTTGACTCATTATCTTCTAAAAATACTTTCTGAAAATGTTGATTCTGAATATCCGCAGAAAATATTTGAACTGGGAAGAATTTTCAATTCAGCAAAGGAAGAAGAGCATTTAAGCCTTGCAGTATCTCCTGCAAACTTCACAGATACAAGGCAGATTGTTGAGTATTTATCAAAGATGATGAATCTGAATTTCCAAATTTCAGAGCCAGATAAAATTCCCCCTTATCTTATTGACGGCAGAACAGCAGAAATAAAGCTTGACAGCAAAGCAATTGGCTTTTTAGGAGAAATTCATCCAAAGATTCTTAAAAACTGGAAAATAAAAATGCCTGTTGCATTATTTGAAATTAATCTTGAAGAAATTTTTGGGGAACTGGAATAAAAATTATTTCTTTTTTATCTTCAGAACCAATATTATTGAAGGAATCAAAATAAGTCCCCCCATTAAGAGGGAAAATTTAATTCCGAGTTTATCTGCCGCAAATCCTGCTAATGGAAGACTAAGAGCTGAAACTAATTGAATGAAAGTATTATTAATTCCTAAAATCGTTGTTCTCATCTTCCCTGAAATTAAATTCTGAAAAAAGTATCCTCGAACTGGATTATAAGAAAAGAATAATGAAGAATAAAGTAAGAACAATAAAATCAAAACGAAGATAGAATTAAACAAAATAACCATTATGGAAATAAGAGAAATAAAAGAAAGAATAAAGATGAAAAATTTCTTCTCTCCCCCAGTTTTCTTAACTATTTTTTTATTTAATAAAGGAATAACAAACCCGAAAAAACTTACTGCAGAAAAAAGATACCCAAACCAATAGTCTTTTAATCCTATTTTTGTAAACAAAGCATTCCACATATTAGAACCTGAAAAAGAAGAACAGATACTTACAAATGCAGCAATCAAGATTAATAATAAAAGATTTTTATTATGTAAAATATATCGAAAAGATTTCTTTGTGTGATTAAAAAAATATTTGTGGATTTTCTTTTTATTATTAATAAAAGATTCCTTCCCGAATGAGAAAACAAAAAAACCAGAAAGGTAAGCAAAACCAGTAGATAACAAAAAGATAGGCAATCCGAATGATTTGACAAGTATTGCTCCAATAATTCCAGAACAAATAGCTCCTAAGTAAAGTATAGAATTTAGTTTGTTATAATAATCTTTAATTAAATCTTTTCTTTTTTCATGCAACAACAAATCAACTACCCATGATTCATCTTTTCCCGAAATTAAAGACTGGGTAAATCCAAGAAGAACAAATAGTAGAAGAATTATATAAAAATCTTTAAAAAAGAAGAGTAGAGAAAAAAGAATTCCGGTAAAGAGATATCCGAATCGTAGCATTTTTTTTCTTCCAATCAAATCTGCAATAATTCCCGTGGGAATCTGAAAAATAAAAAGAGAAATAGCAAGAACAGCAGCAATTATCCCAATTTGAGTAAGATTAAATCCCAATTTCAAAAAATAAGGAATAGAAAAAGCAGTATAAATATAAAAAATAGAACCGAATAAAGCTTGGAAATAAAAAGGCCAAAGTAGTTTTAATTCCCCTTTTTCGAATAACTTCATCAACAAATAAAGATAAGAACCTTTTTAATTCTTTCAATCATAAATTAAGAAATAAAAGGATGTATAAAAATTATTTCAGGTCTCTTAATTTTTTATAAGCAGTAATTAATTTTTCACTAACCCTTGCTTTAGTAGGTTTTTTATTTTCTATATTCAAACAAGTTAGAGAAGAAGAATTTTTAAGCAAAGCGTCAAAATTTTCAGGGTCTTCACAAAGTTGGTCATAGTAAGTCATCCTTAATGGAGCACTTCCATATTTTGATTCAGTTAACATGATTAATTCTCCTTTTTCATAAACTGGAGTATTGATTAAACCCAGCAGAAAATAATCAAAACCATTTCTTGAGAGAAAAAAATCAAAACCATTTTCCTTCGCGGCAATTAAAGTATCTTTGTTATAAAGGTGATTTGGAGGACAATAAAATTGAGGAGATATTCCCAATTGTCTTTTGATTAAATCTTTTCCTTTTGCAATAACTTCAATTTGTTTCTCTAAAGATTGTGCAACTCCATCGAGACATACATGTTCATGATGAGGATCCGGAGATTTTTTCCCCAATGCTCTTCCCTTATTAAAACATCTTCCACAACAATGTCTATATCCTTCCTGTGCCCACCCAATATCTGTTCTCTTACCATTTTCCCCAAATATTTCTTTTGCCCAATCGGGATAAAAATTATTTTCTGGGTGTATCCTCCCATAAATAGATTCTCCTTCTTCAGTTTTCATTTCTGAATCCAGAAGGTTCGGAACAATTGAAGCAATAAAATAATTTCCAGAATTAAATAATTTCCTTGCTAATTCTCCATTATCATTCATAAATTGAAAATGAACTACTAATGGATGATATTCAGTCATACAAATATGGGGGATATTCAATTTTTAAACTTTCCGTAGTATTCTTTTTATATTCTCATTTCTTTTAATAATACATGAAATCAAAAAAGAGGAAACTTGTTCCATTAGATTACTTATTGATTCCTACAGGCTGGGGAAGACAAAGAAAAAAACGAACTATTAAAGAATTAGAAAACAGAGAGGTAAAAAATATTTTTATTCTTAATGGATGTGACAGCGAAGAAGATATTCTCTATCTTGGAAAAAAACTAAAGGGAAAGAAAAAAATAAGAATTGGAATTGTAACTTTCCCCCTGCATTATTTAGAATATAAAGATTTGATAAAAAAAGCACAGAAAACAAAAAAATTTCCAAAAAAAATAATAACAGAAAATATTGCAACAGAACAGACATTAAAACAGACTATTTACGGGGTTCTTGGATTGATTGAGGAAAAGCTGGATAAAAAAATAAATTATACCAGTGAGGAACATATGGGAAAAGTTCTTGCAAAAATAAAGGGAAAAGTCATCCATTTTCTAAAGCATTAATTTTCAAGCCTGTGCTGAGGATTGAACTCAGGACCCCCACATTTTTAGTATGAATTATAACTGAAAGATATTTTCATTACCAATGTGGTACTCTACCAACTGAGCTACGCAGGCACCATTTAATTAAAGTAGCAAATGCATATTAAATTATTCAAGAATTAGTTTATAAAAATATTTATTTCTTCTTGATTGCTTTTGAAATAATCAAAACTAAAAGAGCTATAAACAACCCAACAGCAATAAATCCAAAAACCATTGCCATAACTTGAAATAAATTGTCTAAAATATCATTAGTTACAAGCTTGAAGAAAATCCATGAAACAAAAGATAATGCAATGAACAGGAATAAATTATGAAGAACTAATTTAAAGTTATTTGAATATTTTGAACTTGAAATTCTTGCTCTTTTTGCTCTTCTTGCAGTTTTTCTCGCTCTTTTTTTGCGTACCATCGTAATAGTATGTATTATGAACTATAGTTTATAAATATTATGTTGTTTTATTGCTCTGCCAATCCATTTTAACTGCTTGAGCAGTAATATCTTTCACGTTGCTAAATGCATTTCCAAACCAAAGAAAATAAGTTTTGATTACATTTTCAATATCAGAGACATTATTGACAGAAATATCTTTTCCTTTAAATGCTAAATTAAAGCTGAAAAAAGCAAGCAGGATTAATGCTATTAAAACAAAAGCAGTAAATTCATGCTTTAATTTTTTAAATCTGACTAAAACTAACACTAACACTATCAAAGCAACAATTATTAAAATAGTCACACCCCCAGCCATAATTAATAAAATAAAAAGATGTATAAAAACATTTCTAATATTATCTGATTTGAATCTGGTTCCCCCCGTTCAAATAATTTATGCCCCCGCCGAGATTTGAACTCGGGTCGCCACCGTTCTCCAAAAGCGGATTTATCCGCCTGGATTTTCTCAAGAGAGATTGCATTGAGATGCTAGATTCATGCTCTCACCGAGATTAAATCACCTCTCTTTCTCTAAATTATTTCGTATCCGTTTGAATCTGAACTTTTCAATTCTTCATCAAACCTCACTACGTTCGTTTTGAGTCAGAAATTCCGAAGAACTTCTTAGTCAAACGTCTGCTTCGCATCCATTTGAGAGGGTGGTATCCTTGGCCTCTAGACTACGGGGGCCTTATCTCCTGCCTCCGAAGTATTAAGCTGTATGGCTTTTTAGACTACGGAGCTTATTCTTAATTTTACAATCTGCCTTGATTTAAAAGAGTTGTTATTAAGCCAGAAGCCGTCAAATCTCATTTAGCAAGGTTTTAATATCCTATAATTAAATATATTTAGATTAATAGCCCCATAGTACAGCGGTCAAGTATATCGGCCTCTGGAGCCGGTGACCCAGGTTCGAATCCTGGTGGGGCTATTTCCTAATTTCTCCTACATTAATTATATAAATCCAAAACTCAAGTTTGAGAAATGACAAGAGTGAGCTTTATTGATAGTGCTCTCTGTGCAACAAGAGGATTGTTTAGGGGAATATCCAGCGAAAGAAACATAAAAATCCAGCTTATGATAGTTGCGATTATAATCTCCACAGCAATTTTGCTTCAGGTTTCAAAAATTTACCTCATAACAATAATAATAGTCTGCTTTTTGGTGATAATTCTTGAATTGTTTAACAGAGGATTTGAAAAGCTCATTGATTTAATCTCTCCGGAATACAATAAAGAATTTGGAAAAGTAAAAGATGCTATGTCAGGAGTTGTTTTGCTGACTTTTGGAATGGCAGTAATAGTCAGCTTCATAATCTTATATGAACCAATTGCAAAATTATCTATAAAGATGTATCAGCATCCTTTTTTCTTGATTTTCCTGATAGCAGATATATTATTTGTATTAATTCTCGCAGTTGCAGAGCACAGGAAAAAATACAGATATAGTCACTAAAAATCGCCAAACTTAAAAAGAATGTTTGGTTTAAACATTTATGAAAGAGAGGGTAATTCTTGTATTTAATGTTGGAAGTTCAAGCATAAAATACAGCTTGTTCAAAAATTATGAACTGCTAAAATCAGGAAATTATGAAAGATTAAAGACAAAAGAAGATTATGAAGATTCTGTAAAAAAAATATTTGAGAAAATAAATTCAGAAATTGACATAATAATCCACCGCGTTGTCCACGGAGGGGATTTAAAAAAACCATCAAGAATCACAGAAAAAATAAAAAAAAGAATAAAAGAATTTTCTGAATTTGCCTCTCTTCACAATCCAAAGCAGATTAGAGTAATTGAACTATGCGAGAAATACAAAAAACCGCAGTATGCTGTTTTTGATACAATGTTTTTTTCAGAAATTCCGGAAATTGCAAGAACTTATGCTATTCCAAAAGAAATAACAAAAAAATATGGGATAAGAAGATATGGATTTCACGGATTGTCCCACGAATATGTCTCCAGAAATATGAAGGGAAAAACAATAACCTGCCATCTTGGTGCTGGTTCAAGCATATCTGCTATTATCAACGGAAAACCCGCAGACACAAGCATGGGCTTGACTCCTCTTGAAGGATTAATTATGGGAACGCGCTCTGGGACAATTGACCCAGGAATAATTTTCTTTCTTGAAAAAAAAGGATATGATGCAGAAGAAATGCTGTCTGAGAAATCAGGATTAAAAGGAGTTTCAGGATATAATGATTTTAGAGATGTTCGTTCAAAAATGAACAAAGATAAAAATTGCAAATTAGCCTATGAAATGTTTGTATATTCCATAGTAAAAGCAATCGGCTCTTATATCGCAGCAATGAATGGAATTGATAATCTTGTTTTTACAGCCGCAATAGGAGAAAATGTTCCTATGTTGAGAAGAGATGTATGCAGTCATTTTTCTTATCTGGGAATCAGATTAAACAAAGAAGAAAATGAAAAAAATTCAAAGATGATATCTTCAAAGAGCTCAAAAGCAAAAGTTTGGGTTAAAAAAACAGATGAAGAAAGAACTGCTGTTGAGGAAGTTTTAAAAATTTTAAGAACATCTGAATAAAATGAAAATCCCGATAGAGATATCTGCAAGGCATATGCATCTTTCAAAAGAAGATTTTGAAAAATTATTTGGAAAAAATCAAACCCTGAATAGTATAAAAAATCTGTCGCAACCAGGGGAATTTGCATCAGATAAAGTAGTTGAAATTATTAACAAAAGCAAAAAGATAGAAGATGTCAGAATTTTAGGCCCATTCAGAAAAAACTCGCAGGTGGAAATTTCAATGACAGATGCATATAATCTAAAGCTAAGCCCTTTTCCGCAGATAAAAGTTTCAGGAGACGTAGCAAACACAGCAAATATTCTCGTAAGAAATAAAAACAACTCAATAAAAGCACCCTGCATAATAGCAAGAAGGCATCTCCACGCTTCAGCAAAAGAAGCTAAAAAATTAAAATTAAAAAACAACCAGAATATTTCAATTAAAATAGGCGGGATAAGAGAAGTTACTTTTCATAATATAATTGTCAGGGTTTCTGAAGATTTTAAGCTGGCTCTTCATCTTGATACAGATGAGGGAAACGCAGCAGGGATAGCAGGAAAAACATTCGGAGAGCTCGCAAGGAAAGGATAGTCAATATAATAGAACCAAGAGTTTTGTTCAGTTGATACAGATAATTAAAAAAGAAGTGATAATAATTTCCCAGAATAAATAAAAAAGTTTCTTAATCCCTCTTGGTAATCTTTATATAATTTCCATCTTAATTCATAAAATGCCTAATAAAAATATTCTTAAAATAATGAAGATTCTCAAATCTCATTATTCAAGCACAGATAAAACAACATTAAACAGAATGCGGAAAAATCCAGATGCATTTAAGATATTAATTTCCTGCCTTCTTTCTCTTAGAACGCAGGACAAGAATACAGAAATTGCTTCAAGAAGATTATTTGAAGTTGCAGACACCCCAGAAGAAATTCTGAAACTTCCTGTAAAAAAACTAGAAAAGCTGATTTTTTCTTCTGGACATTATAAAAAGAAAGCAAGAACATTAAAGCACGTTTCTGAAATAATCCTAAAAGATTACAATGGAAAGGTTCCAGATACAAGAGAAGAGTTAATGTCTATAAAAGGCATTGGCCCAAAGACAGCAAACATAGTCCTTGCATTTGCTTACGGAAAAAATGTCCTTCCAATAGACACGCATTGTCACAGGATTCCAAATAGGCTCGGCTGGGTTAAAACAAAAACTCCAGAAAGCACAGAGCTTGAATTGGGAAAAATACTTCCAAAAAAATATTGGAAGGATTTTAACGCAATATTTGTGCAGTTTGGAAAAGAAATCTGCGTTCCAATTTCTCCAAAATGCTCAATATGTCCGATAAATGAATATTGCTCAAAAATTGGAGTTAAGAAAAGAAGGTAAACCAAATCTTTTTAAACCAAATTTTTCTATTCTAAATATGAAAAGAAGCTCAAGAAGATGGAAGAAAAAGCAGCAGATGAGATGGAAGTGGCAGAGAAAAAGACTTAGAAAGGAAAAACATAAGAGAAAATTGAGAAAAGAAAAAGCCAAGTAAAAATAATTCTATAAACTTCAAAAAACCATACAAATCTTTATAAGTTAAATTTAGGATAGTATAGCATGGTGAGCAGTATATGGACAGAAAGATATCGTCCTTCTACTTTTTCAGAAATTGTCGGGCAGGATAACTCTGTAAAGAGAGTTGAATCCCTTACAAATTCTATGAATATTCCACATATGCTTTTTGCAGGCCCAGCAGGAACAGGAAAATCAACTCTTGCGCTTATTGTGGTAAAAGAATTATACAAGGAAAATTGGAAGGAAAATTATCTGGAACTGAATGCTTCTGATGAACGAGGGATAAATGTAGTGAGGGAAAAAGTCAAGAATTTCGCAAGGACAAAATCAATAGGAAACATTCCTTTCAAAATAATCTTCCTTGATGAAGCAGATGCCTTAACCCCAGAAGCTCAGCAGGCATTGAGAAGAACAATGGAAAATTATTCAACAACCTGCCGTTTTATCCTGTCCTGCAACTATTCAAGCAAGATTATTGACCCAATCCAGTCGCGTTGTGCAATCTTCAAATTCAAGCTTTTGGAAAAGAAAGATGTTGAAAAAGTAATTGTGAAAATAGCAGAAAAAGAAAAACTGGACATAAAACCAGATGCAGTTGAGATACTTTATGAAGGATGCGAAGGAGACTGCAGAAGATGCATAAATATTCTTCAGTCAACAGCTTCAATTTCTCCTTTGATAAGTGCAGAGCTCGTTGCAACAATTATCTCAAACACAAAACCAAGAGACATAAAAGTGGTTCTTGATTATGCCCTCTCGGGTGACTTTCAAAGTGCAAAAGAAAAACTGCTTGATATAATGCTGAAAGAAAGCATTTCAGGACAGGACGTTATAAAAGCAATCCAAAAAGAAATATGGAATCTCCCTGTTGAGCCAACAATTAAAGTAAAATTAACAGAGAAGACAGGAGAAACAGAATTTAGAATTGTTGAGGGAAGCGACCCATTTATTCAATTGCAGTCTTTGCTGGCAAGTTTTGTTCTTGCTGGACTAGGAAAGGAGTAAAATGACTTTGACAGAAAAATATCGTCCTAAAAATCTTGGAGAAATAAAAGGGCAGGATGAAGCAGTAGTTAAAATAAAATATTTTATTAAAAATTTTGGAAAAGGCAAAAGAGCTATAATTCTTTACGGCCCTCCTGGAACAGGGAAGACGAGCATTGCCTGTGCAGCAGCAAAAGAAAATGATTTGGAAATATTTGAGCTGAATGCTTCTGATTTCAGAAACAAGGAAAAATTAAGCACGATTCTAAAACCTGCAGTAGAGCAAAAATCTCTTGAAAAAAAGAACAAGCTTATTTTGGTTGATGAAGTTGACGGCATTTCAGAGCTGGACTATGGGGGGCTTCCTGAATTAATCAGAATAATTGATTTAACTCCTTATCCAATGATAATTACTGCAAATGATATATGGGACAAAAAATTTAATCTGCTTAGAAAAAAATGCGAGCTTTTGCAACTTAAAGAAATAAGCTATAATATAATAAAAACAATAATCTCCGAAATTTCTGCAATAGAAGGGCTTTCAATTGACAGCGATTTTATAACAGAACTTTCAATAAAAGCAAAAGGAGATTTGAGGGCTGCGATAAATGATTTGCAGACGCTTTCCAGACTGAAGGATTATTTTTCCATAATACTTGATGAGAGAAATAAAGAGACAGATATATTTAATTCATTGAGAAAAGTTTTCAAGGAAAAGCCGACAAATGAAATTATGGGAATTTTTGATTCTGTAAATATGTCTATAGATGATATAATGCTCTGGTTTGAAGAAAATATACCTGCAGAATACAAAGGAGAAGAGCTCGCAAGAGCATATGATTTGCTTAGCAAGGCAGATATTTTCAAGGGAAGAATATACAAGCAGCAGTATTGGAGATTTTTAGTTTATGAAAATATTTTCTTAAGCTATGGAATTGCTTCTGCCAAAAAAAATTCCAAAACAGGATTTACAAGCTACAAAAAGCCGTCAAGAATTCTTCAGATATGGATGAATAATCAAAAGACAATACAAAAAAAATCAATATGCGAAAAATATTCGCAGTATGTTCACGTAAGCCAAAAGCGGGCTATGAATGAGTTTCCCATAATAAAGCAGATTATCAAATCAAATCCAAATATACAAAAAGAATTGAAGTTAGACGAAGAAGAAATAGAATATGCACAATTATAAATAAAAAATTGACAATCAAAACATTCAGCTTTGTTCAATAAAGGCTATCTTGTTAAAAAAGAAGTGATAAATAATTCCAAAAGATAAATTATAACGTTCTTGCAAGTTCTCTTAATTCTTCTGCCTTGTCTGCCTTTTCCCAAGTAAAAAAGTCAAGTCCGTTTTCAGAATAAGGTTTTCTTCCAAAATGCCCGTATGATGCTGTTGGAAGAAATATTGGATTTTTTAATTTTAAATGTTCAATGATTAATCCAGGTTTTAAGGGGAATTTATATTTAACAATTTTTTCTAATTCAGAATCGTTTATTTTTCCTGTCCCAAAAGTGTCAATCATAAGATTATTTGGCTCTGCAACTCCAATAGTATAAGCTAATTGAACTTCGCATCTATTTGCAAGTCCAGAAGCAACAAGGTTTTTTGCGATGTACCTCGCCATATATGCAGCGCTTCTGTCAACTTTGCTTGGGTCTTTTCCTGAAAATGCTCCTCCCCCGTGTCTTGCAAATCCGCCATAAGTATCAACAATTATTTTTCTTCCTGTCAATCCTGCATCTCCCTTTGGACCTCCGATAGTAAATCTGCCTGTTCCGTTAATTATAAATTGTCTTGAATTATTAAAATCAATATTTGTCAAATATTTCAAAGAGATTGCTTTTTTTACAACTTCTTCAATAATTCCTTCTTTTAAATCTTCAGCAGAAACATCTTCATCGTGCTGTGCAGCAATAGTAACATTTTGAACAGCAACAGGTTTGTTGTTTTCGTATCTTACTGTAACTTGGCTTTTTCCGTCAGGACGCAAAAATAATAATTTTCCTGTTTTTCTCGTTTCTGCAAGTTTTTCTGTTAATCTATGGGCAAAATAAATAGGCATAGGCATTAATTCTGCAGTGTCTCTGCAGGCATAGCCAAACATCATCCCCTGATCTCCTGCTCCCTGCTCTTCAATTGATTTTGAAACTCCCTGTGAAATTTCAGGCGATTGTCTTTCTAAAGAAGTATGAATAGAGCAAGAATTATAATCCAATCCCAATTCCGGACTGTCATATCCAATAGATTTCATAACAGAACGTGCAATAGTTGGAACATCGCAATATTTTTCTGTTGTTACTTCTCCTAAAACCCAAACGCCAGAATCTTTTATTGCAGATTCGCAGGCAACTCTTGAATTTGAATCCTGCCTTAATAAATCATCAAGAACAGCATCAGAAATCTGGTCGCATATTTTATCGGGATGCCCTTCTGTAACAGATTCAGCAGAAATTGTATAATCACTTCTCATATTTAACAAAAAAATATTCTATATATAAATTTAATGTAGGATTAAAATATATTCTGCATTAAACAGTTCTAATTAATTATTTTATAGCTTACATCAGAAAAATCAGAAGGAACATATAATCTTGATTTAGTGAGGTTTCCAAATAGATAGCTAAGTATAGAAGAAAACCACGGAGCTTTTATTCTTAAGCTGGATTTTGTTTCCTTGTCGCGTATAGTAATTCTGCTTCCAAAAAAATCATTTTTCGCCTTCATCTCCAATCCGCCTTCTTGAGCCATTTTTACTGCTGGAAGATTGAAAAAATAAGGAAGTATTCTTTCTCTCCATAATTTTACTCTTCCTGGAATTCCATTAAAATATTTCTTGGTTGTGGTAAACAGATTATAAAAGAAATTCCCGCTTTTCCTTGGAGTGACTTTTGAGTTAAGAAGCTCTAATTCATCTGACTTGTAAGGGAGCTTTCTCATACCTTCATAGATTTCTTCAATTAAGGATTTATTGTCTGTCATAAATAAGAAAGAATATCCATTATTTATAAATCTTTCTATTTGTTACCATTAAATAGTAATACATTAAACCACTTTAAAATCAATGCGCAGTCTTGTCTTGTAAGGGGCAATCTCTCCTGCCCTTTTTACATTCAGAATTTCTATTTTCTTTCCTGCTTTCTTTGCTTCTTCCCTGATTTTGTCAGCAATTAAATTTATTTCTTCAACCCTGCAGAAGTCATAATAATAAATTCTTGTTCCCTTCTTGCTTAATTTAAATGCTTCCTTGAGAAAAGAGTCTTTTAACTGCGGGCGGGGCATAACAATAACATCAAACTTCTGCTTTATTTTGGGAGCAACTTTTTTTATGTCCCCATTAACAAGTTCAACTTTGTCTTTCAGCTTGTTGAGTTTTATGTTAAGTTCAGCATATTTGTTTGCTTCCCTGTTCAGTTCATTTGAATAAACTTTTTTTGCCTGCGAATTTTTTGCAATAACAATTGAAAAGGGGGCAACACCTGCAAACATTACTAAAACCAAATCTCCTTTTTTTATCATTGAAGCAATCTCCATTCTCTCGTTGCTCAATCTTGGAGAGAAATATGTCTTGTCTATGTTAAACCTGAAAACGCATCCATTCTCTTTATACAAAACTTCTTTTGTTTTTTCTCCTGCAATATAGTTGGTTGAAAGTTTTCTCAATCTTCCCTTAATATTTTCTTTCTTTTCTAAAATAGTTCTTATTCCCTTCTGCTCTTTCAAAATCTTTTCTGCAAATTTTTTCTTGTCTTTTATTTTGAATTTCTCTGGAAATTTAACAAATGCAATATTTCCAAGAACATCATAAGAACGCATATTCAAAGCCATATCAAGAATAAATAAGAAGAATTATTAAATCTTATCTGTCTAAATTTTATTAATCAAAATAACCTCTTCCTTTCCTTGCTTCTTCCATTTGTTTTGCAAGTTTTGTGGCGCTGACTGCTTCTGTTGCTGCAACTTCATTTTGTGCTCTTCTTATGTCATTTTGTATGTTCCACATCATTTTTCTAAACTTAGAGGGGAAGATAACAATTAAAATAGTAACGAAAAAGGTTAGAACCATTATTATTACAGGCAGGCTTAATCCAAAAACAATCTGCCCTGTAGCCCATCCTTCTATCATTTTATAAACTTGAATAACCAAGAAGAATATCCACAGCAACATTTCGATTAGCACTTTTGGAACACTCATTTTAGATATTTTCTCATTTCCTGCAAGCATTGCAGAAACAAAAATCATTATGATAAAAGGTATAAGAAAAGTCAATGTTATTCCCAATGCAGTATAGCTTGTAAGCACAGTGAACACTTCAGCAGGGGTGATATACGCAGTTGCTAAAAATCCTACAGGAATTGCAATTAATGCCTGAAGCGCTCCATTTTCAGGAAATTTGGCAAAACTTAATGCTGCCCAAATAACTCCTGTAAGCATAAGCCAGAACAAATATTTAGCAATGTTAACATCCAGCTGTCCTCCCTGCCATTTTGTAAATAAATCAGCAATAAAATTTGTCTCTGCATTTCCAGTAATTGCATATCCTGTTGAAGCAGGAGCAGTTGAATTATGAAAGGAACTTAACACAAGTGCAGAAGCCAAAAACACAAGAACCACAAGGACTACAATCATCTTGCTGTTAAATGCAGTAAGCGCCTTGTCGCTGAATAATCTTCTTCTGTGTTTGGAATGAGAAATCTTTTTTCTGCTGCCTCTTGTTTTCTTCATCCCTAAAAAAGCACTTTCCTATTTATAAACTTTTTTATGAGAAGAGGGCAAATTGCAAAAAACTTATAAAAACCATTTCCCTGCAGTTTATATGAAAAAAATAATTTCCCTTTTTCTTTTTATATTTATAATAAACTTTGCAAGCGCCCAGAACGGATTGGATGACTTGCTAAACAGCATAGAGCAGTCAACAGTGGTATTTTTTTCAGTATTCATAATTTCTTTTGTTATTTTATTCTTTTCTCTTAGCAAAACACTTTTCAAGGAAAACAAATCATTTGCAGGAATAATTGCAGTAACCTTGTCTTTTTTGATAGTTTATGGATTAAACAAAAGCAATTTTGATGTTAGTAATTTATTTTCCAATCTGGGAATATCAGGAGAGACGCTTAATCTGATTATTGCTCTTGTGGTAATTGCAGGAGTTATATTTATGATTGTAAACCTGAAAAAAGATTCTTTGTTTGTTCTTGGCGGTTTGTTTATAGTTGCAAGTTTTTTTGTTTATGCAAAAACTCTTCTTATAGTAGTCGGAGTTATTTTAATTGGTATAAGGCTGTTTATGAAAAAAGGCAAAGGCGATAAGAAAAAATAAATTAAAACCAACGTTCTAAGTTTTTTTGTTTGTTCTTTTCTGTAATTTCTCTTAATCTTTCCAGCTGCTTCTGAACCCTGTCATCAGAAAAATTATGTTCTTCAACAAGTATTTCCCTTATTTTCTTTTCATTAATTTTTCCAAACTTAAAAAAAGTGTTAAGAACATTCGGCTTGTGGAACAATTCAAATATTTCCCTCCATTCAAACTTGTCTTCATCAGAAAGATTTTTTATCTGTTCTTTAACGCTGTCAAAGATTAGTATCGGCTGTTTGTATCTTTTGACAATCTGCAGGGCTTTTTTCTGCCCTATTCCTGGAATCCCTTTTGGATTGTAATCTGTTCCCACCAAAATTCCAAGGCAGATTAATTGATCCAGATTTATTTCAAGATAATTCAAAACTTTTTCAAGTTCAATCATTTCTGGCTTTACTTCAACCCACCCGCTTATTGTTTTTCTTTTTTTTGCAAGAGTTAAATTTCTAACAAGTTTAGGAGCTCCGAAAAGCAGGCTGTCATAATCTTGGCTTGCACTTGCATAAATATCCCTCATTGTTCTCGCCATATGAGCAGCTTGTGCTTCTCCTTCTCCTGGCGCCTGAACAACTGCAATTCCCATTGCTTCCAAAAGCTCCTTGCTCTCTTTGATTATTTCCGCATTAATCCTGACAAGCTGGCTGCTGTATCTTTTCATTTCTTCAATATTCTCTTCGTCTTTTGCCTGTTCATATTTTTCTCTTGCAAGTTCTCTCCCTTCTTTTCTTATCTTATGCGTTCCAAATTTTTCTTCAGGGGGGATTCCGTCAAAAACATAAATTAATTTTATTCCGTGTTCAAGAAGGGCAATATTCCTGTAAAAAATTCCAGAAAGATGGCTTGTTATTCTCTGCTTGTTATCCATAAGCGGAGTTCCGTCTGCCTGTCTTATGCTTGACAAAAATTGATACAAAGTATTAAATGCATCAATGCAGATTGTTCTTCCCTTTAGAGAAGATATTTCAATTTCATTTCTCGGAATAATTTCGCGTATGTTTAAACCCATAAGAATTCAATGAGGGAGAAATATAAATAGTTTATTGTGAAGAAACAAGTGCTAATTTGCGAATTCTGTCAAGAAGTTTTTCTTTTTCTGGACTAATTTCTTCGGGTGCTTCATCTATAATAATTGCTGTATTTTGAGGCAGTTCCATCTGTATTCTTGGAGTGAATGCTTTATCCCCGTATTTTTTGTATAAAGCTTCTGCTTCTTTATGCTCCATCTGCAAATTATAACCTTCATTATAGTCGTTATATTTCATAAAAAAACCACTAAAAATGAGTATTTAAGGTTTGTTACTTATGCTTAATTTTAAATAATTAAAATGTCAGTTTATAGAATGAAAATAGACTTTATTCCAATAGATTATGGCTATTTTGACTTTGAAGGAAGAAATTATGCCAAGATTATAGGCAGAGATGCAAAGGGAAAAAGAGTATGCCTAATTGATTCCTGCGATGTGTATTTTTGGGCAATTTTGAAAGACAAATTAAGCCAGAAGCAGATACAAAAACTGCAGGAAAAGATAGAAAAGATAAAAGTTGATGTGAAAGGAAGAAAAACAAAAGTAGAAAAAACAGAACTGCACAATAAAAAATTTCTTGGAAAAGATGTGAAAGCCCTGAAAATATTTGCAACAAATTACAAGGACTTGCACGATGTCGCAGATAAATTGGGAATGCCTGAAATAGAAAAGAGAAGAGGCTATGATATCGGATTCATAAGTCATTATATAATTGAGAAAAAATTTGCCCCATTATACTGGTATGAAGTTTCGGGAGAAATTTTAAATGCAGGAGAGTTTGGAGGCATAGCAGATATTAATGTTGATTTTTGCATTAAGGTAAATTCAATAAATCCCATAAAAAAAGAAATTTTTTCTCCAAAAGTTCTTGCTTTTGATATTGAAACAGATGAGTTCAAAATAGGAGAAGGGGAAATATTA
This sequence comes from uncultured archaeon, assembly GCA_902386025.1. Lineage (GTDB taxonomy): Archaea > Nanobdellota > Nanobdellia > Pacearchaeales > GW2011-AR1 > RBG-13-33-26. The sequence goes on along the minus strand of CABMHR010000004.1, from coordinate 49,713 downwards.
ATGATTTCTCTGGTTTCTGAAAATTTCAAGAAAGTAATAACTTGGAAAAAAAACAAAGAATTTCCTTATGTTGAATATGTGAAGGATGAGGCAGAATTGCTGGAAAAATTCTCAGAGATTATAAAGCAAATTTCTCCTGATTTTCTTACAGGCTATTTTTCAGATGGATTTGATTTGCCTTATCTTAAAGCGAGAGCAGAAAAAAACGGAGTGAGATTAAATCTTGGACTTGATGGAAGCCAGCCCAAATTTTCAAGGGGGATAATGACAACAGCAAAAATAGACGGGATTGTTCATGTGGATTTGCTTCGATTTATTCAGACAGCTTATTCCCAATACATGCAGTCAGAAACAATGTCTCTTAATGAAGTTTCAAATGAATTTCTTGGAGAATCAAAAAAGAAATTTGAATTTAAGCATTCATCAAAGATAGAAGCAGATGAATGGGAAAATTATTTTGAATATAATCTGCAGGATTCTATTCTCACATTCAATCTTTTTAATAAAATCTGGGCTGATTTGCTTGAATTTACAAGAATAACGCAGGAGCCAGTATTTAATGTTTCAAGAAACGGAATGTCTGCAAATGTTGAAGATTATATTGTTCATAATTTAAGCAAGTTTAATGAAATCCCCGAAAAGCGTCCAACATATGACGAGATTGGGGAAAGAAAAAGAAGGGGGAAATATGAAGGAGCATTTGTTTTTCAGCCGTCTCCAGGAATTTATGAAAATTTGGGAATCTTTGATTTCACAAGCAGTTATGGAAGCGTTATTGTAACATACAATTTGTCAAAATCAACTCTTCTTGAGAAGCCTGAAAAAAATGCTTACAGCATAGATATAACAGGCAGAAAAGTTTATTTCAGCAAGGAACAGGGATTTTTTCCAGAGATGCTGAAAGATATTATAGAAAAAAGAAGGCAGTATAAAGGAGAATTAAAAGACAAGCCTGATGCAATAAAAAAAGCAAGAAGCAATGCATTCAAGCTTTTGGCGAATGCTTCATATGGATACTTGGGATTTTTCGGAGCAAGATATTACTGCGAAGAAGCTGCTGCAGCAACAGCAGCATTTGCAAGAAATGCAATAAAAGAAATAATTGAAAAAATAGACAAAGAAAAATACAAAACAATTTATTCAGATACAGATTCAATTGCATTCCTTCTAAATGGAAAAACAAGAGAACAGGCAAAGCAGTTTCTGAAAAAATTAAATTCACAGCTTCCGGGAATAATGGAGCTTGAACTTGAAGATTTTTACAAAAGAGGAATCTGGGTTACAAAAAGAACAGGCGAACTTGGGGCAAAGAAAAAATATGCTTTGATAAACTATGAAGACAAATTAAAAATCCGCGGTTTTGAAACAGTAAGAAGAAACTGGTGCACTCTTGCAAGAGAGGTTCAGAACAAGGTGTTGAAATTGATTTTAGAAGACGGCAATGAAAAAAAAGCAATGGAATATCTCAAAGGAATTGTCAAAGAAGTAAGAGAAAGAAAAATTGATTTGAAGAAAATGACAATAAGGACTCAATTGACAAAGCCTCTTGATGAATATAAAGCAATAACTCCCCACGTAATTGCTGCAAAAAGAATGGCTGAAAAAGAAATTCCTGTTGATGCAGGCGGGCTTATAGAATATTATATTGCAGAAGCAAAGCAGGAAAACAAGTCAAAATTAATAAGAGACAAAGTAAAACTTATTGATGAAGAAGGGGAATATGATGTGGATTATTACCTAAAACATCAGCTTCTTCCTGCTGTGGAGAATATACTGCAGGTTTTTAATGTTGATGCAAATATTCTCGTTGAGAAAAAAAAGCAGACAACGCTTGGAGAATTTTAATCACGCTGCCCTTGCAGATTTGTTATTGATAAAATCGCTTGCAATTCTTTGGCTGTCAAAATTTGATGCCTGTCCTTGTTTTTTCTTTACTCTTGACAAATATAGCATTAAATCTCTTCCGAAATTTGTCTCGCGCCCTTGAATTTCTAAATCGCTCACTCTTTGAATTATCCCATTTTTTGCATTTTTCAATGCCTGCTGAGGATTGTATCCGGGAATTAATTTTTTGTTGAGAATGTAAGTTGTCTTGCTTTCCCCGTTAGGAAGATATACCTTAGAAAAAATATTTAATTCAGTTTCAGAAGCTTTTAATTCAATTTCTCCTGCATTGAAGATTATTCTTTCAACTAAAGGCGAATCACAAATTATCTTTTGAATAGTTCTCAATCTATTATAAACGCAGCTTTCTTGCGCCCCTATTCTTTGGACATAAACCATTGATTCCATAAGATAATTTCTCTTATTTCACTATTTAAATTTATTGTTTGTGTAATTATATAGGGGTTACATATTGATATTTTTAAATGTTATCAATAACTCTAAAAATCATTATTCTTTCCCTAATTAATGAGAAAGCAGAATTATGAGCCAAAACCTTTGTTCATAGAAAGAATGAAAAAACTGCTTGGAAAAGATTTTGACTCTTATATGGAAATTTTAAAAAAAGAACCTGTCCGCTCTTTTAGATGCAATACTCTTAAAATTTCCCCTGAAAAATTGAAAGAGCGTCTTGAGAAAAAGGGCTGGAGAATAAAAATCCCTTTTAGCAATTTCCCTGAAATTATGATTGTTGAATCTGAATTAAGCCCTGGAGAATTGGGGAGAGCTATTGAACATTTGCTTGGATATTATTACATTCAGGAAATTGCAAGTATGCTCCCTGTTCTTGTTTTAAACCCAAAGAAAGATGAAAGAGTTTTGGATTTATGCGCTTCTCCAGGAAGCAAGACAACGCAGATTGCGGCAAGAATGGAGAATTCTGGGCTGCTTATTGCAAACGAAGTCAAGTTCGGAAGATTAAAAATTCTCGCAGCGAACACAGAAAGATGCGGAGTTATGGATATGATAATGACAAGAAGAGATGGAATTGCTCTTTGCAGGCGATTCAAAGAGGAAAATTTTCTGTTTGACAAGATTCTGCTTGATGCTCCTTGTTCAGGAGAAGGAACAATAAGAAGCACTCCGCGAACATTGGAAATGTGGAATATAAAGACAATTGAAAATCTCTCTAAACTTCAAAAATCCCTGATAGCAAGTGCAGTAGAAATTTTAAAGCCAAATGGCGAACTTGTTTATTCCACCTGCACTCATGCGCCAGAAGAAGATGAAGAAGTTGTTGATTTTGCTTTGAAGAATTTTAAGATAAAAACAGAAAAGATAAATCTTCCATTAAAAACAAGGCAGGGAATTATAAAATGGCAGGAAAAAGAATATTTGGAAGATGTTAAATATTCCTGCAGAGTTTATCCGCAGGATGCAGACACAGAAGGATTTTTCATTGCAAAATTGAAGAAATTAAAATAAAATGCCAATACCATTAAAATTTTTAAATGAAAGTGAAAAAGAAAAATTAGTTAAACAGCTAGAAGAGCAGTTTGGAATTAAAAAAATTCCTTGGAAAATTGCAAGATTTGGAAAAGAAAGGATAATAATATTTTCAGGGGATATTTCTGACAAGGAGATATTTAATCTTGACAAATTTTCAAGAATAGAAGGAATTGGCTTGTATTTTGCAAAGATAGATGAAAAAACAAAAGATATACGGCTAAGCATTGAAGGAGCCCAATTATTAAGAAGCCAAATCACAAAAAATATTTTTGAGCTTGATGAAGAACAGGCAGAAAAATGGATGATGGGGCAGGAGCTGAATGTTGCAACAGGGAAAAAGGGGTTTTTTATTATGAAGTTTCAGGATGATTTTTTTGGGACAGGAAAGATATCTGAAAACAAGATATCAAACTTTATTCCAAAAAGCAGAAGATTAAAATACAAGGAAAGCAGGATAGAATAATAAATTTTTAAGTTATTAAATCAGTTCTAAATAGCAATTTTCTTTCTTGAATAAATAATCTCGTCAAAAATCTCTACAATTTTTTTGACAAAAGCATTTTTTAAATTAAGCTTGAAAAGTTTTGCATTTCCTATTTCTCTTGTTGGAACAATTATCTCTGTTTTTATCAAATCATTAATAATCCTAAATAAAGTTGTTCTTCCAATTCCAGCTCCTTCAGCTATGTCTGAAAGGCTATAATCTAATTCTCTTCCTTCTATTAAAAATTCAAGCACTCTTATTTTTGGAGTGTCTCCTAATGCTCTTGTAAATAATGTTTTCATAATTAAACTAAAAATCTTTTCTTTTTAAATGTTCCTAAAATAGAACATTAACGTTCCAGATATATTTTAATAGATGAGCAGATTAAACAACCTATGGACTTAAAAATTGCAATAATGAAAAGAACTCTTAGAAAATTAATTAACTTGAATATATGGGGCGGACGCCATACAGAAATAAAAAACCTGCAAAAAGGACTTCCTCCTTATGCAAGGGGGGCAAAAGAATATAAAAAAGCAATAAAAGAATTAATAAACAAAGGATTTTTGAATGTTAAACCATCAACAGGAGAAATTCATGTTGGATTAAATAGCCATAAACAAAAAGAAATTTTTGATTTTTTAGGAAAGGATTAAGACAATGACACCAAAAGAAAAACAGAATGCATTGAAGGCAGGAGAAATTGCAAAGAAAGTGAAGGAATATGCAAGAACTATAGTAAAAAAAGACATTCCCCTTTTAGAAATAGCAGAAAAGATTGAAAAGAAAATTGTTGAGCTTGGAGGAAAACCTGCATTCCCAACAAATCTTTCAATAAATGAAATAGCAGCGCATTACACTCCTTCTTATAACGATGAAACACTTGCCTCTGGCTTATTGAAAGTGGATATGGGAGTTCATATCAATGGCTGGATTGCAGACTTCACATTTTCTGTTGATTTAGAAAATAGTGCAGAAAATAAAAAACTTATAGAAGCAAGCGAAAAAGCACTGAAGAATGCACTTGAAAAGATAAAGCAAAAAAACTCTCTTGGAGAAATAGGCAGAACAATTCAGGAAACGATTGAATCTTGCAAATTTTCGCCCATTGTTAATTTGACAGGACACGAAATGAACGAGTATGAACTTCATTCTGGCTTGACAATTCTAAATACTGAAAATGACAATCCTGAAAAGCTGAAAGAAGGGCTTTATGCAATAGAGCCATTCGCAACAAACGGAAACGGAAAAATTTACGAAGGAAAACCTTCTGGAATTTATGCTCTCGCAGATGACAAAAATATCAGAAGCAATGATGCAAGAAATGTTCTTGATTTTATAGCAGAAGAATATAAAACTCTGCCTTTCTGTTCAAGATGGATTGTAAAAAAATTCGGAATTAAATCCTTATTTGCATTAAAACAGCTTGAAGAGAATGGGAATTTGCATCAGTATCCGCAGTTAATTGAAATTTCAAAAGGAAAAGTTGCTCAAAGCGAGGACACATTTCTTGTTGATGACAAAATTATTGTAACTTCAGAATAGGATTGTTGATGTAACAAGACATCACCTCTTTTTTACGCTCTATTTTTATCCAGCAACCTATCAAAATCTATGTTCAGTTTTATCATTAGCTGATTTTCTTTTAGAGTAAGGGTTATTAGAATTATCTTCTCTTGCTTTCTGGGATTAATTTCTCATGATATAACACTTTATAAAAAGGGTAAATGAATTCATTTTCTTTTTGTCTAACTTCAGTTAATATGCCTTTTTCAGTTAGATTAAGAAGAATATTACTTACGAGATTAGTTAAGTCTTGGGAGTTTGCTTCTCCTCGGTTTAACCCGTCAAATCCCGCAAATACAAATCCTGTGAATAAGATTGTCTCCCCAATATTATTATCGCAGTATTTATACACTTCTTTTATAATTGGCTCTTCAAACTCTTTTTTCATCATAAAAGAAAAAACTATAATTCGTTTATAAGAATTTAGGTTTTAAGAAATAATTATCCCAAATAAGTTCCTTCCATAGGTATTGCTGCTTTTGCAGATTTTAAATATTCAGCTTCCATTTTTTTGTATAACTCAATTGTCATTTTATTCACGCTTGGTTTTATTTTCTTTAGTGTTTCTGTAAAATGCTTTTTTGTTACTTGCTTTGCATCAATGGATTCTCTTAATGAAAAATAAGCTGCTTCTCTTGCAACAGCTTCCAAATCAGCTCCCGTATATCCGTCTGTCTGCTTTGCAAGTTCTTTCAGCAATTCTTCTTTTTCTTTTTCATTCAAAAGTTTTTTGCTGTCTCCAATAGGCATATTTTTTGTATGGATTTTCATAATTTGCAGTCTTCCCGCTTCATCAGGTGCATTTACAAGAAGTATTTTGTCAAATCTGCCTGGACGCAATAATGCAGTATCAAGCATATCAGGGCGGTTAGTTGCTCCGATAACAATAACGCTTTTCAAATCTTCCAAGCCGTCCATTTCTGCAAGAAGCTGATTCAAAACTCTTTCTGTAACTTTTGTTCCCTGTTCAACTCCCCTTCTTCCTGCAAGTGAATCAATCTCATCAAAGAAAACAACACAGGGAGCAACCTGTCTGGCTCTTTCAAATATTTTTCTCATTCCTTCTTCAGATTTTCCAACCCACATGCTTAACAAACTCGGCCCTTTGACTTGTATGAAGTTCGCTTCTGTTTCTTTTGCAACTGCTTTTGCTAAAAGTGTTTTTCCTGTTCCTGGAGGGCCGTAAAGAAGAACTCCTTTTGACGGCTTTATTCCCATTCTTTCAAAACTTTCAGGATGCTCCATAGGCCATTCAACTGCTTCTCTTAATTCCTGCTTCACGCTGTCAACTCCCCCTACAGAATTCCAGTCAACATTTGGAGTTTCAACAAGAACTTCCCTCATAGCAGAAGGACGGACTGTCTTTAAAGCATCAGTAAAATCTTCCTGTTTCACAATTAATTTTTCAAGAATTTCAGCAGGAATTTTTTCTTCAGCGTCTAATCTCATTTGCGGAAGAAGTTTTCTAAGAACGCACATCGCAGCTTCTTTTGTCAAGGATTCCAAGTCAGCTCCCACAAATCCGTGGGTGATAGAAGCAATTTCGTCAAGGTTTACTTTCTTTTCCATAGGCATATTTCTTGTATGAATTTTCAGAATTTGCAGTCTTCCTTCTTTTCCAGGAACGCTAATTTCCAATTCCCTGTCAAATCTTCCAGGCCTTCTAAGCGCAGAATCAATTGCATTAGGGCGGTTAGTTGCTCCGATAACAATCACTTTTCCTCTGCTATTCAATCCGTCCATCATTGTAAGAAGTTGGGAAACAACTCTTCTCTCAACTTCTCCTTGAACATCTTCTCTCTTTGGAGCAATTGCATCAATTTCATCAATGAAAATAATTGTTGGGGCTGTCTTTTCTGCTTCCTCAAAAATATCCCTGATTTTCTTTTCGCTTTCCCCGTAGAATTTTGACATTATTTCAGGCCCATTAAGCAGAATGAAATTAGCATCTGATTCGCTTGCAACTGCTTTTGCTAAAAGTGTTTTTCCTGTTCCTGGAGGCCCGTGCAATAAAATTCCTTTTGGAGGCTCTATTCCTAATCTTTCAAAAATTTCAGGATGCTTCATAGGAATTTCAACAAGCTCTCTTATTTTTTTTATTTCATCTGTCAATCCGCCAATGTCTTCGTAATGAATTTCTGGAATTTTCTCATCAGAAAGTTCAACTGCTTTTGGACTAAGTGTAACTTCTGTATTTTCTGTGATTATAACAGGCTGGTTGGGATTTGTGGAAACAATCATAAATTTAATCTGGGTAACTCCTCCGCCCATTCCTCCGAAACCCATTCCCCCTAAAATATCCCCCAAATTTCCGAATATGTCATCCAAGTCTCCAAATTCTTCAGACATAATATCTCTTCTTCTCTGAACTCCCCCAAGAACAACAACATCTCCCTTGACAATTGCTCTCCCTAAAAGCCCCTGTCTCAATCCGTCAGAATTTGCCTGAACCATAATATTTTTCTGTGCAGGAGCAATTGTAATCTTCTTTGCTTCTTTAACATCTGCTTTGTTTACTGTAACAACATCCCCAATTCCTGTTTTTGCATTCTTTCTTAAAATTCCATCAATTCTTATTATTCCTTCTCCTACATCTGCCGGATAAGCCCTGTCTGCAATTGCAACTGTTTCTCTGTTTCCTTTAATAAGAATTACATCTCCTCTTTTGATTCCAAGTTCTCTCATAATTTCAGAATCAATTCTCGCGATGCCTTTGTATGCATCATCCTGCAATGCTTCTACTACCTTTAGTTGAATTTGTTTTTCTTTAGGCATTTCATTATTTGTTTTCTTTTATTTTTTCTTCGGCAAAATTCAAGCTTAATTTCCCCATATCTTCAAAGCATAATCTTACCATATCATTCATAATTTTTTCCTGCTCTCTCATAAATGAAACGATTTCTTTTGGAATTGAAACAGCATAGCTGTTTCCCACCAATCTCATTTTAACATGAAATTCCTTGTTTTTCAAGTTTACGAATCTGTGATACTCCTGCTCGTCTGCAGGATGAATTATTTTTTCATTGCATTTCGGGCAAACCATTGCCCTGAATAAAAAGTTATTTTTCAATATTTTTGCTTTCTGCATTTTCGTGTTGCATTTGTTGCATAAGATTGTATTGTCAAATATGTCAGTCATTTTTTATTGATTATTTTGGTTGCTTTTTTGATTGATGATTATAAGAGCCACATCAGAAGATGTGGCTGGTTGAAGAGAGGTTATGTGTATACACATCTTGTATACATTAGATATATACACTATTTAAATATTTTGGTGATGAAACTATCTAAAATATAAACCTAAAAGAAATAATAATTTACTTTGAATATTTAGAATTAAAACACTGGCTTTCCATTTCTTCTTCAAAAAGATATATTTTTCTATAAAATTTTTTTACAGGAATAAAACTTATAGCATAGGGGTTTGTCTTGTTAAATTCTTCAGCCGATTCAATAGCAGAATAAACCTTCCTAACTGATGAATTGAGAGAATCATTTTCTGGACAAGGGGCTCCAATTTTTTTAAAACAAGAATGTATTTTTCCTTCAATCTGTCTGCTTGTTATCAAATCCTTAACAAATTTTATTAATCCCATATAAAGTTACTTCAAAATTTCTTTATAAATATGCTTAAAGTTTATCATACATTTTAAAAATACATCTTCCCAACTAAACTTATGAAGGTAACAAAAGAAAAAGTAAAAAAGGGGTTCAAAAAATTCTGGTTTTTGCTGTGGAAAGATAATAGTTTTAAAGGATGGATATTCTCTCTTATATTCCTGTTTGTGTTCATAAAATTTATTTTCTTTCCTTTTCTAAATTTTGCAACAGGAACAGCTCTCCCGCTTGCAATTGTTGAATCCTGCAGTATGTATCATCAGGGAAATCTCTTTTCTAATTTTAATGACTGGATTAGCAGGCATGAAGAAAAATATGAAGCAGTTAATATAACAAAAGCAGAATTTCAAAGTTTTGGATTCAAGAGTGGATTCAGCAAAGGAGATATTTTATTTATAGTAAAGGCAAATCCTGATAAATTAAAAGTGGGAAATATAATCGCATTTGTTTCAGGAGCAGGAGGAACTCCTGTTATACACAGAATAATCAGCATAAAGGAAGTAAATGGAGAAAAGATTTTTACCACAATGGGAGATAACAACGCCAAAGTATTAGTTCCTGGAAATAATCTCGGTGGAGTTGATGAAAGAGAAATCAAATCAAGCCAATTGGTAGGAAGAGCAGTTTTTAGGATAGCTCCATTTGCAGGCTGGATAAAATTAATATTTTTTGAGGGCTCAAAGCCGGAATCAGAAAGAGGATTCTGCCGAGAGAACTAAGAAAGATTTTTAAATGAAACAAATTAAAGTTAGGAAATATAAGAAGAAGCAAAAATAATATGGAATTCTGTCCAAAATGCGGCGCAGTGCTCGTGGAAAAGAAAAAGAAATCAGGATGTCCTAGATGCAATTATTCTTCAAAAGGAAAAATGAAAATAGTTTCCAGTGAAAAAATAGAAGATGCAAAGGAAGCGATTGAAGTTGTTAAAAAAGATATGGAAGCTTTTCCTATTATTGTTGAAAAGTGCAAAAAGTGCAAAAATGACAAGGCATATTTCTGGACAGTTCAGACGCGTTCTGGAGATGAAGCAGAAACCAAATTCTTCAAATGCACAAAGTGCGAGTTTACATGGCGAGAGTATCGCTAATTAACAGAAACAATTAATATTTAATTAGTGATGCTCGAGTAGAGAGTATCGGTAATCTTTTAAAAGGATAATTCTATAAAACTATAATAATGACATGACTCCGTAGCTCACTGGGTTTCTTTAACAAAGAAACTACAATGGTAGAAATGCTTAAAATGCATTAATTCGCTACTTTCATTATAATGACTCCGTAGCTCAGCCTGGTTAGAGCACCAGACTCTTAATCTGGGTGTCGGGGGTTCAAATCCCCTCGGGGTCATAAAGGATTGAATGAACCCGAATGAGAAATTTACTATTTTGATTTCGGGGTCATAAGTCATTTTCCTATTCTCAATAAATTTATATATTCCTGTATCTATATTCAATCATGACACAAGTCATAAAGAGAGGCGGGAAGAAAAGACAGGCTTTCAGCTCTTCAAAAATAAAAGGTGCTATAAAAAGCGCTGCGAAAGATGCAGGACTTTCTTCTGCAAAGACACAAGAGCTTATTGAAGATGTTGGAAACGGAGTAATTAGCTTTTTCGGAAAGAAAAAAGTTGTCAAAGCAGTTGATATAAGAAAATCAATTGTCAGAAGGCTTGAAAGAAGAGCAAAAGCAGTTGCTTCAAAATGGAAGAGCTTTGAGAGAAAAAAATCAGGAAGATTTTAATTATCTTCTCTTGAAAAATTCAATCTGTCTGAATCGTTTCATAACTTTTGAATAGCTTGCCTTATCTGCAAGAATTTTTGTTTTTGCTTCATTTAACAGCCTGAAATCATATTTTGAAACAGAAAACTTCAATTTGTTTTTTCCAGGATATTTTTTCCATCTCGTTTCGCTTTTCAGCTTGTACTGCAAAACCATCTATTAGAATAATAAAGGAAATATTTAAATTAAAGCTATTTCCATCTATCAGTTCTATTTCAATTCTGGGGCGATAGTATAAAGAACTATTTCACAAGCTGCTGTATATTTTCTATTGCATCTGCAACCAATCTGCCTTTCTTAGTTAGTTGTATCACCTTTATTCGCCCCTTTTTCTCGAAAGAAACTAACTTAAGCTCTTCCAATGTCTGCAGAATCTTTACTGCGTGGCTGTAAGTGCAATCCACTTCTTTAGCCAGTACACTACCGTATCTTATTCTTGTATTCTTCTTCAAAGAAACCAGCATTAAAGCAGGCTTTCTTCTGAAAAAGATGTCAAAATTGTCTTTCATCTTTATTTAGTATGTTTGAATGTATATATTCAGATAGTATTGCACTTTTAAACCTTTTGGAGTATAGATATATTGCAATATAATCAATTAAAAATCTTTATAACTTAATGCATATTAGACAAATTATGGAAAAGAAAACAAAAATTCTTGCAATAGGAGATATTCATGGGGATACTGGATTAGTCAAAAGACTGGCTGAAAAAGCAGTAAAGGAAAATGTTGATTTAGTTATTTTAGCAGGCGATTTCACTTTTCTGGACCAGTCAACAAAAAATCTGATTGGTCCTTTCATAAAAGCGAAGAAGCAGGTTCTTCTTATTCCTGGAAATCACGAATCAACAGCAACAGCCGATTTTCTTGCAGAAATGTATCCAAATACAAAGAATATTCACGGCTATTCGTTCAAAAAAGATAATGTAGGGATTTTTGGGGCAGGTGCAGGAGATGTTGGAATAAATTATATCAAAGATTCAGAAATTTTTAATTTGCTGAAAAAAGGGCACGAAAATGTGAAAGATTCAGAAAAAAAAATTATGGTAACTCATATGCATCCAGAAGGAAGCAAGGCAGAATTTTCAGGATTCCCAGGAAGCAAGGCAGTAAAGAAAGCAATAAAAGAATTTCATCCTGATGTTTTGATAACAGCGCACATTCACGAAGCATCAGGCATGGAAGAGCAGATGGGAAATACAAAAGTAATCAACGTTTCAAGAAAGGAGAAAATCTTTGAGATTTAACTTCAACCAAAAAACCTATAAATACTTCTTAAGATATGCTTAAAGATGAAGAAAAGGGCAGTAAAGTCAAAAGGGCAAGTGCTGGCAGAAAATTATTTCCCTGTAGATGAAAGAGATGTAAAATACGCGGTGGAAAAAGAGAATAAGCCAATGCAGGTGGAAATAACAACAATTTCAAAACCCACAAAGAGATTTTCAAAAAAGCCGGCAAAAACATTCAAGCCAAAAAAAAAGAGTTTCCAAAAAAAACCAGCTAAAAAATTCTCAAAATCATTCTCTAATCAGACAAAAGAATATGTTATTCCCAATATTACATTAAAAAAAGACGGCTATGAACTAATTGTAACAGAAAAACCGCAGGCAGCAATGAAAATTGCAGATGCTTTAGGAAATTCAAAAAAGCAGAATCTTCACGGAATTCCTTATTATGAATTAAGCAGAAACGGAGAAAAAATAATTGTTGCGTGTGCAGTCGGACATTTATTTACATTAACACAGATAGAAAAGGGTTCTGGCTTTCCTGTTTTCAACATCGCATGGGTTCCGAATTATACAATAAGAAAAGCAGATTTTACAAAAAAATATTATGACACATTATTAAGCTTGGCTAAGAATGCAGGGAAAATAACAGTAGCAACAGACTATGATATTGAAGGAGAAGTCATAGGGCTGAATGTTGTAAGATTTATCTGCAATCAAAAAGATGCAAACAGAATGAAATTCTCAACTCTTACAAAGCAGGAATTAAACACTGCTTATGAATCAAAAAATTCAAGCATAAATTGGGGGCAGGCAATAGCAGGGGAAACAAGGCATTATCTTGATTGGTTTTACGGAATTAATCTCTCAAGAGCTTTGATGAATTCAATCAAAGAAACAGGAAGATTCAAAATAATGTCAATAGGAAGGGTTCAGGGCCCGACATTAAACCTGATTGTTGAAAGAGAGAGAAAAATTCAGGATTTTGTTTCCCAAAAATATTGGCAGGTTTTTATAAAAGTCAATGATAAAAAAAATGAAGTTGAATTAAAATACAACAAAGATATTTTTGACAAAAAAGAACTGGGAAAGTTTGAAAACATTATAGGAAAGACAGCAATAGCAAACACAATAAAGAAAGAGGAGATTCTTCCCCCAAATCCCCCGTTTAATCTTACTGTTCTCCAGATGGAAGCGTATCGTCTTTATGGAATAACTCCTGCAAGAGCTCTTCAAATAGCGCAGTCATTGTATCTCGCTGGATTGATTTCTTATCCAAGAACTTCAAGCCAAAAGCTTCCTGATTCAATAAGTTATGCAGAAATTTTGGAAAAACTTGCAAGACAATACAAAGTTGAAAAATTAATTGCAAGAAGCAAGCCGATAGAAGGAAAAAATACAGACCCTGCTCATCCTTCAATTTATCCAACAGGGGAATTTCAGCAGCTGTCAGAAGAAGAGGAAAAAATTTACAATCTTATTGCAAAAAGATTTTTGTGCCTGTTCTGCGATGATGCTGTAATTGACAATAAAACAATAAGTGCAAAATTAAATGATTCAATTTTCTCTGTCAAAGGAGCAGAAGTAAGAAAAAAAGCGTGGCTTGAAATTTACCCATACAAAATAAAAGAAAATGAACTTCCTGATATGAATGGGGAAGTGAAAATAACTGATTCAAAAACAGAAGAAAAAGAAACCCAGCCTCCAAAAAGATATTCTCCTGCTTCAATAGTTTCAGAATTAGAAAAAAGAAATTTGGGGACAAAAGCAACAAGAGCAGCAATAATTGAGACGCTTTATGACAGGGGATATATAAAAGAAAAAAGCATTGAAGCAACTCCTTTGGGAATATCCCTGATAAATACATTGGAAAAATATTCTTCTGTAATAATAGATGAAGAATTGACAAGGAAATTTGAAAAAGAGACTGATGCTATTCTTGAATCAAAAAGTAATTTTGAAGCAAAAGAAAAAAAGATTGTTGATGAAGCAAAGCAGACAATAACAGAAATATCAAAAGATTTTGAAAAGAACAAGAAAGAAATAGGGCAGGAGCTGGTATCTGCTGAATCAAAGCAGTGGGAAAAGCAGAAAGAAGAGAACAAGTTGAATATCTGTCCATTGTGCAAAAAAGGAACTCTTGCAATAACTTATTCAAGAAAGACAAGAAGATATTTTATTGCGTGCAATTCCTACCCCGAATGCAAGAAGACATATTCTCTTCCCCCGAATGGATTAATCAAGAAAACAGAAAAAATCTGCGAACTTTGCGGGTTTCCAATGCTGATGAGTTTAAGAAAAGGAAAAAAGCCGTGGATATTCTGCTTTAATTCAGAATGCGAGTCAAATAAAAAAAGGCTTGAAGAATACAAGGAGAGGAAAGAAAAAGAGAAAGCAGAGGAAGAAAATTCCAATCAATAAATTTTATAAATCAAGCTTTATTTTATAAAAGATGCATAAGCTGGATAAATCAGTTCAGATAACTCTCATTATTGTTGCAACAGTAATTGCACTTGCAGTTATAGGAATAATTGTATTCAAATCAAATTCTGTGTCAAACACATTCAATGTAAACGGACAGGCAACATCAAAAGTCGCTCCTGATTTGATTACTGTTTATTTCAGCATTGACACATCTGGAGCTACTTCAAAAGAAGCAGAAGATGCAAATTCTGCAATAACAGATAAGCTGACAGATAATATTGTAGCATTAGGTTTCTCCAAAGAAGAATTAAAAACTCAAAGTTTTAACATTTATCCCGAATATGATTACAGCAAAAGCCAGAGATTAATTGATTACAGAGCATCAACTTCATTGAAGATAGAGCTGTCTATTCAGCAAAAAGACAAGATAAGCGACATAATTGATGCAGGAACAAATGCGGGAGCAGGGATAAGTTATATTAATTTTGAATTAACCCCCTCTCTTCAACAGAATGCAAAAGCAGATGCAATAAAAACAGCTTCTGCAGATGCAAAAGTGAAAGCAGAAGCACTTGCTCAGGGATTTAACAAAAGATTGGGAAGATTAGTTTCTGTTTCACTTGACCAGTTTAATTACAATCCCTGGCCTGTTTATACAGCTTCTGCAGATGCAGGAGTTGGAGTTGCAGAATCAAATGCAAAAGCAAAAAGCACAATGTCAAGTATGACTCCTTCAAATCAAGAAGTTAGTGCATATGTTACTGCAATTTACAAATTAATTTAATTATTTATTTTAATTTTCTTTTTGTCGACGGCAATTTTTTCTGCAAAAAAAATATTTTTCAAAAAAAAGAATAAATTTAAATACTTTAGTAAATTATTTTTTATATTAATTAAGGAGGTGTGTTTATAATGGCTAAAAAGAAGGCAAAGAAAAAAAAGAAAAAGTAAGATTTTTTAATTTAAAATCTTGCTAACTTTTATTTTTTATTTTTAACATATGGGAATTAAAAAAATTCCCACAATCCTTTTTCTATTTTCATTTTATCTGTTCCAAAAAGAGAAAATTTAAATACTTAAATGAATTATTTTCTTTATTAATTAAGGAGGGTATTAAATATGGCTAAGAAAAAAAAGAAAAAAAAGTAAGGTGTTTGCCTTAATTAATACCTAAATTTTATTTTTTATTTTATTTTTATCAAAAGATTCTTCTTCTGAAAATCCCGTCATTTTTTATTTCAAAGCTAATCTCTCTTTGTGGAAGGCTTCTGTGTTTGAGAAGTATTGCTCTTCTTCTGCCTTTTTCATTTCTCAGCTGTATGATACATTTGCTCCAGTATTGGAATAAGTCTCCTCCCACAATATTCATTTCTCTTTCAAGTCCTTTTTTCCAGTCCTCTTCAGACTGGAATCCCTGATAAACCTGATTTGTAATAATTATTGGAATATTTTGCTTTTTGGAAATTTCTGCAAGAAGTTTCATCTGTCTTGCAACTTCCCTGTTAATTTCCCTGATTTCATCATCTCCTCCTTTTCTTGCATCTCCAAGCTCAAGCCTGTAAAGCATCGCCATTCCGTCTACAACAATCAAGCTGATTTGCTCTTTTTTCAGTTGAGAGTTCAAGGTAAGAAAAAATTTCTTCTGTTCAAGAAAATTCATAGGTTCTATCAAAAATATATTCTTTAAAATGTCTTCAAATCCTTCTCCAACAATTTGTTTTACTCTGTCAGAAGAAAAACCTCCTTCTGTATCAACAAAAATTATTTTATTCCCTTTTTTTGCTTGGCTGCATGCAGCCAGAATTGCCATATTTGTTTTTCCAGAGCCAGGCGGGCCTGCAATCATAGTAATAATCCCTTTTTCATATCCCCCATAGAGCCAAGTATTCAAATCATAGCTCCCAGTGGAAATTTTTTCAATTTTATCAATTCCCATATAAAAATTGGAGATAATTCATTAATAAGAATTGTTGTAATAAAAATTAGGAATTATTTAAGCTTTTTGAACTCGCCTTCAATCTCTTCCAAATCTTTCACTATTTCTCCGACAGCATCATCAATTGCTTTCTTTGCAATCTTGCCCTTTGTTTTGACTAAAAGAACAGGCTTCTTTGTCGGATGTTCTCTTTTCCACGCAGCAAATGTAACATCAGAATCCTTGTTAAGATAAACTCTCAAAATCTCTGCAATTGTAAGGCTTTCAAGTTCAATTTCCATTTCTTCTTTGCTGCTTTTCAGAACATTAATTTCCATAGAAAGAAATCTTAAACTAGATTTATAAAAGTTGCGTTTGCCTTATTTGTCTTCTTCTTCATCAAATTCTTCCTGTTTATCAAGGTATTTTTCGTCATCTTCGCTGTATTCTTCATTCCAGATGTCCTCTTCAAAATTCTCTCCCTGCTTTTTTTTCATTTCTTTTAAATCCGAAATTTTGAGATTTTTTGTTGCATCTGCATCAAAACTTAAACTTTTTTGAGCCATTTCTTTTTCTTCCTTTGAAATTAAGGAATTATCCAAAGTGAATTTTCTTTGAGGTTCTGCACTTGGAAATCCTGATTTTTCTGATTTTCTAAGGCTGATTCCAAGATATGCTTCAATTTTATTTATGATTTTATAATCTCCATTCGGTATAAGCCCCTGTTCAATCATTCTTACTGTTGCTTCTGATTCTCCTATTCCTTTTGCAAACTGCTCTCTTGTTATTTTTCTCGTTCTTCTTATTTGCTGAATAGTCCAGTGAAAATTAGTAACCAAATCAGAAGGCGGCTGAACCATCCTGCTTTTTAAATTCCTGTCAACCATTTCTCTTAATGTTGGCTCTTTTCCAAAAAAAGTATTTCTCTGCATGCTTTTTAATCTGTCTCTCACAGATTTTGAACCGGGACTCTTTGACTCAAGAATTTGTTCGTCTGTTGGCTGTTTCATAATAGGGAGATTCTCTCTCCTGTTGCAGTCTCCGCATATTTTTACAATTCCTCTGTCAGATACAGCGTGATACAACTTTATCCTGTCGCCTGAAACACCGCATTTAATGCATTCATTAATCACCATATAAAATGGCAGTTATATCTCTTTTTTAATATTTCTGTGATGAAATGATATTAATCCAGATATTTTTCTATTTCTGCTGTGCTGTTAAGGGAAGTTATCTTTATTTTCTCGTCAATCAGAATTGCAGGGAGTTCTGTTATTTTATACTCTTTAATAAGCAAATCAATTGAAGAGATATTATTGTCTGCAGACATAGGAATCAGCATTATTTTATCTCCTTCTTTCTGCTTTAATTCTGACAGCAGATTGGAGAAAACTTTTTGTTCAGATTTTTGCTCAAGTGAAGGGTTGTTATATTTATAGAGATAAATAACATTATGATAAGTGGAATTGCATTTCTGCTTGATTTCAACGCTATTCATCCAGAATAGAGTCCTAAGCAAATCAAATCTCTTGTGCTGGAAGAGAATGCTGCTGCTGATTTGATTTGCGTCTTCATATTTTTGTATCTGCAGAGCTTCCTGAAATATTTTGTCTCCGAATTTTATATTTTCTTCAATAAGTGAGTTGCAGTCAAGGTTTAAAGCGTTTAGAGCTTCTTTTTGCGCCATCTGGTCAAGGATTTCAAGTTCTGCATCAAAAGACATTGAGTTTATTTTATTCACCCTTGAACTCTCAAGCAGATAACCCATAAAAATCCCCAAGTTAAATACTATAAGAGTCAAAATCAAAGCATACAAAAAGATATATTTCTGATTCTTCACCATATCACCACCACTTATTATCTCCTTTAAAATATTTGTATATTGAAATTATTGCTATAAAAGGATAAACAGTCAAGTAGATTACAGAATAGAAAAGAATAACGAAAAAGTTCTGTTTCTTAAGTGCATCATCTTTTAGTTTAGAAAGAATAATTAATGTAAATGCAGTTCCTGTAACAAATAGGATAACTCCCAAGTAATTCAAGAAACTGGGGGTTATGGAAAGATTTTCCAGTGTAAGTAGGGGAACATCA
This sequence comes from uncultured archaeon, assembly GCA_902386025.1. Classification (GTDB taxonomy): domain Archaea; phylum Nanobdellota; class Nanobdellia; order Pacearchaeales; family GW2011-AR1; genus RBG-13-33-26. The sequence continues at coordinate 31,216 of CABMHR010000004.1, read as the reverse complement.
GCCTGCATTGAGAAATTAACAAAAAAATAGTTTGAAATTAGTTTTGTAATCAGAATATAAGTAAATACTCCTACTCCTACAATTCCCAGAAAAAATTGAAAGATAAAAAACGGAAGTATGCACATCCCAACCATTCCTTTTTTTAGAAAATAACTCTTGTATTTTGCAATGCACTGCAGCCCCCCAATGTTCCATCTCCTTCTCTGTCTGTACCAAACCCAGATTTTTTCAGGAGCAGTGCTTGAAACCTGCGTTGATAAAGCCATCTTCCTATCCCATCCTTTAGCAGTAAGACGCCAAGTTATTTCAATATCTTCTGTCATATTCTTTTCATCAAACCCCCCAACATCATCAAGAGTGGCTCTCCTATAAACAGCAAGAGGGCCGGGAGTTACATAAATAGCATCAACATATCCCAAAAGTTTTCTCATAAATGCAATTGTCTTGTATTCAATAGCTTGAAGTTTTCCGATAAAAGTTTTTGTATTTCTGACAAAAACAGGGCAGGTAACTGCTCCAACCTTCTTGTCTTCAAAAAATCCAAGCATTTTGTTCAAGGAATCTCTTGCAGGATAGCTGTCTGCATCAACCATAACAACCACTTCTCCTTTTGCATATTTCAGCCCGACATTTTTTGTTCCTGCAGCATTTCCCAAATTTTTTTCATTGTTGATTAAAATAAGTTTAGAATATTTTTTTTGCAGATTCTCAACAATTTCTTTTGTGTTGTCAGTGGAGCAGTCATTTACAACTATCACTTGAATAATATTTGGATAATCAATATCAAAAATGTGTTCAATTGTGTCTTTAATTGTATCTCCTTCGTTATAAGCAGGGACTATAAAAGAAACGCTGTATTTTTTCTTGAGAGGGGGAGATTCAAAAAGTTGTTTTTTGTTTTTAAAATATAAAAGAAGGAAGAAAGACAGGAAATAAATGGATACAAACATGTAACCAAGATAAATAATCGGCAAAAGCTTCATTTCACTCTGCAGAATTGGATATTTTTAAAGATTCTTGTGGTAAATTTTCCCCCTGAAATGTAAAGTAATCATAAAAATCATCTGAAAGAGACAATTCATTTGTATGTCCTATTTTTTTCTTTTTTAAAAGTCCAATATCAAGAAATTTTTTGATATGTTCATATGCCTTGTTTCCCCTTATCTTAATTATAACAGATTGTTTTATCGGCTGCTTGAATGCAATTATTCCCAAGGTTTCCTGCTCTGCTTTTGAAAATTCTGATTTTCCTCCTGCAAGTTTGTTTATTATATTGTGATACTGCGAACGGACATCCATCTTCCACATTCCGTTTTTTTCAATAATTTCAATAGCAGAATCATTTTTGTCATATTTCTCCTGCAGTTTTTCAATAAGCTCCTGCAAAATAATTGGATTTAAATCAGTTAAGGAAATTAATTCCTGCATATTCAAAAAACGGGCACTGACAAAAAAAACAGCTTCAAGCTTTTTGATATCTTCTTTTTCCCGTGCTTCATCAATCTCCCCCAAAGTTTTGCTGCTTGTCATAATAACTAAAACAATAAGAAGTTTATAAAATTATTTTTAATTATTGTATCTTAAATCTAAGGATAGCCCCAATTCCTGAAAGGTTGTTGAATTGCTCTCCTTCTGTTGTTTCTGTTGAAACTATTTCAACTTTTGAATCAATAGCATCTGCCAGTTCAATAAGTTCTTTTGTTGTTTTCTTGTCAGTATCTTTTGATATAATAAGCAGTTCAACTGCCCCATATTCAAGAGCCTTTCTGACATCTTTTTCTTTGTAATACGCCAAATCAGGCTTTTCTCCAAGAGTCTCAAAGAATTTTTCCAAAATTTTCTTTTCTTTTACAATCTCCTGTCCAGCTAAGATGTCTCTTGATTTTTCAACAAGCTCTTTCAGTCCTGATTCATCGCTTCCCCCAATGTCAATTCTTCCGATTATTTTTTCCCTTAATTTTGTAACCATAAATTCCCCGTCAATAAATTCATCTTTTGTGGGAATAGGCCCGCCGATTATTATCCCCTTTAATTTCAGCATATCAAAAAATAATTTTTTCATTTCTTCTGCAATTCTTTTGTAGAAATCTTTTGTCAGTCCTTCTGTAATTCTGTGAAACCTCTGGCTTGATTGCCCCCCTGCCCTTATCTTGCTTGGAACTCCAGAAGTCATTTTTTGCAAAACCTCTATTCTTTTTCCTTCAAGCATTCCTATTGTTGCTTCTTTTCTGTCCATCACAAGAAGTCCGAAAACTTCAGATACTTCAAGCATAGTCTTTAATGGTTCAAGAACAAAATCCTTGTCGCATCTGTACATTCTTATTTTAAGCGGGAGAAGAGGCTCTATTACCCATAGTTGCAAATCAACCTGCCCTTCTATTTTTGAGACATTCCCTGCAAATAAAGCAAGTCCGTTCTCAGGGGTTTTTTTCAGAGTTTTCAAATGCCTTATTATTTTATCAAGAGCATCATTCACATTATTTCGTGTGGTAGTTGATTTGATATTTTTTGCAGTTGATTTTTCTGCTTCAAGCTGCCTTTGAACTGCATTCACATCATAATCTGCAGGAATATAAACAGAAATAAATTCAGTATGCCTGCCCTTATGAGATTCAATTTCTTCTATTTTCTCAGCAAGTTCGTCTTTAGTTATAATCGCCATATGATAAAAGGATGAATGTAATTTATAAAATTACGCATTATCTTCAGCAAATTGCGTATGAAAATTTCCCTGATTGATTGATTCTGCCCCTGAAGCTGATTCAAAATCTTCTTTGTAATTCTTTAGTATTATCTTTGAATCAGGAGTTGTAAATTGTTTTATTGGAGCATTGAGGGGAATATGCCTTTTGCTCTTTTCCTGCCTTATGAAAGAAAGATTGTTTATCAGCAAATCAAAATCAGAAGAATCTTTTTCTTTTTCAAATTCAGGCCATTCAGTCAGATGAATTGAATTTATCTTTTCATTTTTTCTGTAATGTTCCTGATAGATTTCTTCGGTGATAAAGGGAATTATAGGAGCGAATAATTTTAATATGATTAAAAGAGACTTGTGAAGAGTGTATTGGGCAGATAATTTCTTGTCTTTCTCCCCTTTGTATATTCTTTTTTTTATCAGCTCCAAATAATTATCGCAGAAATCTTTCCAGAAGAAGTTTTCTATGTCTGATTTGGCTTTTGAATATTCATAGCTGGAAAAGTTTTCGGTTGAACTTTTAACTATTGAATTTAATCTCTTTAAAAATAAATCGTCTAGAGGTTCAAGTTTTTTTGGCTTTTCTCCCTTATATCCGTCAAGGTTCATAAAAATAAATCTTGAAGCATTGAGAAGTTTTGTTACAAGTTTTTTTCCTGTTACCAAATCTTTTTCCTGATAATCAAAATCTTCGCCAAGTTTTGAAGATGCTGCCCAATATCTTAAAGCATCTGCTCCGTATTTTTCCAAAACTTCCTGCGGAGATATGACGTTTCCTTTGCTCTTTGACATTTTTTCCCCCTTCAATGTAACAAATCCTGAAATAGCAACATCTTTCCATGGATTTTTTCCAAAATGAAGCCGTGATTTTACCATTGTATTAAAAAGCCAGAAGGAGATTATTTCGTGCGCTTGGGGGCGCAGACTCATAGGGAATAATTTTTTTTTCAGGGATTCATCTTTCACAGAGCGTGTCGCAAGCTGGGGCGACATTGAAGAAGTAAACCAAGTGTTAAGCACATCTGTCTCTGGAATAATATTTTTTGAATTGCATTTGGGGCATTTGCTTACAGGAAGCTTGTCCATAGTGGGTTCAACAGGAAGCTGATTTTCTTTTGCCAAAATAACTTCATCGCAGTCTTTGCAGTACCAAATAGGAAATGGAACTCCAAAATATCTTTGATTTGAGATGAGCCAGTCCCACTGCAGTCCTTTAACCCAGTTGTCATATCTGTGTTTCATAAATTCAGGATGCCAGTTAAGTTCTTTTCCCCATTTCAGCAAATCAGATTTTAAATCAAGATATTTCACAAACCACTGCTTGCTTTTTACAAATTCTATTTCTGTTCCGCATCTTTCATGGACATTTACAAAATGTTTTATTGGAACAGAGCTTGTCAAGAGCCCTGCATTTTTCAAGTCTTCAATAATCTCCTTTCTTGCTTCTTTGATATTTTTATCAGAATATTTTCCTGCAATAGAAGTCATTTTCCCGTTTGCTGATATAGCCATTTTAATAGGAAGATTGTAAGCTTTCTGCCATTCCATATCTGTCTGGTCTCCAAAAGTGCAGCACATTACAATTCCTGTTCCTTTTTTTCTGTCTACTCTTTTATCTTCTTTAACAGGAACTTCAAAATTAAATAATGGAACTCTTGCATTTTTCCCTTTGTATTTTTTATATCTCTCATCTTCTGGATGATAAAAGACAGCAACGCAGGCAGGCAGCAATTCAGGGCGCGTGGTGGCAACTTTTACATTTTCTTTTCCTATCTTGAAAATTATATCATTAAAAAAAGAATTAATTTCTTTATCCTGAACTTCAACCTGTGCAACCCCCGTTCTGCATTCTGGGCACCACATTGCAGGAGCATCTTTTCTATACACTCTTTTCTTTTTGTATAAATCCAAAAAAGACCACTGGGAGATTTTTCTTGATTCATCATCAATAGTTGAATATCTTAAATTCCAATCGCAGCTTATTCCGATATTTTTCCAGTCCTGCACAAAAACAGGCAGTTCCTCTTTCAAAAAATTCATGCACATTTTGATGAATTCTTCTCTGGGCATATCTTTTGATTTTACCCCTTTGCTTTTTTCAACTAATCTTTCTGTAGGAAGCCCGTTGTCATCTGTCCCAAATGGATAAAATACTTCATTCCCATTCATTCTCATAAATCTTGCAATAAAATCGCTTTGCGAATAAGAAAAAGCGTGCCCTATATGCATTCTCCCAGAAACAGTTGGGGGCGGAGTATCAATTGAATAAATCTTCTTTTTAGTTTTAGGATTAAATCTGTATACACCTTCTTTTTCCCATAATTTTTTGCATTTTTCCTCAACAGATTTAATATCCGTCATATTTTCAGCCATTTATTAATATATCAAGAAACTTTTAAATACCTTATCTTTCTAATTTACCTATGGCAGACAGCGGAGTAAATGTTCCTTCTGGATTCGGTGGATTAGTGAAATTTAAAGAAGAATATCCCAGTAAATTCAATTTAAAACCAACCCATATTGTAGTTTTTATAATTCTTATAATTCTATTTAGAATTGCACTGGGAATGTTTGTAAAATAAAATGATTCCAGGATTAGACCCAAAAAAAATGCAGGCAATGATGAAGCAAATGGGAATTAATCAAAGCGACATTCCTTCTTCAAGAGTTATAATAGAAAAGGAAGATGGAAATAAACTTGTAATAAGCAATCCTTCTGTAATAAAAATAAAAATGGCTGGGCAGGAATCTTTCCAAATAACAGGAGATGTTTCTGACGAAAGCGGCGAAGGTTTTTCTGAAGAGGATGTGAAAGTTGTTATGGAAAAGACAGGAGCTTCCCAAAAAGAAGCCAGAAATGCATTGGAAAAAACAAGCGATTTGGCAGAAGCAATTCTTGAATTAAGTTAATCTTTAGGCATTAATTTCCCGAAATATATAAATACTATAATGCCCTTTAAAAATACACTTCTGAGGGGTTGTATGGAAGAAATAATTCAGGAAAAAATTAGTGCAGACCATCTGCTCTATGTCAGCTTAAAGTATACCAAGACGTGCGACGTAATTATGAATCTGATTCTAAGATGGAAAAAAATGATTGAGACAAGCATTGAAAAAATGCTTGAACACGCAAAAAAAAGGAAAAAGATTTCTTCAATCCCTACAAATCCTGTCGGGCAGATTAAGGAAATAAGGGAGCTATTCAAGAAAGACAAGGAATTTTTGCAGGTTATTGACTTGTATGAAATGTTCAAAAAAATAAAAGAGCTGAGGACAGAAAGGATAGGCGAGTTCAGAAAAAATGTTTCTTTAAAGATTTTTTATCAGGGGAAGGAGATAGATGTCAACCTTGAAAAACTTAAGGAATATGCAGAGTTGTTAGAAAAATTTATAAGCAAAGTAAAGCAATTTCTCTCATCGTAGAATAATATTCTGCGTTTTAAAATGAAAAAAATAATAGTAATAACTTCAGGAAAAGGCGGTGTTGGAAAAACAACAACTGCAATAAATCTCGGAGCCGCAATGAATTATTTCGGAAGAGATATTCTTATAATTGATGGAAATTTAACAACCCCAAATGTGGGGATTCATCTTAATTCTCCAGAAGTTCCGATAAATTTAAACCATGTTTTGTCTGGAAAAGCAGATGCATTTGAAGCAGTTTATGAACACGAATCAGGAATCAAAATAATGCCTTCATCATTGTCTATAAAAGAATTAAGCAGAATAAAGCCAGAAAAAATGAAAGATTTTAAGGAAGATTTCAAGAAAATATCTGATTATATTATTGTAGACAGCTCTGCCGGACTTGGAAATGAAGCTCTCTCAACTATTCAGATAGCAGATGAATTGATTGTGGTGACAAACCCAGAGATGCCTGCATTGACAGACGCATTAAAAACAATAAAGATAGCAGAACAGATGAGAAAAACAATTTTGGGAGTTATAGTTACGAGAGTTAAAAAGAACGATATTGAAATGACTCCAGAGACAGTAAAAGAAATTCTTGAGATTCCTATTCTTGGAATGATTCCAGAAGACATAAATGTGCAAAAATCATTGAATATGAAAGATGCAGTTATTCACACGCATCCAAAAAGCAATGCATCAAGAGCATACAAGGAAATTGCTGCAAGACTTTTAAAAGTTCCATATGACTCTGACAAAGACAGGGAAAAATTGCTGAAAAGAATTTTGATGAAGATGAAATTAAAAAAAGATTAAACATAAATCTTTAAAAATAAGGGGGATAATTAAGATTTATGGAATTGGAAATTAAATTGAAAAAAGGAGATTCTATCTCCGAAGAGACTTTAGAACGATTTAAAGAAGAAGCCAAACATTTTGGAGCAGAAAAAATAACAATTAAACCTGCTAAAGACAAATTTCTTGGGAGTATAAGCGTTATTTTGGGATATGAAGTAATGTATCATCTGCCAAAATCCGTATCTAAAGAAGAATATTCAGAAATTGTTTGTCAATTAAGGTATATCCCTGATTATGTAATTAAATAAAAATTATCTTACTTTGCTCCCTATTTCCATATCTTTTTCAGGAGCAAGAAGAATAACTTTGTCCTCTTTTTCATTTACTGCTGCTAAAACCATCCCTTGTGATTCAATTCCTTTTAATTTTCTTGGAGCAAGATTTACAAAAAGAATAATTTTTTTTCCTTTCAGTTCTTTTTTGGAATAGTGTTTCTTTAATCCTGCGCATACTGTTCTTTTTCCTATTTCTTTTCCCAAATCAACAGTCAATTTGTAAAGTTTGTCTGCTCCTTCTATATCTTCAACTTCAGCAATCTGCCCAACTCTTAAATTGATTTTTTCCCAGTATGAAAAGTTAATTGTTTCTTCTGTCATTTTATTTTATTAAATAAAATTTCTGCCCTTTTAATTTTATTCTCCTTCAATGGCTTCTCAATTTCCTTGTATCCGATTTCAAATCCAAACTGCTTTGCAATTTTTTCAGAACTTGAAGGAATAAAAGGGTAAAGCAGGATTGCGATTGCTTTTATGCTGTCAGAAAGTTCATACAGAACTTTCTTATAATGAGTTTCCCATGGCTTTTTTGCCTGAACATACTCATTGCAGTTGTCAATGAATGCAAAAATTTCGTTCAGTGCTCTGTCAATTTCAATTTTTTCAAAATGCTTTTCAATTTCTTTTAATTTCAATTTTTTCAGAAGCTTATTCTCTGTTTTTTCCAGCTCGTATTTTTCAGCCAGAGCTGCAACTCTTGAAATTAAATTTCCAAGTTTGTCGGCAAGTTCATTGTTATATCTTTCAATCAGCATTTTTTTTGAAAAATCCCCATCTTCTCCAAAAGGCGTTTCTCTGAATAAGAAATATCTCAATGCATCAACCCCTGCAATACTGATTAATTCATCAACATTAATTGCATTTCCTCTTGATTTGGAAATTTTCTCCCCGTTAAAAGTCCACCAGCCGTGTGCAAAAACTTTTTTTGGAGGTTCAATTCCTGCAGACAAAAGCATTGCAGGCCAGATTACAGAATGAAACCATAAAATATCTTTTCCGACTAAATGGACATCAGCAGGCCAGAATCCGTCTGCTCCAGAATAATAATTGAGCAGGGCATCAAACCAGACATAGCAGACATGTTTCTTGTCAAATGGAAGTTTAATCCCCCAGTCAAAACTTGTTCTTGAAATGCTTAAATCGTTCAGCCCTTCCTTAACGCGGTTTATAATTTCCTTCTGCCTGTAATCAGGAGAAATAAATTCAGGATTTTTTTTGTAAAATTCCAAAAGTTTTTTTTGATATTTGCTTAATTTGAAAAAGTAGCTCGGCTCTTTCAGTTTTTCAATTTTTGTCTTGTGAATAGGACAGCAGTCATTTTCCAAATCTTTTTCTGTATAATATGCTTCGCAGGCAGTGCAGTAATATCCTTCATATTTCCCGAGATAAATATCTCCCTTGTCATAAACTTTTTTCAGGACTTCCTGAACTACTTTTTCGTGCTCTTTGTCTGTTGTTCTTATGAACCTGTCGTAGTTTATGTTCAATTTTTTCCAGGCATCTTTGAATTTGGGAATTAATTCGTCAGCAAATTCTTTTGGAGTCTTTCCCTGTTTCTCTGCAGCAGATTGGATTTTTTTTCCGTGTTCATCTGTTCCAGTAAGAAATCTGGTTTTTTCCCCATTCAGTTTATGCCATCGCGAAAGCACATCTGCTGCTATTGTTGTATATGCATGCCCGATATGAGGTATGTCATTTGGGTAATAAATTGGCGTTGTGACATAAAATTTTTTAGCCATCAGGATACAATCAGAATCAAGTTTTTATTATTTTCTGCCTTCAAAAATAGGCTCCAAATATTTTAAAAGTTCAAGTTCCCGCTTTTCTGTCAAATCTCTGTCCTGCTTGAACTTTTTAGAATGATAAATTTTGTTTGGTTCTTCAATTTCCCCCCTCTCGCTGGTAAAGGAAAAGTAATCGTAATATAATCCTCCTGAAAGAGGTATTGCAGAATAGCCTAATTTCTTGAAGCTTATAGGTTTCAGTTGACTAAAGATTCTTTCTTTTATTCTTGAAAGTTCTCTTGGTTCATTAATTACTAAAAAAATCCATTTATGCCTTTCAAATTCCTGTTCTGCTGTTGAAGTAAAACGATTATATCTAATCTGTCTCTCTAGCATAAGATTTTAACCATAAACATATTTAAATTAATTATTATACTGAAAATCACAGGCGCGGTTAGTTTATCGGTAGAATACAAGATTCCCAATCTTGTGGGCCGGGTCCAATTCCCGGACTGCGCATTTATGCAAAGTCCAGAGAATATTCTGCAAATGGAATTTACCTACCAAAATTATATAAATGAAATTGGATAATAATGATTAATATGTTTAACAAAAAAAAATGTCCAAAATGCAGGGGAAAAATAGAAGAAAAATTTGGCTTTTGCCCTTATTGCGGGAACAGAGTGGACTTTGAAGAAGATATTGGAGAAAACGGGCTTCTTGGAAAAAATGACTTTACTCCGATAGAAAATGCAATAAAGCTTCCTCTTGGATTTAACACACTTTTTAATTCGCTTATGAAAAATTTAAGCAGAGAATTTGAAGAGCAGATGAATGGAAATTTTGCAGATGAAAGCAAAGCAAAGAAAGTTAAAAAAGATGGAATAAGCATAAGCATTTCCACATTTGGAAACGGCCCACCAAAAATAAGGATAAATAATGCAGGAAGCAATAAAAAAACAGAAGAAAAAATAGTTGAAAAATTGAAAAAAGATACTTTCACACAAGAAAGAATAAAAAAATTCTCAAGCTTAAAAAAAGAAGAGCCAAAGACAAATATAAGAAGATTATCCGACAAGGTAGTTTACGAAATTGAAATGCCTGAAGTTGAATCCATAGATGATGTATCAATAATAAAACTTGAGAACAGCATAGAAATAAAAGCAATTGGAAGCAAAAAAGCATATTCAAAAAGAATCCCGATAAATCTTCCTATAAGAGATTATAATCTTTCTGAAGGAAAATTAATTCTTGAGCTTGGTGTAAAAAATTAGTTATTGAAATAGGACAAAATGAGCCTGCACTGGCGAGGACACCAAAGGTTTCCTTCGCTTAATCTTCCTTTTATTTGGTGCAGTCAATGAGCCTGCACGGATTTGAACCGTGGACCCCTACCGTATCAGAGTAGTGCTCTAAAACCAGGCTGAGCTACAGGCTCATCTTATATTTACATAAAAAGAAGTTATTTAAAAGTTATTATTGCGTCAAACATAAAGTTCTTCTCTTTATGTCCTTGTGTCTTTTTTTGCTACAGAATCTCCAAACTATGCTGATTATCATTCCAACTCCCATCACAGTCATTATAGTGGTTGCTCCCTGTATCTGCGTTGTGTCATCCAGCAATAAAAGCATTGCTACTATTGCAAGTAAAACATACCATAATGCATCAAGAAGATACCAATCAAAAAGCTGCAATGCCTCAAATTTCCACCTTTTAATTTTATGCTTGTAAAGCCAATTTTCTATGTAAAAATGGATTGGATCCACAGGACTTGGCAGGCAGGTTCCAAGAATAGCTCCAAGCAGGTATTTCCATAAATCTGTAGCAAAAAATTCTTTTATCATCTCTCTTTACAGGAAAAATTAATGGATATTTAAAAATCTTTTCAAGAGAAGATTTTTAAACCAATTTTATTTAGGAAACATATGGCTCAAGGACTTTACCATTATATAAAAGAAGCTTGGAAAAAACCAGACAAAGAAACCTTAAGAAAACGAATGATAGAATGGCGTCACAGTGATGTTTTCGTAAAAGTTGACAAACCATTGAGATTAGACAGGGCAAGAGCTTTAGGCTACAAAGACAAGACAGGATTTATAGTAGTAAGAGTAAGAATCAAGAGAGGCGGGCATAAGCGTCCTCGTCCAAACAAAGGAAGAAGAAGCGCAAGAATGCATACAAACAAGAATCTTATTATGAACTACAAGGGAATTGCAGAGCAGAGAACAGCAAGAAAATTCATTAACATGGAAGTTTTGAATTCTTATCAGATTGGAAAAGATGGAATGAATTATTTTTACGAAGTCATATTGGTAGACCCGCAGAGACAGGAGATAAAATCAGATAAAAATATCAGCTGGATTTGCAGTCCAAAAAATAAAAACAGAGCATTAAGAGGATTGACTTCTTCAGCAAAAAAATCACGCGGATTGAGATAAGATGAAAACCCTTGATGAATTGAAAAGGGGGGATTATATTGCATTTGGATTTAACTACAATGGCGGAAAGCCCAATGAAATAATTGTCAGCTGCATAGAAAAAGTTTGGGGGGAAGAATTTTCAGTATCTTTTGGTTATAATGGAAGGCATTTAAGCGAATTTGTCAAAAAAGAAAAAGTGCTGGCGATTCAGGATAATGAAGCAGGAGAAGAAAAAATATACGGATGCATCGGAAAGTACTGCATTATTAATCAAAAAAGTGTGGATAAAATATTAGCAGAAAGGTTTTGATAAAATTTATTAACTATATTCTCCAGTATATATTATGAATTTAAGAGGCAGTGAAACAGAGAAAAATCTTCTAAAAGCATTTGCTGGTGAAAGTCAGGCAAGAAACAGATATACTTATTTTTCAAGTGTAGCAAGAAAAGAAGGATTTGAACAGATATCTGGAATTTTTCAGGAGACAGCAGACAATGAAAAAGAGCACGCAAAAATATTTTTTCAGCATTTGAAGAATTCAGGAGGAAGAGCATTGGAAATAAGCGCGAAATACCCTGCAGGAAAAATTGGAAAGACAAAAGAAAATCTTCTCGCTGCAGCAGAAGGCGAAAAGGCAGAATGGGGAACAATTTATCCAGAGTTTGAAAAAACAGCAAGGAAAGAGGGTTTTAAAGAAATTGCAGATTCATTCAAGCAGATTGCAGAAGTTGAAGAGAAGCACGAGAGGAGATACAGAAAACTTTTGAGAAATATCAAAGAAGGAAAAGTTTTCAAGAGGGACAAGGTTGTTGCGTGGAAATGCAGAAACTGCGGTTATATTCATTACGGCAAGGAAGCTCCGAAGAAATGCCCTGCCTGCAAGCATCCGCAGGCATATTATGAATTATTTGAAGAAACTTATTAGCTAAACTTAAAAACTTCTCTAACTATGTTTTATTATGAGGTATTTGAAATTAGCAGAATTGTATGAATCTCTTTCTGAAACCGCAAAAAGATTGGAAAAAACAGAAATCCTGTCGGAATTTTTGAAGGAGCTTTCTGAATCTGACAGGGATGTTTTATATTTATTGATGGGGGATATTTATCCTGAATATAATGAGAAGAAAATAGGCATATCAAGCCAGTTAGCAATAAAAGCAATCTCAAAAGCAACAGGAACAGAAAAGGGAAAAGTTGTGAAAGAATGGAAATCTATTGGGGACTTGGGAAAAGTTGCAGAGAAGCTGACAAAAAATAAAAAACAGGCAACACTCACAGGAAGTAAAAATTTAACCACTGAAAAAGTTTTGGAAAATTTAAGAAAGCTTCCTGAACTTGAAGGGAAGGGTGCAGTTGACAAAAAAATTTCCCTGATTACAGAACTGCTGACTTCTGCTTCTCCTGTTGAAGCTCTTTATCTTGTAAGGACACTGATTGGAGATTTGAGAATTGGAATTCAGGAAAGCACAGTAAGAGAAGCAATGGCGAGTGCATTTTTTAAGGGAGAAAAAGAATCTGCATTAAAAGTTCAAGATGCAATTAACAAGTCAAATGATTTAGCAGAAGTTTTTGATACTGCAAGAACAGGGAAGGAAAAAGATTTGGGAAAAATTAAAATTGAAGTTGGAAAACCAATAAAGGCGATGCTTGCGCAAAAATCAAAAACAATAAAAGAAGGATTTGAAGCAGTAGGAAAACCCTGCGCGATTGAGTATAAATACGACGGATTCAGGCTGATAATTCACAAGAGAGGAAATGAAATTTTATTGTTCACAAGAACGCTTGAAAATGTTTCAAGGCAGTTTCCGGAAGTTGCCGACTGCATTAAAAAATATGTGAAGGGGGATTCTTTTATTCTTGATTCAGAAGCAGTTGGTTTTGACAAGAAAACAAAAGAATACAAGCCATTCCAATCAATCTCCCAGAGAATAAAAAGAAAATATGACATTGAAAAACTTCAAAATGAACTTCCTGTGGAAGTCAATATCTTTGATATTTTATATTACAATGGAAAATCAATGCTTGATGAGCCGTTCAAAAAAAGAACAGAGTTAGTAAAAAAAATAATTGAAAGTCATCCTTACAGGATAATTCATTCAAAGCAGATAATTACCGATGATGAAAAAAAAGCAGAAGCATTTTATAGAAGTGCATTGAAAGATAATCAGGAAGGAGTGATGATGAAAAATCTTGAAGCCCCATATTCTCCAGGCAGAAGAGTCGGAAATATGGTGAAGATAAAACCAGAAGAAAAAGATTTGGATTTGATTATCACGGGAGGAGAATACGGGACAGGAAAGCGCTCTGGCTGGATTTCAAGCTTTATTTTATCCTGCAGAGACGGAGACAAATTTTTGGAGATTGGAAAAGTCGGGACAGGATTCAAGGAGAAAAAAGAGGAAGGGATTTCATTTGAAGAGCTTACAGAAAAAATCAAACCATTAATTACAGAAGAGAAAGGAAAAAGCGTGAAGATAAAGCCAAAAATTATTGTTTCTGTTACATATCAGGAAATACAAAAATCCCCGACTTATTCATCTGGTTTTGCCCTTAGATTTCCAAGGTTTACTGCTCTGCGTCCAGACAAGCCGTTGTCTGAAACAAATTCCCTAAAGGAGATAGAAAAGGATTTTGAAAACCAGAAAAGGAATTGGAAATACGGATAAAATATGTATCAAATATTTACTGCAAATCCCAAGACAGAAAAGATTTTAAGAAAAAATATTGAATTTAAACAAGAAATAAAAAATAAGCTGGATAAATTAAAAGAAAACCCATACAAAGCAAATAATGCTCATACTCTTCACGGAGAATTAAAAGGAAAATGGACGTGCTGGCTCGGAGCAAACATAAGGGCTATTTATACAATCAATGAAAAAGAAAAACTAATAATCATAGAAGCTGTTGGAACTCATAAGATATACTAATACTTAAATTCTTTAATTCTGCCTTTTTTAGCATTTTTTTCGCTAATCTTGATTTGAGAAATTAATTCTTTGTCGTCAAGTATTTCTTTTTCTTCAAGTCTTCTTATTTTGTCTCTTATTGACTCGCGGATAAATTCTGCTTTTGTCATATAATTATGTTTTTTCATAATTTTTTCTATTGCATTAAGAAAATTTGGCTCTAATTTCAGGCTTACACTTTCCATAGTATTACTAAGTAATACTAAGTAGTATTTAAACATTTTGAAGCTGTGATTATTTAAATCTGGTTGCCTTGTTTTTCCTTTATAAACCTTTATAAAGGATTTTTTCCAATTATAATTATGATTTTAGGAAGCAACTATAAAATTCAAAATATTGTCGCTACTGCTTCTTTGGGAAAGCCTGTTCCACTAACAAAACTGGCAAGAACACAGCCAAATACAGAATACAATCCGGAAACTTTTCCAGGATTAGTTTTGAGAGTCAAGGAGCCTAAGTCAGCAGTTCTTGTTTTCTCCTCTGGAAATCTCGTATGCACAGGGACAAAATCAACAGCGCAGGTAAGGCAGGTTATAGATGCAGTTATCAAGCAGTTGAAAAAAATAAATGTTAAGATTACAGCAAAGCCAAAAATAACTGTCCAGAATATTGTGGCTTCAGGAACAATCAATTTGAAATTAAATCTTAATTTTCTCGCCTTGGAAATGGAAAATACAGAATATGAACCAGAGCAATTCCCCGGATTAGTTTACAAGTTAGTTGAGCCGAATGCAACATTTCTTCTTTTCAGCAACGGAAAGCTTGTGTGCACAGGAACAAAAAACAAGCAGCAGCTTGAAGACAGCATAACTCAGCTGTTCAAGAATGTCAAGGAAGCCCTGAAAAATTACAAATAAAAAATTCTTTTTTATATAAAATGATTAATAGAGAACAAAAAATTATTAATTGAACTATACAAAAAAATGAGTGAGGATATGTTAAGAATAAATAAATGGTGGGAAGCTGTTGATGCAGAAATAGATTGGGAATGGAATTAACATTAGTAAATAAAAACTATTACCCCTTACAATAAGATTTATCATTTGTAAAGGGTAAGATTTATAAATCTCTTTTTCTTAGATAAGTTATGGTTTATATTTACAAGAAGATAATAAACGGAAAACCTTATTATTACTTGAGAATCTCTAAAAGAAAAGACGGCAGGGGAGTGACTAAAGATATAGCTTATTTGGGAAATTCCATAGAAGAAGTTAAAAAATCCTTGGATAATCTGTCTGATTACAAAGATGAAATAAGAAAAGCATATAAGACTCTCAATTCTTTTCTTGAATCAAATTATTATCTTGAAAAAATTAAATCTTTAAGATTAAAAAAAGATGAATTTCTTAAAGAAAAACTTGAGGAGATAGAATCCTGCAGGTTGCATTATAATCAAACATTTCATAAGAGAGATGAATTAACAAAAAAAGAAATTTTAAAGAATTTTTTGATAGAATTTGCATTTAACACAACTTCAATAGAAGGGAATACTATAAATTTAGCTGAAGCTAAAAATCTGCTTCAGGAAGGGCTTAGTCCTAAAGACAAAACTTTAAGAGAGATATATGATTTGCAAAATACTGAAAAAGTTTTTTTTGAAATTGTTAATTCCAAGGGAAGATTAAACAATGAATTAATAATAGCAATTCATGATAAATTAATGAACAATATTGATGGGAGAAAAGGATATAGAATAATGGATGTGAAAGTTATAAGAAGCAATTTTGAAGCAACTCCTGCCCCTTATGTAAAAACAGATATGAATCTGCTGTTAAAATGGTATAATGAAAATCAAAATAAGCTCCATCCTTTTGTTCTAGCCGTTATTTTTCATCATAAATTTGAGAAAATTCATCCTTTTATGGACGGGAATGGGAGAACAGGAAGAATGATTCTTAACTATATTCTAATGGATAAGAATTATCCGCCTATGATTATACACAAAAAGACAAGAGCAGAGTATTTAGAAGCAATGAGAAAAGCAGACAAGAGCGAGTTGACAAATTCAGGAGTCAGAGATTACTCTGAACTTGTGCAGTTTAGTGCAGATGAAATGATAAATTTTTATTGGAGCATTTTCCTTTAAAACAATTTGTTTGTTCATACAAGAACAAAAATATTTAAAAACCTAATATTATTATAACTGATATGAAAAAGAGGAAAGGGATGACAAGAAGATTTAATCTTTCAAATCGCTGGATGTATTTTCTTATAACATTAGGAATATTGGCAATAACTGCTGTTGGAGTTTATGCTGCTTCATACACTGCATCAGGGGCAGGACATCCTTATACTGAAATTTCAACTTGTGGAGCAGGACAAATCCTACAAATGAATACAGGCGGAACTGCTTGGACTTGTGCTAATGCAAGCGGAAATTCTTTAAGTTCAGCACAACTTTATTATTCAACTAATCAGTTAAATATGGGCAATTCTACTCCGGGATACAGAGGTTATGTTGGAAACTATCAAGTAAACATATGGGGAAATTTAGGAGTTAATCATCGAGCACAATTTGGTTCTGTTAATGTTACCGAAGATTTAACAACAAAAGGAAAAATACTCGGTGGAAGTGGAAGAACAGCTATATATACTAAAGAAGATGGGATTACATTAACAACTCAACAGCCAGATTGTTCTAAAATTATAAAATATTTTGATTGTAATGGTAATCCAAATTTAGATTCTCCACAACAGTACTGCTCATATAATGTTGTTGAATCAACCCCTATAACTACTTGCCCATCTGGATATTATTCATATTTAACATCTTACAGATGCGGAAGCGGTGATGCAATAACAATTGCTTGTATGCAGGCACCAACAGGACAATGTTCAAATCCATTTGGAACATCACCTTATATTACTTATGATTTTGATTGCCATTTTGTAGGTTATCTTGTTTAAATTTAATTTGCCTGATTTATTCTTTTTATTTTAATCTATTTAAAAACACTTTTTTGTATAGAAATCCATATAAATAATCTCTTTTTCCAACCTGAATGGTGATGCATTATTTTAGAAAGAAAACAGGTGTAAAGAAAGCGGAGGCGTCATTCAATGAGCTTTGAAGAAAAAGAATTTGATGATTTTGCTTCTGAAATTGGAGAAGATTCTGAATCAGAAAGCCCAGAATCAACTCCTGCCTCAAAGTCTTCTTATTCTTCAAAAGGGAAAGAATCTTTTAATGAAATTTCAGGGATGGGAAAAGAATCAGGAATAGACAAATTAAAGTCAGAGGACTTGATGATTGAAGCAAAAAAGTTCTTTGACTTTTACAAGAAAGAACTGGGAAAGTCAATCAGAAAGGGTTCTAATGTTGTCTATCTTGATTTTATTAAGCTTACAGAGTTCTCAAACAATCTTCCAGAAGGAATCCTTTCAAATCCAGAAGATACTCTCCGCCTGATTGAAGTAGCAATAGAAGAATCAGGGCTGATAAAAAATGTAAGAATAAGACTGGTTAATATTCCAAAAAGTCAGGAGATAAAAGTAAGAAATATCCGCTCCAAAAACCTGAATGAGATGATTGTAATTGAAGGAATAATAAGGCAGGCATCAGATGTCCGCCCGCAGGTTGTAAATGCTAAATTTGAATGTCCAAGCTGCGGAACAGTTATGTCTGTCCTGCAGATAGAAAAAAAATTCCGCGAACCTCCAAGATGCTCATGCGGAAGAAGAGGGGGATTCAAACTATTAAGCAAAGAAATGGTTGATACTCAAAGATTGGTTGTGGAAGAAGCTCCAGAATCTCTTTCAGGAGGAGAACAGCCAAAGAGAATAAATGTTTTTGTGAAAGAAGATTTGGTTGAGCCAAAAATGGAAGAGAAAACAACTCCTGGAAGCAGAATAAAAGTAATAGGGATACTAAAAGAAGTTCCTATTCCCCTGCAGACAGGAGGGCTTTCTACAAGATTTGAATTGGCAATTGAAGCAAATAATGTAATTCCTCTTGAAGAAACCTTTGAAGAATTGGATATATCAGAAGAAGATGAAAGGCAGATTCTTGAATTGTCAGAAGACCCAATGGTTTTTGAAAATTTAGCAAGAAGCATTACTCCCAGCATTTGGGGTTATGAAGAAATAAAAAAATCTTTAGTTCTTCAGTTATTCAGCGGAGTTCAGAAAGTTCATAAAGACGGGCAAAAGAGCAGAGGGGATATTCATATTTTATTGATAGGAGACCCAGGAGTTGCAAAATCAGTTACATTGGGATTTATGGCTAACATTTCTCCAAAAGGAAGATATGTCGTCGGAAAATCAGCATCAGGAGCAGGACTTACAGCAACTGTTGTCCGTGATGAATATTTAAGAGGATGGAGTTTGGAAGCAGGAGCAATGGTATTAGCAAACAAGGGGCTTGTCTGCGTTGATGAACTGGAAAAAATGGATCCAAATGACAGGAGTGCGATGCACGAAGCGATGGAACAGCAATGCATGATGCCGGACTTTAAACTAATGCTATCAAATGGGAAAGAAGTTGAGATAGGAAAATTTGTTGATTCTTTAATTGAAAAAAATGAAGAAAAAGTTTATTCTGGAAAAAACTGCGAGATTCTTCCAGTTGATAATGTGGAATTAATATCCACAAACTTTCAAAATCAATTTCCGCTCAAAGCAGATAGGGTAAGCAGGCATATTGCGCCAAAGGAATTTATTAAAATTATTCTGGCAAATGGCAGAGAGATAACAGTAACTCCAGAACATCCATGCTGGGTAGTAAAAGACGGAAAAATAACAACAATACCTGCTGAAAAATTAAAACAAGGGGTGTTTTTTCCAATCCCTTCAGAGATAAAGATAAATACCTTAAATTACAAAAAAGAAAATGACTTGCTTTGCAAAATAATTGGCTATCATCTAAGCGATGGATGTTATGAATTGAACAGGGGCAGGAAAACAGGAATTCAGTTCTGCAATAACAATGAAAGATTGATTCAGGATTATAAATTAGCAGTTGAGCAGTAT
The DNA here is from genome assembly GCA_902386025.1 of uncultured archaeon. Taxonomy (GTDB): domain Archaea; phylum Nanobdellota; class Nanobdellia; order Pacearchaeales; family GW2011-AR1; genus RBG-13-33-26. Next base: position 11,900 of record CABMHR010000004.1, on the reverse strand, counting down.
TTTAAGGTTAAACCGATTATCACAAAAAGAGGAAATCTCTTCTCCGTAAGAGTAATCTCAAAAAAAGTCGCAGAAGAAATGTTAAGGCTTGATTCAAGCCTGCTTGAGAAAGGAAAGATAAGAAAAATACCAGAAGCGCTGATGCAAATGCCTGAAGAGAGTATAAAATATCTTTTAATGGCTCTCTACGACGGAGACGGCTCTGTTTCTAACCAACAAAGAAATGGCTGCAGAATTTCATTTGTATCAGAGAATAGAGAACTTGAAGAACAGATGACTTGTTTATTATTAAGATTTGGTATACAATCTTCTATATTTAAAGACAATCATTCAAAAGTCTGGAGATTGGATATTTCAGGGCAGGAAAATTTAAGCAAGTTCTTATTAAACATAAATTTTTTATCTTCCCATAAAAAACAAAAACTAAGGGAATATGCGGAAAAAGAAAAAACATACAAGACAATAAGAGATGTTATTCCTAATTGCACAGATAAAATAAGCGAAATTTTCAAAAAACTGAATATTTCTGCAAAAAAAGAAATAGGACATCAAATTGATTTGGGAGTTGAAAAACAAAGGCTGTTCCTTCAAAAATTAGTTAATATAGCAATGAAAAAAGCAGTGCAGTCGGATTCAAAAGAAAGCCAAGAAATAATAAAAGAATTAAAAGAGCTTGAAAGATTAGCTTTTGGCTATGCACGCTGGGTAAAGATTAAAGATATTTCAATAATAAAAAATGAAAATATAAGATGGGTGTATGATGTTACAGTAGAACCTTATCACACTTTTGTTTCAAATGGGATGATTCTTCACAACACAATTACAATTTCAAAAGCAAATGTTCAGGCAACACTTCGTGCAGAAACATCTGTTCTCGCAGCAGCAAATCCGAAATTTGGAAGATTTGACCCTTCGCAGCCAATAGCCCAGCAGATTGATTTGCCCCCAACACTGATTAACAGATTTGATATTATTTTTACATTGAGAGATATTCCAGACAGGAGAAAAGATGAAATGATTGCAGAACATGTTTTGAATGAACATAAAATGGAAGGAGAAGGAATGTTTGTTCCAAGAGATTTGTTCAGAAAATATGTTGCATATGCAAAGCAGAGAATAAAGCCGGAATTGTCAGACGAAGCAATAAAAGAAATAAAAGAATTTTATGTTGATTTGAGAAACCAGCCTATTGCTTCAGAAGGTGGCTTGCGTCCTATCCCAATTTCAGCAAGACAGCTTCAGGCATTGATAAGAATGTCAGAAGCTTGTGCAAAAATGAGATTAAGCAAGAAAGTTACAAGAGAAGATGCAAAAAAATCAATTGAACTGATGAAATATTATCTTATGCAAGTGGGCTATGATTATGAATCAAAAACTTTTGATATTGACAGGATTTCAGGAAGATTCTCTGCATCACAAAGAGGAAAAATATTGAATGTAAGAGATATAATTATAGATTTGGAGAATAAATTGGGGAAAATGATTCCTCTTGAAGAAATAGAAAATGAACTTGAAGGGAAGATGAGCAAAGAGGAAATTGATGAAGCTCTTGCAAAATTAAGCAATTCAGGAGATATATTCAGTCCAAGAAAAGGATACATAAGCAGAACAGGCTAAAAGATTTATTCATAAAGAGGGCGTTTAGTTAATAATAAAACCTAACGAATGTGAGATGCTGATAACTATATTTAATAAAAAGAGGTGATAACTATTCCATTATTCCATAAAAATCTCACATAAATCTTTAAAAACATCTTTTATTTTTCTAGTTTATGGCTGAACAATTCAAGAGAAATGTTGCATATAAGTTTAGAATTGGTGATGTTTTGTTGGGAAAGCCGATAATGGATGGAGAAAGATTTTCTTTTTTGGAATTGGGAGATAAGAAAATAATAAGAGTGAATATAATCGGCAATATAACAGACAAGTATGAAAGCGATGGTGAGAGAAAATATATATTCTTCACATTAGACGACGGGAGCGGGCAGATAAAAATAAAATGCTTCAGCGATGAAGTCGGAAGATTTAAGAATATTTCACAGGGGCAGACAGTTCTTATCATAGGGGTTTTGAGAAATTTTAATAATGAAACATACATTTCCCCCGAAATAATGAAAGAGCAGGATGCAAAATATCTTTTGCTGAGAAAATTAGAAATTGAAAAAGTAAAAAGCAGAAATGTTCAGCCATTGGCAAAAGAGCAGATAATTGCAGTAAAAGATAAAATTCTTGATATAATAAAAGGCGCAGAAAAAGACGGAGGAATTGAAATGGATACAATAATAATGGACTTGAGAGAGGTTTCTCCAGATGTGATAAATCAGGAGATAAAGAGATTGCTTGAAGAAGGAATTATATTTGAGCCTCGCCCTGGAAAAATCAGGTGGCTTGGATAAGAATAATACATAATTCTTATAAATGCAAAAAAGCGCATATATTTATGGACTTTGAACAATTTCTAAAACTTGATTTAAGGGAAAAATTTGGTGAGACAAAAAATTCATACTCCAACTCCCTTGAAGGAGTAAGCGCATTAAGCAGAGTGAAAGATATTCTAAGAAAAGTTGATTCTAAACAAATCATGAAGCACAATAGAAAACTGGAAGAATCCTGCAAAAAATGCGGAGAAAAAGAAGTCTATTGTGGTTATATTGAAAATGGTGTAACTTCCGATTACCACGACAATTTTTGGCATATTTGTTTGGGTTGCCTTGATGCAGTTTTTTATGAACATACTGTTGGAAATGGAAGTATGGAAACTCCTGATGATACAAAATGCCCTTGGTGCAATCATCAGCAAGTTGCGGGATTCGGAAACTAATTTATTCTTCTTTCAAAACCCTTATAAATCCTCTTCATTTCTAATTTTTATGACAGATTATGAACAGTTGCTTAATGAAGCTTATACAAAAATTAAGCGAACAGAAAGCAAAGACAGGTTTGAAATCCCAAAGATAGAGGGGCACTTTGAAGGGAAGAAAACAATAATGACAAATTTCTTTCAGATTGCATCTTATTTAAGAAGAAATCCTGAACATTTCCAGAAATTCATTCTAAAAGCCCTGTCTGTATCCGGACAGAAAGACGGAGACAGGTTAGTTCTGAATCAAAATGTTCCAAGTGCAAAAATAAATGAAAAAGTTGAGCAGTATGTCAAAGAATTTGTTTTATGCAGCGAATGCGGAAAGCCAGACACAGAATTAGTCAAGGAAGACAGGTTTACATTTGTAAAATGTCTTGCCTGCGGGGCAAAACATAGTGTAAGAAGCAAGATTTAATTCTCAAAAACAGCCTTTTTCAAGGGAAAATCATTATCTAAACATTTAAAAGTAATATTCCTTTCTAAATCTCATACAGATTCATAGAATTTGTTTTTATATAACAATTATAAACAAGGAGGAAAAATGGTACAAGGTTATTGTGTTAAGTGCAAAGGCAAAGTTGAGATGAAAGACCCAAAGGAGTCAAAAACTTCAAGAGGGACTACAATGGCAAAAGGAAAATGCCCTAAGTGCGGGACAACTGTCTGCTGCATGTTAGGAAAGAAATAAATTTATTAATTATCTTATTTTTATTTTTTTATGATTATTGTTAGAGTTATAAAATCAGCAAGATATGTTGTAGCTGTCTGCGATTCTGAACTTTTAGGAAAGAAATTTGAAGAGGGAAAATTTCAGCTTGATGTAAAAGAAAGCTTTTTTCTTGGAGAAGAAATGAACGAGGAAGAAGCTATTTTGGTTATGAATAGGATGTCAAGAGAAGATGCAACTTTTTACATTGCAGGAAAAGATTCTATAAATGCAGCATTAAAGGCAGGAATAATAGAAAAAGATTCTATAAAGAAAATTCAAAACATTCCCTACACGCTTATTCTTTTATAATTCAATATTTTTATAAACACCTGTTCATCAGAATGAATATGAAAAAGGAAGAAGAAAATGAAGAAGAAAACCAGATAGTAACACGTGCTCCTCTGCCGAGAGGAGACAGGGAAGTTCTTGGAATAGTTGAACAAAGATTTGGGGGCAACAAGATGATGGTTAAATGCCTTGATGGAAAAACAAGAAACTGCCGTGTTCCTGGAAGATTGAAAAGAAAGCTCTGGCTTCGCCCAAAAGACGTTGTTATAGTTGAACTTTGGGAGCTGGACAAGGACAAGGGAGATATAATACTAAAATACAAGCCAAATCAGGTTGAATGGCTTAAAAGGCAGGGATATCTTGAGACAGAAAAATCTGAATTCTAAAAAAATAAAAACCTTGTTTCTTTTATACAAAGATGATTATAATTTCTGAAAACAAAAAAATAATAAAAAACAAAAAAGAGCTTGAATCAGCTTTAAATGTTAAGATAAAAATAAGAGAAAAAGAAGTGTCAGTTGAAGGAAATCCAGAAGATGAATTTACAGCAGAGAAAGTAATTGAAGCAGTGAATTTTGGCTTCCCCTTGTCTGCTGCATTGCTGATTAAAAAAGAGGATTATATTTTTGAAGTCCTGAACATTAAAAATTATACACATAGGAAAGATTTAGAAGTGATAAGAGCAAGAATTATAGGAAAAGAGGGAAAAACATTCAGAACATTGAGTATGCTGACAGAATGCAATTTTGAAATAAAAGACAATGAAGTGGGGATTATAGGGGCTCCAGAAGCAATAAAAAACGGGGAGGATGCAATTATTGCAATAATACACGGTTCAAAGCAGGCAAATGTATATGCTTTTCTTGAAAAACATCAAGTTCAGCCAGTTCTGGATTTCGGATTAAAAGAGCAGAAAGGGAAAAGGAAAACAGGCAAGCGTCTCGGATAGGACTCGAACCTATGACCCTCTGATTAACAGTCAGATGCTCTACCAACTGAGCTACCGAGACATATTCAACCAAATTTTTTTTGATATTTAAAGTTATTCTTTACAATATTTATAGAATTAATTCGTTACTTAAACTTGCCCTGTCTGATTAAACTTAGCCATTAATTTTTCAAGAATAACTTGCGGAGCAAAGCCTTTTCTGCTGCAAAGCTTTGCAAAATCATCATAGATATTCTGTGCTATGTTATAGTCAAGCTTTCTTTTTCTTGGGTCTGGTGGATATGTCGCCATAAAATATTAAGAAGAATTTAATTTATAAATTTAACTTGGCTTGTTTAATTATGTCCCGCGCGCCAAAACAGCAAATAATATTTCAGGAAAAATTGAATATTCCAAAAGAATTTATCAGATTTGCAACCCCAAAAGATGTTGCAAATTACAGAGCAGAAAAGCTGAAGTGCAGTGTTTTAGTTGAACTTGGAGCAGGAATAGGCGGGCAGACAATTGCTTTTTCAAGGAGATGCAAAAAAGTGATAGCAGTAGAAAAAGACAAGAATAGAGCAAGAATCTTAAATCAAAACTTAAAGAAATTGAGAATTAAAAATGTTGAAGTAATAAACGGGGATGCATTAAACAAAAGCATAATCCAAAAAATTTCAAAAGAAAAAGTTGATATTGTATTTTTTGATACAGAACGTCCAGAAGAAACAGACAGGACATTAAGCCAAATCCAGCCTCCAGTTGATAAGATAATAGAATTTTATTCGCCATTGACAAAAAAGATAGCAATAGAAATTCCTCCTTTCACGCAGGATATTGAAACCCTGAAAAAAGATTATAATTTTGAAAGCGAATTTCTTTCCTTAAACAGCCAATTAAACAGGCTTACATTATATTTTAATGAATTAAAAACCTGCGGGAAATCAGTTGTTGCCCTGCCATCAAAAGAGAAGCTGACAAATTCAGAAAAAGCAATAAAATCTAAGAGGGTTATCTCTGCAGAGAATTTCAAAAATTTCAGATATCTTTATTCAATAGACCCTGCAGTCGTAGTTTCAGATTTGACAAATGAACTTGCAGAAAAATTTAATGCTTCTATTCTTGAATTAAACAAGCCTGTTCTTCTCTCAAACAGTCTGTTTAAATCTTATTTCTTGATTCCTTATGAAATAATAAAAATCTGCAGCAGCAGGCAGGAAGAAATTTTAAAAGAATTAAAAGAGATTGGAGCAGGAAAAGTCACATTAAGATATAATATTCCTCCTGAAGATTACTGGAATGTAAGGAAATTTTATGAATCAAGATTAAACGGAAAAAAAGAAGTAAGCTTGTTTATTAATGAAAAGCAGAAAGAGGCAATAATCTGCAAAAAAACATAAAGAAACCTTTTTATAATTCTCTTTGCTGATTATATCATGGAACTTGACAAAGCAATAAAAGAAAGGCACAGCGTCAGGAAATTCAGCGATAAAAAGCCGAATTGGAGAAAAATTATTGAATGCATTGACGCTGCAAGATATGCTTCAATGGCGGGCAATAATTACACTTTAAAATTTATTATGATTGATGATGAAGAAAAAATAAACAAGATATCAGAAGCCTGTCAGCAGCCGTTTATTTCTAAGGCAAAATTTTTAGTAGTTGCCTGTTCTAATCCTTCAAGAACAGTAAATGAGTATGGAAAATCCGGAGAAGCTTGGACAAGACAGCAGGCAGGTGCTGCAATTCAGAATTTTATTCTCAAAATAGTTGAATCGGGATTATCAACCTGCTGGATAGGATATTTTGTTGAAGAGCATATAAAAAAAGTTCTTGATATCCCAAAAGAAATAAATGTTGAAGCAGTTTTCCCGATTGGATTTGAGTTTGAAAAGCCAAAAACAAGAAGGTTAAAGATTGACTTGGACAGAATTCTTTACTTCAACAAGTATGGGAATGTAAAAATGAAAAGCCCAAAGAGTGCTGATTAATTCTTAAAAAATAAAAAAAATAAAAATAAAAATTCCTGTTTATTTATCTCCAGACTTCTATTCCTAAATCAGACATTTCTTTTGTTGGAGCTCTTCCTGATGATGAAGAAGAAAACTCTTCCAAATCTTTTCCTAAAACATATGGTGACTTAACACCAGTCATTATTGTTATCACTCTTACTTTTCCAGTGAATTCTTTGCTGATTCTAGCCCCAATAATAACATTTGCTTCTGGATTAAGATTTTCAGAGACAGCTCTTCCTATCAAATCAAATTCTTCCAATTTCAAGTCAGGCCCGCAGGTTACGTGTATCAAAGCGCCTGTAGCTCCCTTATAATCCACGTCAAGTAGAGGATGTGTAAGAGCTTGCTGCACTGCTTCCATAACTTTGTTCTGTGTGTCTGCTTCTCCAATTCCGATAACTGCAACTCCGCCGTCTTTCATTATCGCTGAAACATCTGCATAGTCCAGATTGATTAAGCTTGGCAGTGTAATTGTTTCAACAATACCCTTAACCATTGTGCTAACTAATTCATTGGCAACAGCAAATGCCTGTTCAATAGGCAATTGTCCTGCAATGTCTACTAATCGGTTGTTGTCAAGAACAATTGTTGTATCAGTAACTTCTCTCAATTCCTGCAATCCAAATTCAGCCTTGTCAATTCTTGCTCTTTCTGATTCAAAAGGCATTGTGACAACCCCTATTACAACTGCTCCAGATTCTTTGGCAATTTGAGATATTACTGGTGCTGCGCCTGTTCCAGTTCCACCGCCCATTCCTGCAACTACAAATACCATATCTGCTCCTCCAACAGCTTTCTTAAGTTCAGCCAAAGCTTCTTTTGCTGCCTCTCTTCCTGTTTGAGGGCGTCCTCCTGCTCCTAATCCTCTTGTCAATTCTTTCCCTATAAGAATTTTCTCGTCAGATTTAGAAACACTAAGGTGAAGTGCATCTGTATTTGTTGCATAAACAGTAGCCCCGCTAATTCCTTTGTTGAAAAGCCAAGTTATCGCGTTACAACCCATTCCTCCAACTCCAACAACCTTGATGTTAGCTTTTCCAGCTTTCAATTCGTCAAAGTTAATGCTATGGGTGCTTGCGTTATCAATCGCTTCTTTTGCAAAATCTAATACCATTTTTTTAACCTCCTTTCAATGTTATATAATCCTGTATTCAGGATTTCGGAAGTGTATGCTAATTTAACGAAATGTTTAAATATTTCATACATTTCCATTTATTATTAAGAAAGAGTGCTTCATCAACGAATATTAATTTAATCTACTTGATGTTTAAATTAATATTAAGAAAATGAGGCACTTCTTATTTTTAAATAGTTATTATCTCTTGAAAAGAGTGAAATTAAAATAATTTAAGAACTAATCTCTCTAATATTAGAATATGCATGATAATTCACATCCTTTAATTTGTGTATATAAAAACACTGAAAAAGAAAATTTTCCTTTGATATTAATTATTGGAAGAGAAGCAAATAATCCAAATAGAGTAGAAAATAAAGTAGATTTATATGATTTTGAGGGAATAAATTATGGAGGAAAAAAAGCATCCAGTACCGCTTTTTGGAATATTTCTTATAAATTTATTGGAGAGATTAATAAAATGAAAGGAAAAGAATTAAAAAAAATATGTAAAAAGAAAGGGAGTTCTATAATAATTTATGCCGATAGTATGCCAAAATCAATACCGAATAAGAAAAACAATAAAAAAGAAATAAGGCAAGAAAATTTAGAAGAAGAAATTAATGAACATATAGAGAATATATTCTCAAAAGAGATAATTAAAAGAGTAAAGATAGCAATCTTGTCAGGAGTTGATAAAGAAGAGTTTAATTTACCTTTTAATTTAATTAAAAAAAAAGTGTGATGAATTAAAAATAAAACCTATAGAAACACCTTTTTTTCATGGAGTGAATTGTAAAAAAATACGTGAAAGATTCAACTCGAAATTAGAAGAAGTTCATTTAATAGAGGAAATATTTAATGAATGGATGAGTAATTAATTCAAAATCGTAAGGAAATTAAAATTCCTTTTCCAGCTTCTTTATCTTCATCCAGCTTTTTTCCAGCTTTTTGTTTGTATCTTTTAAGATTATTTTCAGAAAATTGTCATCAACGAGAATTTTTTTGTTCTGAATTGCAGGAAATTCAAGCTTTTCTGTGCTGTTCAGTTCAAATGTAAAGCCATGGCTTGTTCCGATTATTCCAAGCCTTTTCCATCCTGCAATTTTCCCTTTTTCAAAAAGCTTTTCAGCATCTTCAAGCGTTCTGCATGCAATATGAATTATGCATGGTTCAATCTTAAACTTGATATTTTTATTTTTCTTTACTAATTTAGCCAGTTCTTTTTTTAATTGTCCGAAAGATATTTTATTGTGGGAAACAAAAAGAAACAAATCTCTGCCTTTTTTGTCCTGTTCAATCATAAGCAAGATTCTTCCAGAACAGGAAGAAGTTGTATAATAGTTTTCTGTTGAATTTATTTTATCGCAGAGTTTTTTTATTTTCTCGTCCCATTTTCCTATTGAAGACTTGTCAATTTTTGAGAGAACATCTTGTTTCCTTTGCAAAAAGCTGTCTGTCATATTATAATTCTTTCAGAAGTCTTTCTTTAAATTCATTAATGTAATTTTTTGGAAAACTTCCTCCTGATGCCCTAATATGCCCGCCTGCAGTTGCATCCTTGAATCCCTTGATGCATTTTTTTAAAACCTGATTTAAATCAACTTTTCCTGTCTGATTTCGCGCGGAAAATTTAACAATTCCTTTTTCTTCGCTGTCTGAAACCATAATCAAAGTTTTGTCAAATCTTCCAGAGAGTCGGGTGACTATTGGAGAAGCCATCTTGTGTTTTGTGGTAAGATAGCCGAAGTAAAGGTTTTGGGAAGGAAAATATTCTGCTTCTTTCAAGTATCTTTTCTCCCCGTCTTCAATTTCTTTTTCAATTTCATCACTTATTCCGTCGAGAGAAATTAAATCTTTCTTAAGGACAAGTTCATAAACTTTTTTGCAGTCTGGCTTGTAATAAAGAAGTGCATTTGCTATCTTGTTTCCTATTATTGCTGGTTCTGAAGCCCAGATGTCTTTTTCAGACAGCTTTGGATAAATTGATTTTAAGAATTTAATATTTTCTTCAGAATTAAAAGTATAATCCATTATCATTGAAGAGCAGACAAGCCATTCAAGTTCTTTTGCATCAAAATAATTTCTTTCTTTTGCTATGTCAAACAGGCATTGGGAAGAGCAGTAATTTGATTCTGTTTTGATAATCCCCTGCTTGTTTGCCAAGCTCGGATTTGGGGGATGATGGTCAATTACAAAAACTCTTCCTTCTTCTCTTAAAATATCAAGTTCATTTGGAAAATTGTCTATATTCCAATCTGTAAAAAACAGCACATGAAAAGATTTTTCCAATATTTTATTTATTGATTTTAGATTGTAGTCAAAAAATTCTATAAAATCAGTTTTTAATCCTTTTGACTCAATTATTTTCTGCAGAAAAATTCCAGAAGCAATTCCGTCCAAGTCAATATGAGTCACAATTCCTATTTTTTCTTTGGGGGATATTGAATCAATAAATTCGCTAAAATCATTGCTGTTTCCAAAAATATATCTGCCAGCCATTATGATTTCTCCAGAATCATTGCATCAATTCCTTCTTTTTTACATAATCTTGCAAATTCTTCTGCATCTTCATTGCTTCCTATTATGCTCCCATAGTGCATTGGAATTGCAAGAAAAGGTTTAATCAGTTTCGCTGCTTCAACAGCTTCCTCTGCATTCATTGTAAATCTCCCCCCTATTGGTAGCAGGGCAATGAATTTTTTGTCTGGCTGTCTGTGTCCAGTAAGTTTCTGCATTTCAGGAATAAAGTCAGTATCTCCAGCGTGATAAACAGAAACATCATTCATCTTTATAATATAGCCAACCCAGCCCTCTTCTTTTGGATGAGCAGGATTATCAAGATTATACGCAGGCACAGTTGAAATTTTAAGCTCCCCAAATGTTAATTCCTTATTTGGCTCAATGATATGAATATTAATCGGAATTTGGAATCTTGTTATTTTGCTTTGAGAATCTGCAGTGAGAAGAATCTTTGTTCCGTCTTTGATTATATTTTTTATGTCAGCAATGCTGCAGTGGTCATAATGGCTGTGAGTAAGCAAAATAAAATCAGCTTTTTCAGAATCTTCTTTTATATTAAAAGGGTCTATATAAATAACGTGATGGTTTTTTATTAAAAATCCAGAATGTCCAAGCCACTTGATTTCAATTTCTCCAATTTTCATATAGTTAAGAACAAAAAACCCTTTAAAACTTTATGGTTCTTTAATTAAAGAAAAATTAATTCTGCTTTTTCTTTCTTTTTTTCAAAATCTTAAAGCAGACAATTCCGCCTATAACTAAAAGCAAAGCTCCAGAGAAAATGAATATATTTGTCTTATTCCCAACAGGGCTTATAGCATCACCAACAATAGTAAATATGCTGCATTTCTTGCAAACTCCTCCGCAGTCAACTTTTGTTTCATCTTGATTCTTTATTCCATCAAAGCAGGTTTCTTTTATTGGAACAGTGCATGCTTGAGATTCTGTAGAAGCAACTTCATCAGGATTGCAGTTGTTAGAATCTGCGCATATTCTTATTTGTGTTCCGTTTAGGCATTCCTGCCAGTCGCCGCATTGCAAATTAGGAGTGCATGCAGATTCTGCAGGAGCAGTATTTTGAGTAGCAGCAGCAGTGACTAAAGTAGTGCTTGGAATTTTTGCAGGAGAAGTCTCTTCTGCTTTTGAATTGCAATCATTATCATACCAATGCCCACCAGCAGCTATGCAATTTGTTTCATCAGAACATAATGTTAAATCTGTTGAACAAGTGGCTGTTTGTTCTTCTTCATTACAAGCATTATCATACCAATAACCAGTTGCAGTTGCACAATTTGCTTCATCAGAACATAAATCCAAATGAGTAGAGTCACAGACATCTCCAGTGCATTGTCCGCCAGTTACAACATCTTCACATGTTTGACAATTTGCCTGACATCCTTCTGCACATAAAACTTCAGTATAAGCTGAAACACATCCTGTTGCACATGTTACACAGCCAG
>CABMHR010000003.1 GCA_902386025.1 uncultured archaeon | reverse complement strand
TGCCTGACATCCTTCTGCACATAAAACTTCAGTATAAGCTGAAACACATCCTGTTGCACATGTTACACAGCCAGAGATGTTTGTACAAACATGATTAGTGAGAATTTCCCAAGTATATCCTGCACTTTCACAGGAAGTTTGATTATCATATCCGCCAAGAATTGCATTTCCTGTAAACTTTAAGTTTGATTGAAAAGAAACAAATCCCATTGCTACAGCTAAAAGTAATATTAATACAAAACTTTGAATAAATCTTTGCCTCTCCATTTTCCCCTCTTTTATATAAAAGAAAAAATCTATTTAAATATTTATCTATTATTAAAAAATATAATTATTCAAGCTTTTCAAAACATTTTGCAATCTGGAATAATTTCTGCTCCTGAAATTTTTCGCAGATTATCTGCATCCCGACAGGAATTTTTTGGACTTCTCCTGCAGGAATGCTTATTGCACAATCTCCAGATAAATTAATTGGGCAAGTCAGGGCATCATATTGAAACATAACTTCAATTGGAATTTTCTCTCCAATTTTATGAGGAAGCCGCGGAACAGTCGGACAGATGATGCAGTCAAATTTCTTAAAGATATTTTTAAATTCTTCTTCAATTAATCTTCTTGCTTTCAAAGCAAGATAATAATATCTCCCTGCGTGTTCTGCCTTGCTTATTTCGCTTCCTCCGATTATCCTTCTAAGAACCTCGCTTCCGCATACATCTTCAATTTTTTTCCCATATCTTCTCCCGTCAAATTTTCTTGTTGCAGAAAAAAATTCAGCATAAACAATAGGAAAATAAGTTGCAACAGCAAAATCAATATAATCCATTTTTATTTTTTCAATCTTCCATTTATATTTCTTCTCTGCTTCTTCTATTTTTTTGTCAATTAATTTTTGTATTCTTGAATCATTTATCTCAAAATCCAGGATTCCAACTTTTATTTTTTCAGGAACTTTTTCAACTTCTTTTAAATTTATCCTGCTTCCTATGGAAATTGCATCTTTTTCATCTTTTCCAGTTATAACCCCGAATAAAAGCGCAGCATCAGAAACATTTTTTGCAATGCTTCCTATCTGATCCAAACTCATGCTCATGTCAATTAATCCATATCTTGAAACACTCCCGTAGCTCGGCTTTATTCCAACAACTCCGCAATGACTTGCAGGAACTCTTATGCTTCCCCCCGTATCGCTTCCTAAAGCCATATCACAAAAACCTGCTGCAACAGAAGCACAGCTCCCTGATGAACTTCCTCCTGCAACATATCCTATTGCATTCGGATTATTCGTTGCTCCAAATGCAGATGTTTCTCCGCTCCATCCGCATGCAAATTCATCCATATTCGCCATTCCTATAATCAATCCGTCTTCTTCCTTGATTTTTTTTATAACTTCTGAATCGTATGTGCTTTGATAATCTTCAAGAGTCCTGCTTCCGCACGAGGCATTCATTCCAAGAGCATTTATGTTTGCTTTTACTGCAATAATCTTCCCTGCAAGTTTTCCTTTTTTGGATTTAGCATCAATTTTTTTCGCTTCCTGAACAGCATTTGGATTTAACTGCAGAAAAGCATTTATCTTGTTTCCTTTCTTGTCATTCTTCTCAATTTCTTTCAGATAAATCTTTAATTTTTCCTGTGTGTTCATTTTATTTTTTCTTAATTTTAAACTTATTTTTAGGCATAACCACGTATTTGAATAAAGCTTCATTAAATTTCATTCTTAAATTTAGGGGGCAATTTAACGTTAAATAAATTCTTTCCTTACCATAAAAAAAATCTATTCTTAACTTTTCACTTACGTAACTTTTATGAACATCGGTATATTTTTCTATATTAATTCTTTTATTTTCATTCGAAGAATGAGATAACCAATAGATATCAAATTCTAAAAGAAAAAGTTTTATTAGAATGTCGAATATTTCTTGTTTTTTATCAAAGAGATAATAACTAAAATTGTCTTCATTTCCAATTCCATAAAGTTTTAATTTTACCATTTCTTTCTCTCCCAGTTGCTGAAAGTAATTGCAAGGGAAATCATTTCCATGATTTTCTCTCCGCAATTATAAAATCATCATTTTTTTCAGGTGCATTTTCAAACATTATTTTTCTTGAAAATTCTGCAGGATTTCCCCCTTCGCTCCTTGTGCTTCCCTCTCTTTCAATAAATCCTTCCCCTACTTTTGTCTTTTCAATTTCAGAAAGCTTTTTGGAGAAAGACTCAGTTATAAAATTAACTTGTTTCTTTATCTCTTCCTTTTCCTTTTCAGACAAATTGTGAAATAAAAAATTCATAAAAGTTTTAAGAATAAAGAGTATAAAAAATTAGTTATTTGGAATTGGGAGAATAATTATCAAATAGTATGCTCACAATGCTTATTGTTTCAATTGCTTTCGCCAAAAACTCCGAAGTAATTGGATTGACTTTTATAATTTCTATATTCTGCGGATTTCTTGCAGAGTAATACAGCCTGTATCTTTCATATTCCCCGCTTTCAAGAAAATCTGTGCTAAATTCAGCAGGATATTCATCTGGGTTTCTTTTATGATTTTCTCCCCAAAGCTCCTTAAAATCATCAACCCAAGGTTCCTGCATTTTTTTATATTCTTCTTGGTGTTCCTCTTTAATTCTTATGGAATTGTAAATGACATTTCTCTCTAAGCAGGATAAGCTTTTGATTAGGGAAATAATTGGAAAATCACTTGGTTCTTTTATTAATTTTCTTTCAGCAGAGGTTAGTTTTTCCCAATACATATTTATCCAAATGTTAAAAACTATATAAATATTACTATTTTATAGTGGTATATTTTTTAGAATAGTAAGGAGTATATCCCTGCGCGAACAAAGAGAGTGCACTAGGAGATTATGGAGTTAATCTATCTCTATCGCGAGGGAACATTGTTGCTTCTTTGATGTTGTCCAAACCGCAGATTATTTGTGTTATTCTTTCAAGCCCTATTGCCCAGCCAGCGTGAGGCGGAGCCCCATATCTAAATGAATCAATATATGACTTAAAGTTTGCAGGGTTCAGCCCTTTTGCTTTTATTCTTTCAATTAATAATTCAGGAAGATGAATTCTTTGCCCGCCTGAAGAAATTTCAACTCCCCCGTAAAGTGCATCAAAACCGCAGCTTTCTTTAGCTTTTGGATTTGCGTCTTTGGGCATAATATAAAATGGCTTTATTGAAGTTGGCCAAGAATGAGTGAATACAATATCCCCCTTGTACAATGAACAAAGTTTTCTTTCCTGTTCTGGCGTGAAATCTTCTCCTATTTTTCCGCCTGCTTTTTTAATTGCATCTTCATAATGAAGATAAACTCCCTTTGGAATTTTCAAGTCCTTGACTTCAAGAATTTTCAATTCTTCCTTGCAATTTTTCAGGACTCTTGAAACAACATACTGGACAGCTTCCTCAAGTTCTTTCATTATTGAATCCTGATTGTAAAATGCTGCTTCAATATCAATCATTCTTATTTCATTAATATGCCTTGTTGTATTATGCTTCTCTGCCCTCCAGCTTGGCCCGAGCATAAATGCCTTTTCCATAGAACATGCAAGCATCTGCTTGTATAATTGCGGGCTTTGCGCAAGATAAGCTTTCTTTTCAAAATACTGAACAGGAAATAATTCTGTCCCGCCTTCAGATGCAGAACTTATTATTCCCGGAGACTGCAATTCAAAAAATCCTTTTTCATAAAAATAATTCCTGAATGCCTGTGCAATTTCATTTTGTATTTTGAAGATTGCCTGAACTTTTTTTCTGTGAAAATCAAGAAATCTAAAATCCAGTCTTTTGTCAAGTTCGGTTTTTGAGCTGTCAGAAATGTCAATAGGAAGATTTTCTTCTGCTTTGTTTAAAACAATTAATTTTTCTGGGATAATTTCCTTTCCGCCAGGCGCCTGCTTTGATTCTTTGATTTCTCCTTCTATCTGAACAACAGATTCTCTTGGAATTTTGTCAATCATTTCAAAGAGTTTCTTATCAACTTCTTTTTCAACAGCAGTAACTTGTATTTCTCCAGAAATGTCTTTCAAAACTAAAAATTTTATTTTTCCCAAAGCTCTTGAGTTTTTCACCCAGCCGGCAACTTCTGCCTTCTTGTTTTTTCCTTCAAAAACTTCTGATACAGGAATGCGGTTTTTCATTATATAAAATCTCCTTATTTGTTTAAAAGCTTTCTTATAATCTCCATCACCTCTCCGCCAGAAATCTTCCCTTTCATTTCTTTCATCACCAGCCCCATATATGCATTTTCAGAAAGATTGGGCTTTTCTTTTATTATCTTCATAACTGCTTCTTCTGTAATAATATTATCCTGCTTTCCAAATTCAACTGCTCTTTTTGGCTCTTCTCCTCTGGAAATTTTTTCCAGAACAGATTTTACATTTTCTTTTGAAATTTTTTTGGTTTTCAAAGATTCAATAACAAAAGTTATGACATCTTTGTTTAATTTTTCTTCAATTTCGTTTAAAGTTTTTTTCTCGTGGCTCGCGATTTCTTTTGGAAAAACCAGCAGAATTTTTGCAATTAGGATTGGTTCATTTAAAATTTCCAGAAGCTCCTTGAATTCATCAAGCTTATTCTGTTTAAGCAGTATTTTTATCATCTCTTCAGACAAGCCGATTTTTCCCAATTCTTTTTCAACATCTTCAATAAGCTGGGGAAGATTTTTTTTCACGTCATTCAGCATATCTCTTGATATTTTTAAGAGAGGCAAATCTGTTTCAGGATACATCCTGTCTGCCCCAGGCATTGGACGCAGAAATTCAGTTGTCCCGTCAGGCAGTGCGTTTCTGACTTCAGAGCGGATTATTTCTTTTTTGTTCAGCAGATTAATCTGCCTCTTGATTTCAGAATTAATTGTCTGCACCATCATAGACGGCTCTTGAAATCCTTTTATTTCAATTCTGTTTCCTTTTCTTATTGACAAATTTAAATCCTGCCTTATTGTTCCTATTCCTCGTTTAATCTTGCAGCTTCTCAAAATTTTTCCTATGTATAAAGCAACTTCCTTCACTTGTTCTGGGGTTTTCATATCAGGCTCTGTTGCTATTTCAATAAGCGGAATTCCCAGCCTGTCAAGCCTGAAAATGCTTTTTTCTTTCTGTCTCTCAATTATTCTTGCTGCATCTTCTTCAAGGCATATGCTCTGTATTCCCACTCTTCCTGATTTTGTAATAACCCATCCGTCGTGTGCAATCAAAATAGTTCTTTGAAATCCAGAAGTATTGCTTCCATCAATAACAGTCTTTCTCATTATTTGCGCTATGGGAAAAATTCTTGCATTGAGCATAACAGCAATCTGAAGGCAGATTTTCAAGGCTTCGCTGTTTATTTCATAAGGCGGCATTTCATCAAGTTCTACAAGGCAGGTTGTGTCATATCCTTCATAAATAAATTCTCTTTCTTTTTCTGCTTCGTGCCTTGCAGCAACATCAATCTCTCCGCTTTCCCCCGCAACAGCGTGCAGCCTTCTTTTTATTGTAAAATCGGGTTTTTCTGCCAGCAAAATAGAAGGACAATTGCAAAATAATTTTTTGGCGTCTAACTGCTGATGAATTTCCAATCCTGCTTTGAATCCAAGCTTGTCATAATCAATAATTTCATTGTCTTCAGGCATAAATTAAGAAAAGAACAGGAGTTTATTAAATTTAGGGATTAAACAAATGCTGTCACTAAAGAATTTTCCTCTTCAGAAGGAACAAAACGAAGTTTGTCTCTTCTCTCTGGATTATAATCAAATACTTCAACTTTTGGAGCATATCCATCACAGACAATTGCTTTTCTTTTTAAATTGTCATTAGATGCATTAATCCAAAAACCTGCCCTTGAATCAAACGCTAATATTAATTCTAAATCACATCCTTTCACATCCTGAACTCCGTGATCTCCGCATAATTCAACAGCAATTTCTTTTCCTTTAAAATAAAATCTGTTCTTGGAATTATTTCCTCTTTTGTAGATGTATCCATTTTCTTCAGCTAATTTTTCTTCTCCATTATCTTTTTCTTTGCAAAAAACATTCAGCAAATTTCCCATATGAAATACGGGTGATTCGCAAACCATTTCTCGTTCATTTATTGGATAACTGATTGTTCCAGGAATAATCAAAGAGTCGCATTTTGAAGATAAGTTCTGAACTTGGTTATAAACCTCTTCTTTTCTTTCTTTAGTAGATAGCCCTCTTCCAAAAGAGTCATATGGGCCTATGATTATATCAGAGTTAGTCCCAACTGCAGAGATTAATTTATTCTTGAATATTTCAAAATCTTCATTTAACGAATTATGTTTTATAGCACAAATTTTCATAGAAATTTAATGGCTTTTTTCTATTTAAATCTTCCTATTTGTAATCCCTGCATAGTTACAAAAGAATAGGCTAATAGCTCATTTAGAAACCCTTAAATTTAAGAATTAAAATATCTTTTTTAGGATATGAAAAAAGAGGCAAGATTCAGGCATTTGGAAGACCCTGCATTCAAAATTCATCATACAAGAAGAACTTTTGGGCAGAAAGCTGCAGATAAAGTAACAGAAATTACAGGAAGCTGGGGATTTATTCTTTTTTTGTTTATTCTGCTTTTGTCGTGGGTTTTTATGAATGCTTATGTGCTGATACGATACTCCCAGCACCCATTTGACCCCTATCCATTTGTCTTCCTAAATCTGATACTTGGATGTCTTGCAGTAATTCAAGCTCCGATAATTTTAATGTCCCAGAACAGAGAAGCCCAAAAAGACAGAATAAAAAATGAATATGATTATCAGATAAACAAAAAAGCAGAAGAAGAGATTAAAGAAATAAAAGAGATGCTTAGAAAAAAGCTGAAATAAAATTAAACAATTCTTACAATAGCTCCGTTCTTGTCCAATTCTATAAAATATCTTGTAACACCATTAAGATAATCTGCACATTGGTTTTCTGTTTTGTCGTCTTCAGAACTTACTCTCGGAATATGCACAATATCCACAGAATAATTCCCGCAGTTGCCCAAGCACTGCGATGAAAAATTCATTCCTTCATTTTTCTTTTGAAAATACAGAATTGAAGAGCAGGAAATTGCTTCCTGTTGTTCCAAAACATAGTTCGGAGTTTCCAGAGGATTTCCGTGCTTAATCCATATTCCTTCTTTGTTGACAATCCAGCTGTCTTCATCTCCCCCGATAAAAAATCTAAGATAAAATATTAAAGTAGCTGTTATAAGGATTGCAAGAATGATAATAGCAGGCACAAGTTTGTCTTTTTTATTCATTTTATTCTTCCAGCCTGTTATTTAATTCTCCAGCAACATTTTCAAGCATTTTCTCTTTTACTATTTTCCTGCTCTTTTTCCATTCATCGTGCCCTAAAACCCAGCCAAGTTTTACAAATGCAGTTTCAGAAAGCATATCTTCAAGATAAATAACTCCTGTTGCCAAGATTTCTCTGCCGTTGGAATAAACCAGAGGATTAACTCTTCCATTTATGCACTGGCTCGTTGCGCAGATAATCATTCCCTTGTCCTGAATTTCCTTTAGTTTTTGAGTCCAGGGATTTGCTGCTCTTTTTGTTGGAGCGTGCCCCAATCCAGAAAGTTCAAGAACAATTCCTTTGTATCCTTTCTTCGCATAATAATCAAGGATATCTGCATTTTGCCCAGGATAAATTTTAACCAAAGCAACTTTCTCTTCAAATTTAGCATCAACTTTTGCCTTGCCTTTATTTCTGATTTTATAATCTGAAATTTTCTCAATTTTGTCTGGAAAAATTTTCGCAAATGGCTTCCCATTCACAACTTTGAATGCATCCCTTCTTGAAGAATGTAATTTTCTTACTTTTGCTCCAGGCATTGCATAGCAATAATCATCATTTGTAGAAGCGTGCCCTACAAGGCTTACTTCTGCAATGTCTGAAATAGCAGCAAGACTCGCACACTGCAGATTCAAATTCGCGTCGCTGCTCGCCCTGTCAATGCTCCTCTGGCTGTAAGTCAAAACAACAGGCTTGTTCAGATTTCTGATAAAGAAGCTTAATGCAGAAGAAGTATAATGCAAAAAATCAGTTCCGTGGGTGATTATTATTCCCTGAATATTGCTGTCGTTAAGAAGCTCAACAGCAGTTCTTGCTATTTTCTGCCAATCTTTAAAATCCATATCTTCTGATGCCTTCATAAATGGAATTTCAACTTTCACAACATTTACCTTTTCAAAAATCTCAGGATAGAACCTGAATAAATCTTCAGATTTCTGCAAGGGATGAACTCCTCCTGTTTTTGAATCAAGTATTGAAGCAATTGTTCCGCCTGTTATTATCATAGCGACATTTGGCTTTGAAGAATCTTTTTTCATTTCAAGTTCTTCTTTTCTTTCCCTTGATTTTTTTAGAAGTTCAATTTTCAGGATATCTTTCTTGTTAAATCCAATATTATAGCCGGAATCCAGCTTCAAAAGAACAATTCCTTTTTCCGATTCAGGAGATTCAAGCAGAATTCCTTCATAAATTAATTTTGTAAGATGTATTTCAACATAATCTCCAGGAACAGCTTTTATTTTCTGCATATTAAAGATAAATAGGAAATCTATAAAAAACTATCTTTCTTATCAAAAGAATGATTCATTTTGAACACAAATTTAGCAGGAAGACGAACACAAAGAAACCGGAGGTGTCTTAATATGGTTAAGGTAGGGCTGGAAATTCACGGATATATTAATACAGAAGAAAAACTTTTTTGCAGATGCAGAACAATTCACGGATTAAAATTATCAAAGCCGAATATGAATATCTGTCCTGTTTGCACAGCCCAGCCAGGAGCAAAGCCGATGCTTCCCAACAGAAATGCAGTTGACAAGTCAATTCAAATAGCTCTGATTTTAAAATGCAAAGTAAATCAAAGATTAATCTGGCAGAGAAAACATTATGACTGGCCTGACTTGCCGAAAGGATATCAAAACACAATTTCAGGAAGCCACGCAACTCCGCTTGGAATAAATGGAAATTTTCTTGGAATAAGAATTAGAGAATGTCATTTGGAAGAAGACCCTGCTGCGTGGAATCCAAAAACAGGAGAGATAGATTACAATCGTTCAGGGCTCCCTTTGATAGAAATTGTGACAGAGCCTGATTTCAATTCTTCTGAACAGGTGATTGACTGGCTGAAACAGCTC
Source organism: uncultured archaeon (assembly GCA_902386025.1). Taxonomy (GTDB): domain Archaea; phylum Nanobdellota; class Nanobdellia; order Pacearchaeales; family GW2011-AR1; genus RBG-13-33-26. Next base: position 21,353 of record CABMHR010000003.1, on the reverse strand, counting down.
ATAGTAACCTTGGGCTATATAAAAGTTCTTGATAAAAATGCAGGAATAAAAGCAGATGTCAATATTTCTCTTCCAGAACTAAAAGGGGAAAGGGTTGAAGTAAAAAATGTCAATTCACTGAAAAACATAAAGACAACAATTGAATCTGAAATAGTAAGGCAGAAAACAGACATTCCCAAAATTCAAGAAACGCGAATGTTTGACGAATCAAAAGGAATAACAATAAAAATGAGAAGCAAGGAGAATGCAGAAGATTACAGATTTATATCAGAGCCAGATTTGCCTGCAATGATTATAGAAAAATCAAGGATAGATAAAATATTGTCTGCCCTTCCTGAAACACCTGCAGAAAAACTTCAGAAACTGATAAAAAAATACAAGATAGAAGAAAAATATGCAAAGATTCTGACAAAAAAATTGGAAATAGCAGAATTTTTTGAGAAGATAATTGAGAAAACAAATCCTAAGCTTGCTTCACAATGGACAACAATAGAACTCTTGAGCGTCCTTAATTACAATAAAAAAGAACCTGAAGAAGTGGATATCAAGCCGGAACATTTTATTGAATTGCTGAAGCTGATAGAAGAAAAGAAAATTACAGAACTGAAAGCAAAGGAAATTTTAAGAAGCTGGAAGGAGGAGTCATATTCTCCAAAGCAGGATGCCAAGTCAAATTCCCAGATTTCAAACAAAGATGAAATTGAAAAAATTGCAAGAGAAATAATAAAAGAAAATGAAAAAGCAGTTCAGGATTTCAAAAGCGGGAAGCATGAGTCGCTGAATTTCCTTATAGGAAAAGTTATGCAGAAGACAAATAAGCGTGCAGATTTCAAGACAGCAGGGGAAGTTTTAGTTAAGTTGCTAAAATAAACACAAATCTTTTTATAATTAAATGATTAAAGATAATAATTGAAAATGAAAAAACCCCTAACTCCGAGAGAAGCATTAATCCAATTAGGGTTGCTGGAGAAGGTTTCAAAATTTGACACAAAAATATATAATGAAGAAACAGCTTTGGTTAAATTAATGCTGGATAAAGAAATTTCTCCAGAACAATATGTGCAGTATAGAGATTTAACATATACTGGAGAGACTATTTTTGATTCCATGTGGTGGAAATATTCTGCACGAAAGAAAAAAAGCAGGGAATTGAAATTACCTGAAGAATTTTTGCAAATTTAATAATTCAATTTTCAATGAGCTCGCGAGGAGTCGAACCCCGATTAACCGGTTTCTTCTAACCTTCTAGTTGTCGCAAGTCAGTCAGTCTTGAACGTAATCCAAGATGGAAGTCAAGCCGAGCGATTTCGCGTCCAATCCCCATTCAGCGAGATTGGGAGTTACAAAACCGCGTAGGTGTTGTCGCATCCGAAGCCGATTGTGCTATCCATTACACCACGAGCCCAGATATACAAAAATTGAATAAAGTTAGGTTTTTATATGTTAGTTGCTTGATAAAAAAATGGCTTTGAAAAGACATCACAAAATAATAATAGGGGGGATTAGCTCTTTGCTGATTATCTTTATGGTTGCAAGCAGTATGTTTATGTATGCTATATATACAAAGCAGAGTGCAGATTATAATGATTTGAATCATAAGATAGCAACTCTTCAGGAAAAAACCAAAACGCAGATTGATTCTCTGTCAGAAAATATCTCGGGAACAAAATCAGAACTTAGTTCTCTTGGCACCCAGTTAAGTTCTATGGGAGAGCAGATAACAACTCTAAAAGCTTCTGTAAGTGCTGATTTCTCAGACATATTTGAAGAATCAGTAAAATCAGTGGTGATTATAAAAACAAATCTTGCGCAAGAAGGTTCTGGATTTGTTATTGCAGAGGGGGGCTATGTTGTTACTAATTATCACGTGATTGAAGGGGCAACTGCTGCTTTGATAACAACTTATGACGGGAAGTCGCATAGCGTAGCATTAATGGGATATAATTCTGAAATGGACGTTGCTCTTCTTAGAATAAACGATACAAATTATCAGCCCTTAATATTAGGGGATTCTAATAATGTAAAACAGCCTGACCAGGTAATTGCAATAGGAAACTCAAAAGGAACAGGCTTTTCTGTAACACAAGGAGTTGTTTCTAATGTTCATAAAGAAGGAAGCAATGGGCTTGATGTTTATATCCAAATAGACGCTTCATTAAATTCTGGAAATTCGGGAGGCCCATTAGTTGATATTAATGGAAGAGTAATTGGTATGAATACTTTCAAAATCAGCGATAGTGAAGGAATGGGTTTTGCGCTTGAATCAAACTCTATAAAAGATGCAGTGAATGAAATTGCAATGAGCTCATCAGCAATAGGGGAAAATTTATTGTAAAATGGATAAAAAAATAAACTCTCAGGAAGGATTGACTGCAAAAAAAGAAGATAATTTCAGCGAATGGTATCAGCAACTTATTTTAAAATCAAATTTGGCAGATTATAGTTCTGTATCTGGCTGCATTATCCTGCGTCCAGAATCTTATCTTATTTGGGAAAAGATAGTGCAAGAATGCGACAAGGAATTCAAAAAAGCAGGAATTAAAAACTGCTACTTCCCATTATTCATTCCCGAAAAAGCATTTGAGAAAGAGAAAGAGCACGTTGAAGGATTTTCTCCTGAAGTTGCGTGGGTGACTCAAGCAGGGAATACAAAACTTAATGAAAAATTGGCAATCCGCCCTACAAGCGAGGCGATAATGTATGAATCATATTCAAAATGGATTAGAAGCTGGAGAGATTTGCCGTTAAGATATAACCAATGGAATAATGTTGTAAGATGGGAATTTAATAATCCAGTTCCATTTTTCAGGACAAGAGAATTTTTGTGGAATGAAGGGCATAGTGTTTTTTCTTCCCAGAAAGAAGCGCTTGAAGAGGGAAGACAGATAAGAAAAATTTATGAAAAAATTGCTGGAGAATTTATGGCTCTTCCTGGAATTTACGGGAGAAAAACAGAAAAGGAAAAATTCGCAGGTGCTGTCTTCTCTGAAAAACTGCATTACATAATACCAAACGGAAGAGTGATTGAAGGGCCTTGTTTTCATCACGACGGGCAGAATTTTGCAAAGGCATACAGCATAAAATTTCTGAACAAGGCAGGAAAAGAAGAATATGCGTGGCAGAATACATATGCTATTTCAACAAGAATGCTTGGAACAATGTTTGCAGTTCACAGCGATGACAAGGGGCTGGTAATTCCTCCAAAAATTGCAGATAACAAAATAGTGATAATTCCAATTTTGTTTGACAAGACAAAAGAAAAAGTTCTAAAAGAAGCAAAAAAAATAGAAAAAGAATTAAGTGAATTTTCCCCAATATTGGATGACAGGGAAGATTATTCTCCTGGCTGGAAATTCAGCTCGTGGGAGCTTAAGGGAATTCCGTTAAGAATTGAAATAGGCCCGAGAGACTTGGAAAAAAATCAAGTGACAATTGTCAGAAGAACAGATTCAAAAAAATCAATTGTAGGAATAAAGTCATTAAAGAAAGAAATTCCAAAAATGATTGAACTGATGCAGAAGGAAATTTACAGCAAAGCAGAAAAAATATTGAATTCAAGCATTAAAAAAACAGAAAATAAAAAAGAATTTCTTCAGCTGATAAAAAGCAAAAAAGTTGCTGTTGTTCCAATGTGCGCTTCAAAAAAATGCGAAGATGTTCTTAAGGATGAGACAGAGGGTGCAAAAGCGCTGTTTATTTCCCCCGAAAATAATTCTGTAAAAGGCAAGAAATGTGTAATTTGCGGCAAGCCTGCAGATTATTGGGTGTATGCAGGAAAGACCTATTGAAATGAGAGCATAATACCCGTTAACAGAATCTTTTCTTTCTTTTTAATCGCACATAAAGCTTAATTCATTTTCCAGCCTTAATGTAGTTTCCATTAATCGGCTAAGCTCTTCTTCCAGTTCTTCTTTTTCCTTTTTTCTCATCTTTTTTTCCATCTTTTTTTATTTTCAATATTCAAAAACCTTGCCCTGAATTGATTAATCAGAAAAACTCAATTCAATTCAGGACTAAAGCTCTGAATTAAATTGAAGGGAATTTAATTGAAGTGTGGACTAACATCAATAGTCTGCTGTTACAAGCAGTATAGTTAAGCCCTCTCTTCATAAAAAAAAGAATAAACCAGCATTTTTATAGTTTTCGTAGGAAAGATAATATGAAAAAGCTTATAAATAAGGATAATTCTTTCAGAAGCAATGGATAAAGCTTATAAAATTCAGCAGGAAGATTTGGAGCCGATAATGGGAGTTAGAAATCATTTTAGAAGATGCATTTGCGAAATGCGCAAAAGCGACTTAACTTCGGACAATGACTATAAAGCTAATTGTTTTGCAAGAACTGCCCTATTAGCTTTTTATAATATCGGCTATGTTAGCGCAGCAATTTTTGCTGCAGATGGTTTAGCTTCTGCATTGCTTAGGTAGAATCAGGAAAATTTTTGCATATTCTCTTTGAATTGTTCAATATCTTCAATTTTTATTCTGGCTCCGACAGCATCTTCGTGCCCCCCTCCTGTTGCGTCATTCAAATTCTTAATTGATTTTAAAACCAAATTTTTAATTTTCTTTCCCCTCACAGAAATATTTGCTTTTGCTCCTGCAGTGTAAATCACGGCAATAATCTTGTTGGGAAATAAGTAAGTAAGTTCATTGGACAAATCAGCGCTTATGCTTAAATCTCCTGAATACTGAAAAAACAAAAATTTATTCTCATCAGCAAGCGATTTGGCTTTTTCAATAAATTTTTCCGCCTTCTTTGATATTTGCTTGAATTTTATATGCATCTCCTTGTTTTTTCCGCTCTCTTCAAGAACTTCATAGGGAGTTTTTACTTCGCTCAAAAATTTAGTCATCTTCACAACATTTGAAATTCTGTCTTTCAGGGAAAATGAAAACATTCGTGCAATAACTCCTATCTGCGATTTGTAAAAAATTTCAAATGCATCTTGTGATTTTATTGACAAGTCAGGATAAAGTTTCATAAATTCCTTGTAAAAGCCAGGAACAAATCTGTCTGATATGCATCCAGCAATTCCGAGCCATAAATCACTTTTTTGATTTGCAATTTGGTAGCATAAATAAGTAACCGGCTCATTCTTTTTGGGGTTTTTAAAAGCAGGATTATAGTAGTAAATAAAATCAGGAACTTTCATTCCTTCAATTTTGTGATGGTCTATCCAAACAACAGGAATATTGAACTTTCTTGCTTCTTCAAAAAAGCTGTTTGAAACTACCGGCTTATCCAATATGAAAATATAATCTGAATTTAATTCTCTTGCTTTCTGGAAGTATTCTGCATTCATGTCCGGAAAAGATTTGATTGCAATGCCCTTTCCCCTCCGAATATATCTTCTTAGAAGAAGATAGGAGCATAATCCATCAGGGTCATTGTCAAAAAAGAAAAGCGGATTCTGTGCTTTCTCAAGATGCTCTCTTATTTCTAAAATTTGTTTTTTGGTTAGCATTATTTCTTGATTCCTGCAAAAATTAAAGGCAGAGCAATTGTGGCATCGCAGAAAACATCAACAAATTCAGCGTCCTTGTTCATTTTTCCCCAGGATATTCCTTCCTTTAATGGGGCTCCCGAACTTCCGCCCGGTTCTGTTCTGTCCGTGGTAATCTGAATTCCATAATCTGCTCCTTTCGAAAACTGAAGAGATTGCTGAATGAAATTTTTAGGCAATCCTCCTCCGACATAAATAATCCCTCTTTTCTTCGCTGTCCACGCTATGTCAATTATTTCTTTCATATCTTCAAAAACATCAATGTTTGTTTTTCCTTTTCCTTCAATTATTCTTCCCCACATCATAAGTCCAATTCCTGAATCTGCAATTCCGGGGCAGAAGATTGGAATTTTTTTCTCATAGCATTTTTTTAATATTCCTTCTTTTGGGCATAATTCCCCAATTTTCCACAAAAGCTCTTTTATGCTTTTACATTCCTTAAATTTGCTAAAATTCTTCTCAAAAAAATCTTCAAGTTTTTCATAAACAGAATTTTTCATAAATACATTGTAAATCCTGTCAATCCCTTCCTTGTTCAAAGAGCTGTCATCAGCAGAATCATCTCCCTTATAATGATTTTCCCCAAGAGATTCTATCAAATCGTGAGTCAAATTTGCTCCTGTTGTCACAAAAACATTTGAATTATCCAGTAAATCCAGAATTATATTTTTCATTCCTGCTGGAACCATTGCTCCTGCAATCCCCAGAAAAACAGTGCATTTTTTGTCATCGAACATTTTATCCATTATCTTGGCTGCACGCCCTATTTTATTTGCACCAAATCCCATTTCCCCCATATTTTCAACTAATTCAGAGGCTTTCATGTCCTTTTTTACCTTGATATGCTTGACTGGTTCCATAATAATAACCCTCAATTTTTGTTTAAAAACATATGCTTCTATTAAAATGCAATATTACCAATTATTTTTTCGCTCTTTTCAATAAAACTAGATTCAAAATTAAACCAACAACAGCAACTCCGGTTATTATAGAGTTATAATTTAGAATGTGGCTTTGATTAATTTGTTTAATATTCATAATCATATTTATAAAACTATAAATTCCCCCGCCTACCCAGAAACCTATTCCAAATTTATACCACTCTCTTGTTCTTTTCATAAACAATAATAAGTAAACTTTGTTTATAAATATACCAAAATCCAGCTTGGCTCATCTTCACTTCAATCTTCAAAAAGTTGTATTCTATGACAAAAATCTTTTTAAATGGAAATGGGGTAGGAATTATATGAATAAATGGATGGAAATCTTGCTTGGATTGGTTTTTTTGAACGCAGCAATCTTTGTATGGTGGACTAATCTTTTAGGATTTGGGCAGGCTGCATTAAGCTTCCTTAAGGGAGGAGCAGTTTGGTTTGTAATCTTAATAGGATTGGTTTTGATTATGCTTGGAATAAGCGATTTAAAAGATTGATTATTTGATAAGAATCATAAGCGTGCCTTCAATAATCCCTGCAATAATAAGAAGCGGAATTACTATTAGTAAAAAGGATTTTAAAGAATTGACTAGATAATTCTTGAATGATTCCCATCTCTTCTTTCTGAAGATTGCTGTTCCCATTTTTAATCCAAGCCCAAGAGAAATAAAAACAGCAGGCAGTTCAAAAATCCCGTGCGGAAAAATTTTCCACAATTCAAGTATTCCTCCGTTGCTGACGCTGATAGCAGAAACAAAACCAAGAAGATATCCATTTGCTAATGCGCTGACAAGGGGATAAACCCCAAAAAAAACTCCTGTGAACAGCCCAAGAAAAGTGCTTTTTACATTATTTGAAATAATAAAGCTTATCAAATCCAGCTGCGGCATATTTTGAGTTTGATTTAATATGCTTTTTATGAAACTGATTATTTTATCGTGAATAATCTGCGGAGCAGGAATAAAAAAGCCGATTAATGCAAAAAGAACAAAGATGCCGATTGCAAAATAAATAAATTTTCTCGAATCTCTTAAATATTTCCAGCTTTGTTTGTATTCGCTATGCAAATCAAAGGAATATCTCTTTTTTGCCTCTTTCTTTTTCATTTTATTTAAGATAGCTTCTAAGATAGGTTATTTTATTTTTATATTTGTTCTTTAGATAAAGCCCGTAAAAGATTCCTATTATAAATCCTCCAAGATGGGCAGTATTTCCTATTGGAAGAGAAACAAATAATCCTATAACAATAAGAGGGATTATTGACACAATTGGAAGTATCCAAAAAGGCATTTCAACAGGAAGGGCAATCTTCTGGATTCTGGGATTAAATGATATTACTGAAAAGATGGATATCATTACATAAATGCTGATAAGAACATCAAGAATCCCTAAAAAAGAATTTTTAGGCAATAATGCTCCGAAAACTGCCTGAAAGATTATTGCGATTAATGGCCCAAGTATAAGAGATATTTTTTTCTTTGGGATAAGGATAGTCAAAACTCCAACAAGCCCAAATATTGCTCCTGATGCTCCTGCTCCAGAAATAGATGAGTCTCCGAATATTCTTTCTCCTATTCCGCTTCCAAAAAATCCAGACAGCAGAGCAAAGAATAATCCTGCAAAAATTCCAGATAAAAGATAAAACTTCAGGAACTTTTTTCTTCCAACTATTTTCTCAACTAAAGTTCCAAGAAAGAAGAGAGAAATCATATTAAAGAATAAATGCGCAAAACTCGCGTGGACAAAGATGCTTGTAATTAAAGTCCACAAATATTTTCCCTGAACAATAAGACTTGGAGTCAGGGCAAGATAATCAGTTATTTTTGAAAAAAAAGAACTTATTATTAAAACAATGAAGAATATAATGACATTTAGAATAATTAGCAGCAAAGTGGAATTAATTCCGAATAATCTGCTTCTTTTGTTTTGAATTCTGTAAAGTTCAGCCATTTCTATTTCTTTTTCTTCTTTTTAGCAGGATGTTTTTTAGAAGTTTTAACGCTTGGTTTTTTTATTTTTGCCTTGGCTGGACGATTTTTTGCCCTTTCCATTTTCTTTCTTTCTTTTTCTTTCTGGTTTAATTTTTCTTCTTTCTTTGCTTCTTTCGCTTTAATTTTGTCAACTTTCTCTCTTTCAATTTTTAACTCTCCATCCACCAATTCCAATTCTTTCTTTAGCTTGTCAAGTTCTTTGTTGTATTCTTTGATAATTGGATTATTGTCTTTCAGCGAAACAATATTCCCGCATTCATTGCAGGTAAAATTATGGATTAATGCACTCTCTTCTCCAAATTCAATATTGCATGTTTGGCAGTGGTAAAATTCTTTCTTTTCTCTGCTGTTTATCTGGTGATTTATCTGCTCCATCTTTTTTATAATGTTTCCTCTCAAAAATTCCAAAGATTTCAATACTTCTATTTTCCAGAAATAAGTATACCACCCCTTCCTCTTGTCTTTCTTTCTTATGAAAGAAACAAGCCCTTGGTCAGAAATCTTGTATAATATATTTCTTGTCTGGTTGATTGTAAGATTTAATTTTTTTGCTATGATGAATTCATTAACATACTTGTTTCCGTCAAGCAAGTCTACAATTTCTTCTGCTGTTTTTCCTGCAATTAATACAACTATCTCTTTCAGAAATTTTTTGAGCATGGATTTATTAAAAAGAAGTTGAATAAATACCTTTCGGTTCAGTTTGTCTGAACCGTCTACAAAAACTTCCTGTTTTTAGTTTCGGTATGAAAAAAAATTCCTGTTTTTCAGTTTCAGTTTAGCATAAAACTCCAATTTAAAAATAAAGATTTTTAAACTATATCGCATTTGTATCTTAAAGTTATATTTACAAAAGAGATGGGATTGTTCAATAAAAAAGTAAAAGAAGAAGTGGAAACAGAAGATATTTCTGGATTGCCTGAACTTCCGCAGCTTCCTGAACTGCCTGAATTTGAAGATACAGATGAATATTCAAATGAAAAACTCGCTCAGCTCCCAAGTTTTCCTGACAGCAATATTGGGAGAAAATTTTCGCAAAATAGTATCAAAGAAGCCGTGACTGGGAAAAAAGAGGATGAAGAGGTTGAAACAGATGAATTTGCAGAAAATGAAATGCAGACGATGCGGAAACCTCGGATAAAAGAAGAACTAAAAAAAAGTCCGTCCTTTTCGCAGGTTTCAAGAACAAAGCCTAAAGAAGCAGAGCCTCTTTTTATAAGAATAGACAAGTTTGAGGAAGGTTCACACAAATTTGAAGAAGTGAAAAGAAAAACTGCAGAGATAGAAAAAATGTTCGCTAATCTAAAAAATATCAAGGAAAATGAAGACAAGGAATTAAAATCATTTGAAGAAGAAATAAGGCAGATAAAAGAAAAAATAGAGATAATAGATAATAATGTCTTTTCCAAAATAGAATAAAATGGCTGAGAAAAATTCTGTTTATGTAAAGCTGGATTATGGCGAATCACTCGAATCAAAAAAGAATCTTCTGCTTTCAGAAGCATCTTTGCTTAATCTTTTAAAAATAATAAAAAGATACAATGCAATAAGATTGGAAGAATTTAAAGCAAAAGCTAAGATAAAAAAAGCATTAAAAGAATTGGAAGGGACAATCAAAGAAGCGCAGTCTTTTTTTCCTTTTTTCAAAATTCCGGAAAGAATGAAAAAAGAAAATTCAGCAGAATCTGGAGCAGCAAAAGTAAAGAAAGATAATGATTTGGAATTTCAGCTCATGGAAATACAGAGAAAATTGAATCTGCTTGGCGGGAAGTATTAGCAGTTTCCTCTAATTTTGATGAACCCAATCTTAATGCAACATTATTTCTTATTTTCTTAATTTCCTGCGTAAGCTTTTAGTCTGATTCAGATATTACTTCCTCCTCGCATAATATGTAAGGTATTCCTCTTTTGTCGCAGGAATCAGCAGTCATCTTAAAAAAAGTTTCCAATATTCTATACCGAGTATGTTCTTCACTTAATCTTCCGTCTTTTCCTGCTCTAAACCCGTCTCCTGTTATTATCCTTTTTGAAGGATATGTGCCGTGTCCAAAAACAACAAGAGCATTCTCATCAGAATCAATCCTTGCGTCAAGAGTATTTATTCTGCCATAAGTTTTTATTCGTATATTCATATCAAAATTATCCTTAAAAAAGTAGGTTATTAAAGCAGAGATTTTCCTTGCTTCTCTGTCTCCCATTGAAAAGATTAATGCTGTATCTGGCTGAATTATCATTGTTTAGTATCATTTCCTCCTGTTTATAAGATTTTCTGTATTACACGGCATCAAATAATTTTTAAAATCCTTATTCTTCTTTTCTGTATGATAAATCGGCAGGAATTAATAAAAAAATATCTGGATTTCTTCAAATCAAAAAACCACAAAGAAATCCCAAATGCAAGATTAATTCCTGAAAATGACCCGACAGTTCTTTTTACCACAGCAGGAATGCACCCCCTTGTCCCGTATTTGCTTGGGCAGCCACATCCTCTTGGGAGAAGATTATGCAATGTTCAAAAATGCGTAAGAACAGGAGATATAGAAGAGGTTGGAGATGAAACTCATCATACTTTTTTTGAAATGATGGGCAACTGGAGTTTGGGGGATTATTTCAAGAAAGAATCAATAAATTATAGCTTTGAATTCCTAACGAATATCCTAAAAATTCCAAAAGAAAATATATCAGTAACTTGTTTTGCAGGAGACAAAAATGCTTCAAAGGATAATGAATCTGCAGAAATGTGGAAAGGTTTAGGAATAAAAAAAATAAAATTCCTTCCAAAAGAAGATAATTGGTGGGGCCCTGCGGGAAAATCAGGCCCATGCGGCCCAGATACAGAAATATTTTCCAATAATGTGGAAATATGGAACAATGTTTTTATGCAGTATAACAAAACCGCAGAAGGAAAATACATTCCATTAAAGCAGAAAAATGTTGATACTGGTATGGGGGTTGAAAGAACTCTTGCTCTGCTGAATAACCTTAAAGACAACTATATGACAGATTGTTTTAAGCCGATAATAGAAAAGATAGAAAAATCATCAGGGAAGAAATATGGGAAGAATAAAGAAGAAACAAAAGCTATGAGAATAATTGCAGACCATATCAAAGCTTCTGTTTTTATAATTGCTGACGGAGTTGCTCCCTCAAACAAGGAACAGGGCTATATATTAAGAAGATTAATCAGAAGAGCAGTAAGATATGGAAGAGATTTGGAAATGACGAATTTTTTAATGAAGGTAGCAGAGCCGATTTTTGTGATTTATTCTGATTATGAAAATTTGCAGAAAAATAAAAAGAAGATATTGGAAGAGCTGGAAAGAGAGGAGGTTAAATTTTTGGAGACTCTTGAAAAAGGAATGAACATATTTGTAAAATTAACAAAAGACAAAAAAGAAATAAACTGCAAGGATGCTTTCTTGCTCTATCAAAGTTATGGATTTCCTGTGGAAATGATTGAAGAAGAATGCTTGAAAAGAAAGATAAAATTTTCAAAGGATAAATTTGAAAATGAATGCAGGATTCATCAGGAAACTTCAAGAACAGCCAGCAGGGGAAAATTCAAGTCGGGGCTTGCAGATAATTCAGAGAAGACAACACGCCTGCACACAGCATCCCATTTGCTTCTTGCAGCTTTGAGAATTGTTCTTAAAGATAAGAATATAATCCAGAAAGGAAGCAATATAACCCCCCAAAGATTAAGGCTGGATTTTAATTTCCCGCGCAAAATGACAGATGAAGAAATAAAAAAGACAGAAGAGATGGTGAATTCCGAAATCAGCAAGTCCTGCAGGGTAATTAGAGAGGAAATGTCTCCAAATGAAGCAAGAAAAAAAGGCGCTGGGGGAATTTTCAATGAAAAATACGGGGACATAGTTTCTGTCTACACTATAGAAGATTTCTCAAAAGAAATATGTGCAGGCCCGCACGTTAAAAATACCTGCGAGATAGGACATTTCAAAATTGAAAAAGAAGAATCTTCATCATCAGGAGTAAGAAGAATTAAAGCAGTTGTAGATTAAGTAAATTTGTAAAACCCAAAACTTATCAGTCCGTATTTTTTTTGCAGTCTTTCAAATTGAATATGCTGAAGATAATTTATCACTCCGTCATTTTTTTTGGCTTTCTCTCTTATTTTTATTAAAGATTTAGCATCGTCATATTCATAAAGATTATTCCCTAAAGAAATTCCGTCTGAAATTTCTATAACATTAGGAACAGAGCTTAGTTCAGATGCTATCCCAATATATTCTGTCTGGTCGTCAGTAATAATTGAGGGCCCTGTGGTTTCCACAAAGCAATATCCGCTGTTGTTCACGCTTCTGTCTGCAGGGCATTTTATTCCAACTGCTTCGTGATTTTCCGCAGTATAATAAAGAGAAGCTGTGCCGTATCCAATTTCTCTCAGCAGGAAGAATAGCAATTCTGATTTCTCGCTGCATATTCCGCTCATATTATAAAGAACTTCATAGGGATATCTTTGGTATGGCGTTTTTATTCCCCCAATCTGAATAGTTTTATTGGAGCTTCCAAATGGAATATTCTGGACAATGCTTATAGCAATTCTTGCCTGATCTTCCTTGCTTTTTGCAGCATTCTCTATTTGGATTACAAGAGGCATAAGCAATTCTTTCTGCTTTTCTTCATTTATGCTTCTTAATTTAAAATCAAGGAGAACAGGGTTTTCGTTTGCACTGATATAATGAGGAATTGCAGATAAATAGGAGTATAATCCAGAATAGGCAGTAAAAATAATTTCTTTTTCTTCCCCCCTAAGAGTATATGAAAGAGTTATGTCTTTTGGCTCTGTCTGGTATTTTGAAACACAGCTGTCCGAGTTAATTTCCGAAGAATTTGAGCATCCGCAGGCAGATGCCTTTTCCATTAAAGAGCCATTAATGCAGAAATAAGGTTTAGCATTTGAACAGGAATTATAAGCTGTTCCATCATTGCAGAAGGAAGCATTATGATAGAAGAATATAAAATAAATTTCAAGGAATAAGAGGAGAGCGGCAAGCGCGCAAAGTCCAATGATAATTTTTTTGTGTATCATTCGCTAAAGATGACTGGGAATTATAAAAAGATATCTAAACAAAAAGGAAGAGAAAAGGCAGTAAAATTATTATTCTAAATATACTGCAGGTTTTTGCGGCTTTGCTTTCTTTGATTTATTTTCAGGGTCATATTTATCCTTATCGCTGACAGAATACACTGAAACATCAAGATTTGTCTTTTTATTTATCTGATTAATTGCCTCTTTATAGACTTCTTTCTCATTTGGTATTGCATAGACAAATAATTTCTTCTTGTCTCCTACAATCTTTATAATATTATTCACATCCAAGATAAGACTTCCTATTAATTTTTCCTGTTCTTCAAGTTTTGAATTTATTTTTTTCTCGTCATATTCCGGCCATTTCTCCAAGCTGATAAATTCCTTATTGCCGATTCTGCTCCATAACTCTTCTGCTGTATACGGGCAGAATACAGAAATTAATTTTATTATTTTATCCAAATCTTTCTTGGAGATTTCTTTTTCTTCAGAAGCAAAATCAATAAATTGCCTTAGTTTTATGATAGCAAGATTGTATCTCATTTCCCCCAAATCTTCTGTTATCTCTTTTATCAGCCTGTTTAATTTGCTTTCTGTTTTTTCAGAAGAATTTCCTTTCTTGATATTAATTGCAAAATTGATAAATTTATTTACAAATTTATGCATGCTTTCAATTCCTGTGTTGCTCCAAGAAAAATCTTTGTCAGGAGAAGCAACAGAAACCAAAAAGATTCTAAGAGTATCTGCACTGTATTTTTTTATTATTTCTAGGGGGTCAACAACATTCCCCTTTGATTTTGACATTACTGTTCCGTCCTCTCCGTGAACCATTCCCTGATTAAACAAATCATATGCCGGCTCATTCAAATCCGTAAGCCCCAAATCTCTAAGAAATTTAGTATAAAATCTGAAATAAATCAAATGCATGCATGCGTGTTCTGCACCGCCAATATACAAGTCAATCGGCATCCAGTATTTTGCTTTTTTCTTGTCAAATATTTCTTTTTTGTTTTTATTATCGCAGTATCTGAAAAAATACCACGAGGAATTTACAAAAGTATCCATAGTATCTGTCTCTCTCTTCCCTTTTCCCCCGCATTTGGGGCATTTAACATCTGTGAATCCTTTGTTGTCTATCAAAGGATTTCTTTCACTTGTGAATTTTATATTTTCAGGAAGTTTGACAGGCAAATCTTTTTCAGGAACAGGAACAATCCCGCATTTATCGCAGTAAATTATAGGGATAGGCGTCCCCCAAAATCTCTGGCGTGAAACAAGCCAGTCTCTCAATTTGAAATTAACAACTTTCTTTCCCAAGTTTTTGGATTCAAGAAATTTGGTTATGTGCTCTTTTGCTTCATCGCTGAATAATCCTGTAAATTCTCCAGAATTTACAAGCTTTCCTGAATAAGGAAATGGCTTTTCTACTTTGTCTGAAACAGAATCAATAAGCTCATTTTCTTTGATAATTACTTTCTTCATCTTTATCCCATATTTCTTTGCGAAGGCAAAATCTCTGTCATCATGTGCAGGAACAGCCATTATCATTCCGCTCCCATAATCTGCCACCACAAAGTTTCCAGCATAAACAGGAACTTTTTCTTTAGTAATCGGATTGACTGCATAGCTTCCTGTGAAAACTCCTTCTTTTTCCAAATCAGCCAAGTCTTTTTCTGAAGTTGATGTTAATTTCTTCAGAAACTTTTCAACTTCTTTTTTCTGTTCTGAAGTCACAATTTCCATAAGTTTTGGATGCTGTGCTGAAATAACCATAAAAGTAACCCCAAAAATTGTATCAGGGCGCGTAGTAAATATTTTCCATTTTTTATTATTAATTTCAAAATCAATTTCTGTTCCTTCAGATTTTCCAATCCAATTTCTCTGCATTATCTTGATTCTTTCAGGCCAGTTGACTAAAGTGTTGATATCTTCATAAAGTTCATCAGCATAATCTGTAATCTTCAGGAACCACTGCTCCAGATGTTTGATTTCAACACAAGTATCCTCGTGCCTCCAGCATTTTCCATTATGAACCTGTTCATTTGCGAGGACAGTTTTGCACTTTGGGCACCAATTTACAGCAGATTCTTTTTTGAATGCAAGTTTTTTTTCAAACATCTTCAAAAAAATCCACTGATCCCATTTGTAATAATCTGGCTTGTGTGTTTCAACCATTCTGCTCCAATCATATGTCAAACCAAGAGCTTTTTGCTGTTTTACAAATGATGCAATTGCTTCTTCTGTAAAAATTTTTGGGTGAGATTTTGCTTTTATGGCAGCATTCTCTGCAGGCAGGCCAAAAGAATCAAATCCCATTGGATGAAGAACATTAAATCCGTTCATAATTTTGAATCTTGCCATAATGTCTCCAAGCACATAATTAAAAGCATGCCCGATATGCAGTCCGCTGCCTGAAGGATATGGATACATTTCCAAGCTGTAAAATTTCTTTTTCTTGCTGTCTTCCTTGACTTCAAAAATTTTTTTCTTTTCCCAGTTATTCTGCCATTTCTTCTCTATTTTTTCAAAGTCAAAATTCATAATAAAAATAGTAATGATAAACTTTTAAATATTCTTCTTTGCTTTAATAAATATGGAAAAGATAAAAGCATATCTAAACGGAGAGATAATATCAAGTGCAGATTCTGAAGCATATTCTCTTTATGAAAAAAGCCATTTTGGAGAGCCAAGCGAAGATAAGATACAATATTCCCTTACAGAAGCATTGTTCCTTTTGAACAAAGAGAAGATTGAAATTTTTTTTAATCGCAGAAAATTGTCAAAAAAAGAATTTATGGAAAAATGCAGAAAAATTGACAGGAAGATACAGATAAAATACCCTGTTTTCAGAGATTTAAGAGAAAAGGGGTATGTTGTTAAAAGTGCATTAAAATTCGGAGCAGACTTCAGAGTTTATGAGAAAGGCGCAAAACCCGGAGAAAAGCACGCAAAATGGGTTGTATTCACAGACCACGAATCCAAAAAATTAACTTGGCACGATTTCTCTGCTAAAAACAGGATTGCACATTCAACAAAGAAAAATCTTCTGCTCGCGATAGTAGATGAAGAAGGGGATATTAGTTATTATGAAGTTAGATGGCTTAAACCTTAAAGATAATATTAAGCTGTCGCAGCACAACAAATTTTATTAATCGTTTTAACTTTTCTACATTATGCCAGATGCAGCACAAATAAAAGAGAAAATAATTTCATTGATTAAATCAAACGGGCCGAGTTTGCCTGTGCAGATTGCAAAAGAAACAGGATTGAGCATTCTTCTTGCTTCTGTATTCCTTTCAGAATTGTTCAATGAAAAAGAATTGAAGATGAGCCATATAAAAATAGGCAGTTCTTCTCTTTATTTTATTGCAGGGCAGGAGCCGCAGCTTGAGAAATTTTCGCAATACCTTAAAAGCAAAGAAAAGGAAGCATTCATTATGCTGAAAGAAAAGAAGATTCTGAAAGATTCTGAACAGCAGCCTGCAATTAGAGTTGCATTGCGTGAAATAGAAGATTTTGCTGTTCCTTTCGAGAAAAATCATGAAGTGTTCTGGAGGTATTTTATATCCGAAGAACCAGAAGAGATAAAAGTTGAAATTGTGGAAGTAGCAGAAGAGCCAGTGCAGGAAGAAGTTGAAGAAGAAATAATAGAAGAAGTTCAGGAAGCAATTCCTAAAGAATCTCCAAAAAAAGAAAAGATTCAGAAGAAAGCAAAACAGACAAAGGCAAAATCCAGCAAAAGCGAGAAGAAAGATGAAAATTTCTTTAATAATATCAAGGAGCACCTCTCAAAAAAGAAGATTGAAATTCTGGACATAAAAGATTTCAAGAATGATGAAGCAGTTTTAAAAATTAAAAAAGGAAATAGTGAAGAATTGCTCTTTGTGTTCAATAAGAAAAAAATAACTGAAAAAGAAATATTGAAAGCAAGTAAAAAAGCATCTGAAATCAAGAGCGGGTATAGCATACTTTGCCTTGGAGAAGTTCCAAAAAAGCTTAATGATTTGATTTCGGCGATAAAGAATCTTTCTGATATAGACAGGATAGAATAAAACCGCAAAAGAAACCTTTAAATAACTAAAAGACAGGAAAATAATATGGGTAAAACTAAATCAAAATCACTAAGAAAAACAGCCAAAACAGTAAATAGCGAGGGAGTTAAATTTAATGAGAATTTTGAAAAAAATAAAAAAATATTGGAAGGATTAAAATTAAGCAAGAAATTAAGAAACCAAATGGCTGGTTTGATGACACGAACAAGAAAACAGCAGATAGCTGCAGAAAAAAAACTGCAATAAACAAGCTTTTAAACGACATATTCTATTTTGTTTTATGACTGTATAGCTTAGTGGTAAAGCACTGCTCTCATAAGGCAGGGACCCCGAGTTCAAATCTCGGTACAGTCATAATATGTTTTAAGTTTCTCGATATGTTTAGGATTAGCAAAGCCTATTTCTTTTACAAAATAGTTTGCTCTCATAATTATACTCGATAAAGCAATCAAATATCTTCAAATTCAATTTCCTGATTAATAAGTTTTTTCAGAGTTTCTTTTAATCCAGAAATTTTTACCCTTACTTGTTTTTTTGTGTCTCTGTCTCTTATTGTAACATCCTTGTTTTTCAGGGAATCTTCGTCTATTGTAATGCAGAAAGGGGTTCCTATTTCATCATTTCTTGAATATCTTCTTCCTATGCTTCCAGATATGTCATAAGCAACATTCCAGTCTTTTTTCAAATCAACAACAATGTCTGTGCATATTTTCTCAAAATCATCCCTTTTGACAAGAGGAAAAATTGCAGCTTTTATTGGAGCTAATATTGGAGGAAGTTTAAGAACAACATTTTCTCTCTCTTTGTCATAGTTATATGCTCTTGTTAAAACAGCAAGGAATATTCTTTCAATCCCGAAAGTAGGTTCAATGACTCGTGGAATAACTTTACTCTTGTATTTTTCATCATAGATTTCCATACTGCTCTTGCTTTCTTTTTGGTGTTGTGTCAAATCATACTGCCCCCTGTTTGCATTTCCCGCAACTTCTCTCGAGCCGAAAGGATAAAGATAATCAATGTCAAAAGTTGCAGAGCTGTAATGGCTAAGTTCTTCTTTTGTGTGTTCTCTTATTTTTATTTCATTCAATCCAATTTTCTTAAACCAGATAATCTGCTCTGCAAGCCAGTAAGCATGCCATTCATCAAGTTTTCCTTTTTTTAGAATATCTTTAATTTTTGTTTTTTTCAGTTCCTCTTTTCCTTCTTTCTGCGTCTCTTCGTCAAGAAAATTAAATTCCAAATCCAAATGTCTGTCATCAAGAAGTTCGCATTTTTTTTCTTCAGGGTTTATGAAAAATTCAAATTCCCCAATATGAAATTCTCTGCTCCTGAATAAAAAATCTCTTGGAGCAATTTCATTTCTGAAGCATCTTCCAATCTGTGCAATTCCAAAAGGCAGCTGCATTCTTGATGTCTGCTGGATTAATTTGAAATCCATAAACATTCCCTGTGCAGTTTCCCCCCTTAGATAAGCATCCTCTGCATTTAATGCTCCCACTTTTGTCTTGAACATAAGGCTGAATTCCCCCTGAATTTCCCAGTCAGGATTTTCTTTTTTAAATTTCTCAACTTCACTTTTGTCTATTTTCATAGCCTGTTTTGTTTTTTTGTTTATTACTGCAACATCATTGAAATTTTCTATGTGTCCCGATGCTTTCCAAGTTCTTGGGTGGGAGATTATGCTTGCTTCCATTCCAACAATATTCTCTTTTTCATAAACAAAAAATTTCCACCATTCTTTTTTTATATTGTTGAATAATTCAACCCCCAATTGGCCAAAATCCCAGAATCCAGAAAGTCCTCCGTAAATGTCAGAGCTTCTGAAAACAAATCCTTTGGCTTTGCAGAAATTTGCAAGTTCTTCAATACTAATCTCTGATTTTTTCTCTATTTCTTCAGGTTTAATTTCTATATTCTGCGGTTTAGCCATATTTTCAATAATTTCTTTGGCTTTCTTTTCGGATTCTTTTTTGTTCTTCCCAAGATAAGCAATAGTTTTAGTTTTTACTTTTCCGTCAATTCTCTTATTTTCATTAAGATAATAATAATCTTTTCCGTTTATTGTCTTTTTAACAATAAAAGCCATAATTTATTTAGGTACTACAAAGTATTTAAATTTTTGCAGGATAAAGGGAATAGATTAACCTATTAATGTATCTGTATATGTTTAGGTTATTGAATAAGTTTATAAATCTATAATCCTATTTTTAATGATAAGAGGGGAAGATGTACAAAGAAGATTCTATCACAAAAGCAGCGCTTAAAATAATTGAAGAATCTGATGATGTTCTTGAAACAAAAGAGATTGAAGAAAAAATACTTGTTTCTATTAAAGATGTAACAAGAACAAAATTATTTGCAAGATTAAATAATTTGAGGGGAAGCAATGAAATAAGAGGGAAGTTTGTGGGCCCTGGAAAAGGAGTTTGGATTTGGTGGAAAAAAAATATGTTTTCAAAGGAGGAGAAAAGATGAAATATAAATTAATTTTTTCAATTTTAATTTTGCTTATCCCATTTATTTGCTCAGCCCCTATTGAAGACGCTATTCACGTAAATGTGCAGTCAGTAGATGGAAGCGGGAATATTGCTGCAGGAACTTTTAAATTTGAATTTAATATTTCAAACTCAAGTGACTGCGGAGATGTTATATATTCAAATTTTTCAACATTGACAACAGATTCAAGCGGGATAATATCTTATTATCTGAATAATACTCAATTAAATTACTCTGAACAATACTGGCTTTGCATATACAAAGATGGAATTTTGCATTCAAATGAAAAAATTGCCCAGTCCCCTTATGCATTTAGGGCAAGAAATATAACTACAAGCGGAATTGAAGCAGATTCAAATTTAGATATTGAAAATTATAATATTACTACAACAGGAAGTGGATTTTTTTCTTGGTTGGGTAGTTTGATAAGTAGGATTACTTCCTTGTTTGTTCAAAACATTGATTTTACCGGAATGATAAATGGAAGCGGGAATATTAACACAACGGCAAATGTAACAGCAGATACTTTCTTTGGAAACTGGAATTCAAGCGCTAATTATTACAATAAAGCAGAAACAGATGCAAATTTAACTTCTTATAATAATTCTCAATTTAATTTAGCAACAGCAGTAAATACAACTGCACAGCAAGCACTTGCAGTTAATACAACAGCAACATTGGGAGTTGCAGTAAACACAACAGCACAGCAAGCTTTAACAATAAATTCAACAATAAATATTCAGAATCTTTACAATTCAACTGCACTTCAATTTGCAAATTTGATTAATACTTCAGTTATACAAGCATTTACATTTAATTCAACAGCAAACATACAGCAGCTTCTTGTTGGAACAAATATTTCGCAGTATGCGTTTAATCAAGCAGGAGTTGGAAATACAACTGCAAATGTCCAAGCATTGCTTGCAGGTTCAAATATCTCTTCAACTAATTGGACACAGCTTGCAATAAATATATTGACAGCAAACTTTACAGCAATAAACAATTCAGTAATTCAACTTTATACAATAAATTCAACTGCAAATATTGGAAATTTATTTAATGCAACAGTTTCTATGATTGCAAATCTTTCAATAAGCCAGCAGCCTGCAGTTGGGGGCGGAGATTTTAGTTTTGCTAATTTCCATTCTTCATTTATTCTTAATGCTTCTATAATCAATAATACAGCAAACATCCAGAATTTGATTAATGCAACTCTTGGAATGTTTAATCTTTCTCAATTCAACTTGGCTATAGCAGTAAATACAACTGCCCAATTAGGATTAGCAGTCAACACAACAGCACAGCAGGCATTAACAATTA
>CABMHR010000002.1 GCA_902386025.1 uncultured archaeon | reverse complement strand
GTTATCCTTGACTTAAGGGTAGATTAGCTACGTGTTACTGAGCAGTTCGCCTTCTCTCGAAAGACTTGCATGTCTAAGTGCAAACCAGAGAGCCGCAGCCGCCAGCAGGATCAACTGGATTTAAACATCATTTTCTCGTCGACAAATCAACGAAAATCAGCGCATATTATTCGTAAGAAACAATATACTTCACACAATTTCCTAACTGTTGGCTTGGCATAATTATTAGAACTACAACTGAATGACTGCTTTACATACATCATACTTTAATGTTACAATGTGTATTTCTTAAAGTACTCATTCTAATTATAAATTGTTCAGAAAAAAGATATTTATAAACCTTTCGCAGATTTCGTCGATAGGAATAAAAATTATCTTAAAATATTTATAAAAATTAATCAGAATTATTATTCAACAAGCAAATCAATAGTCTTTGGTTCAATCTTTCCAAGTCTTGTTCTTGGCAGTTCTCTGTTCCCCAAATCTTTTTCATTTTTGTATAGCAATCTTACTGCGTCATCAAAATCCATACCGCTCTTTATATATTCTTCAACATCTTTGTTATTGATTATGCACGCTTCTCTGAAAAGATATCTTTCTTCTTTAACTCCTTTGAATAATCCTACCATATATTTTCCGTCATCTCTTTCATATATCTGAATTTTTTTATTTGTCATAATTTATGGATGTCATTTTGCTTTAAAAGATTTTATTTATTGCAAAATATATCTTAAAAAAGATTATAAATTCTGATAGTTTCTTATTATTATGTCTTTAATTCAATATGTGAAAAAAAGAAAGTTCAGCAAAACTTCTGAACCAAAGGGAAAAATAAAAAGCAGGAAATCAGGAAAACTGATTTATCTCATTCACGAACATCACGCTTCGCATCTTCATTGGGATTTAAGACTGGAAATGTCAGGAGTTCTAAAGAGCTGGGCTGTTCCAAAACTTCCCCCTAAAACAAAAAATGAAAAACGGCTTGCAATTCAGGTTGAAGATCATCCTTTAAGCTACGCAAAATTTCACGGAATAATCCCAGAAGGAAATTATGGAGCAGGAGAAGTTAAAATCTGGGACAAAGGAACTTATGAATTGATTGAAAAATCTCCTACGAAGATTGTGATGAATATTCTGGGAAAAAAACTAAAAGGAAAATATTGTTTGATAAAAACAAATTATTCAGGAAAAAAAAGCTGGCTTTTTTTCAAGATTTAATCAACAAAAATATTTAAAAACCAACTTTTCTTTTTGTTGGTATGGATGCAGGTGGAATACAAAAAAGGATGAGTGAAATTCAGTCAAATATGACTAATGATGCTTCTTTTCAAAGTGCATTGGGAAAATTATTTTCAGGGCGCCCTGGATACAAGCCTGTTATTGAAACAAAGCAGGTTGTAATCAAATGCAAATCCTGCGGGAAAATAATGGAAGACGGGCAGAAATTCTGCGACGAGTGCGGAACAAGGGTTGAAGTCCCGCAGAAACATTAAATTATTTAATCTGCCTTGGAATTTTTTATCACCTCTTTTTCTAAATTAGATTATTGATTTAATATCACGTTAAGTTCTATGCATTAACTTCAAGAATTAAACCCCATATCTATTCTCGCTTCTTTCTATTTTCCTTCTTGGCTTTTCTTCCTTGATGTCTTCTTCATTTGTCCACCAGTCCAAATCAGGAATATCTGCTTCAATTTCCTTGTTTTTGCAGTATCCTCTTGCAAGAAGATAAAAAATAACTCCCAGACTTTTTCCGCTCTTGTTATTTCCTATTATTATCTTGTCTGCTCCCTGTGAGAAATTATTTGTATCGCAAATCAGCATTATTTTTTTCCCTGCTCTCATTGTATCGTGCAGTGCATTTTTGTCAAGCCAAGAATCAGCAATTATTGTGAGCTCGTTTTCAAAGAAATCAGGAAGGGCAGTATTTGTTAGAATTCCTGATGGATATTTTTTTGTGAATACTCTTATTCCTGTCAATTTTGAGAACATATTTGCAGCTTTCCATCCCACTTGTCTTTTGCATACTAAGATTATTTCATCAGGGCTGAACTTTGAAATGTATTCAATCCCTTCTTTTAACTTTTCATCAATTATGTCTGTGTTGAAAATTGCAAGTCCGTCTGCTCTTCTTCTGTAGACAAAAGGCTTCATAGTCGGAGTAACAGCTCTTGTTCCGAGGTAAATCCCTGTTTTTACATATTCTTCAAGAGGGATAAGCATATCTGTTCTTTTCTTGATTTTGACTTTTTCTTTAAGTTCTTCTGAACTGATTCCTTCTGCTGAAATTTGCTCTGCTAATTTCTTGGCTTTTTCAAGAATTTCTTTTTTCTTTTTTTCAACATCTTTTTCTAAAGTGGTTGATTCTGCTTCAGCTAGCTTTTCAACTTCTTTCTTGGTTAGCTCTTCAGGATTCTTTTCTTCAAGAGCCTCAACTGATTCTTCTCCTTCAGTTTTCTTTTTCTTTGGCATAATTATTCAGAGAAAAAGTATATTTTTAAAGGTTTTCAATAAGAATTATTTCAGTTTTTTCTCAATTTCAACAAGCCGTTTTATCTTAGCTTCTCTTCCCTTTCCTGTTATCCCGCATTTGAAAAAATCTGCCTGAAATCCAAAAGCCAAATCAGCAAGAATTGTTTCATCTGTTTCCCCGCTTCTGTGCGAGAAAATAATTTTTATGCTGTTCTTTCTCGCGAGTTCGCAGACATCTTTTACTTCAATCAAAGAGCCTATTTGATTTGGCTTTACAATTATCCCGCTTATGCTTTTCATTTTTGCTGCCTTTTTCAATCTTTCAGGATTTGTTGTAGTCAAATCATCTCCGACAATCAGCCTGTCAGGAAATCTTTTAAGAAGTTTTGCAAAGCTTTCAAAATCATTTTCTTCAAACGGGTCTTCTATATAATAAATATCAAAATTTCTGATAAGATTGCAGACATATTCAAATTGTTCGTCTTTGCTTCTTTTTATTTTTGGATTTTCATAATTGTAATTTTTTCTTTTGTAAAAACCAGAAGCAGCAGCATCAATTCCCAAAGGCAGTTTTGTTTTTTTCAGAATGTCCAAAACTTCTTTGTCATTTAAGCTCGTCATCCAAGCGTCTTCGTCATTTTTCTCTCCTGAAAATTTCCTGTCTTCTCTTGAAATAATTTCCTTAGCCAGATTTTTTGCTTTCCTATTCATTTCCAGTGCTTTTTCAACGCTTTTTACATCTGGAATCAGTTCAAATTCCTGAAAATCAGGCTTTCGTTCAGAAGAAGAATGCTTCCCTCCCCCGATGCAGTTGCCGACTAATCTCGGAAATTTTTTTGCATTCGGGTTGATTATTTCCCATATTTCTTTTTTCTTTTCTTTTGCAAGCGCTTTCAGAATCGCAGATTCAAATGCAAAAACAGAATTTGCTCCTATTTGCTTGTCTGCAATATCTTCAACTCTTCTCAAATCATCGAATTTCTCTATTTTTTCTCCTGAAAGATATTCTCCAATTTGTTTTATTGTTTTTATATCTCCGTCAAGAGTTTTATTGTATGATTTTGCCTCGTATTTCCCTGTTGATTTTCCATTTGGGGCAGAAGCAGAAAATTCCCCTGCGTTTGTTTTTATTGAAACAAGAATTGTTTTTTCCTTTCGTGAATCCAGAATGGATTTTGCATCAACCTCTTTGATAATCATTAATAAGAAAGTGTTTTGTATTATAAAAAGTTAATTGAAAAAGAATTATTTACTCTGATTCGCTTTCACCTGCATCTTCTTCTGCTTCATCTTCTGGAGTTGCAAGCTCCATTATTTCTCCGCCTTCAGCAATGTCTGTTTCTTCCATTGCTTCCTTATCCTGAACTCCCTGCTCTGAAATGACTTTTGACTTTACTCTCTTTAACTTGTCTTCCTTCTTTGTTGGGAAAGGCTTGTGGACAGAAATAGGAAGAATATCTGAATTCAATTCTATCTCTGCAATTTTAAGAGCATCATAATTAACTTTTTCCAAATCATCTTTTTCTATTTTGATAAGCAGCGGAGCATTCATTGAAATCTGAAGAGCTCTTGCTCCAAGGATTCTTGCTGTTTCATATTTTGTAAAATCCTTCATCATTTTTTAAATCTCCCTGCCCCTGCATAACCCGATTCTCTTATTGCTTTATTCGAAGAACCAACTTTGTAAGTCAGGCATGATTTATAAGAACCATCCATACATCTTTCTTCATTTAATCTTACTATAACTCTTCGTCTACATTGGTTAGATAAGAGTGGGCATATTTCCGTCTTTGTTTCTAATTCACTTTTCATTTTATTCTTCATCTTCATCAAATGTTGTTAATTTCATTTTATAGCTTTTTCTATTTTTTTAATTATCTCACGCTCTGTTTTTTCAGCTAAATCTAATATCTGATTGAACTCTTCAATACTTAATTCTTTGCTCTCGCCTTTCTGCATTGAGTGTATTGTCCCGTCTGCACTGCATATTGTAACTCTTGTCTCGCTGATGTCTTCTTCTTCTCTTGTAGGGTCTACAATCAGCTTGTCTCCTATCTTGTGGACAGTTATTGAGATTGGAACTTCTTTTGACAAAGGAACATTGTTATTTGTCCATTCTCCGAACAATGTTTTTCCTTCTTCTTCATCATATTTTGGAATCTTTGCAGTTTTCAAAGCTGCAATTGCAGCAATTCCTGCAGCGTCAAATAAATTTCCGTCGTCGTTTAAAGAATATAAATCAATGAAAACAGTCCAGACTTTTTCCCCTTCTTTTATGCATAATTTATCAAGTTCAATGAATCCGCTTTCTCTTATTCCTCTGTCAATAACTCTTGCAAGTTCAATTGATTCAAATTGAGGCGGGCCTACATCAAATCTTGGAGAGCTTAATGGGAGCAATTCTGAAGTAACCATCAAATTTCCCTTGTCTTTTGAATCAGGATATGGCGCAGAAACATCAAGTTTTATTCCTGCTATGACTTCTGTCTTCCCAAGTTTTACTCTTGCACTTCCTTCTGCATTTTTTGAAATTCCAGTTTCTATTGTCAGTTCTCTGAATTCGTCAAGTTTTCTATTGTCAAATCTTTTTCCTTGACTTAAATATTCTTTTATTCTTTCTGCTGTTAATCTTGATGTCATCATTTTAAGTTCTGCTCCTTATATTGTTGATTATTGATTCAATTTCATTTTGGGACAAGTGCTCTGCAAGCCCTGAATTTTTTGCAATTAATTCGTGCATTCTTGAAAAATCTTCGGTTTCATATGACTGCTTGAATTCACTATAAATTTCTTCTGCTTTATTCATTTTTAACTCCTGCTTCTTTCAAAGCTTTTTTCTGGGCTTCATAAATCTGCGGATAAACTTCTTTTGCAAGCGCAACTGCTTCTTTTAGCTGGCTTGGTTTGATTTTTCCGTCTAATTGAATGTGAGTTATTTTTCCGTCTTCTGTCATTGTGATTGGAATGTCTGTAGGCCCTTCTCCTTCTTCCCAGTCTTCTTCTGCTTTTATCAAGTCAGCAACAATCTGCTTGTCTAATTTTCCAATTGAAACACTTTGAACAAGGCTTTTCATTGGTATTCCTGCGTGAGCCAAAGCCATTGCAGCAGCGTTTATTCCCGCACATCTTGTTGAAGCATTTGCCTGAAGAATATTTATGTGAACATCAACAACCTGCCCTGCGAATTCGTCAATCATCACAACAGGCTGAAGAGCCCATTCTGTTATCTTGCTTATTTCTGTGCTTCTTCTTGAAGGCCCAGGACGGATTCTTTCTGTAACTGAAAAGCTAAGCATATTGTAATTGCATCTTAATGTTCCTTTTTCAGGATTCTGGGAATGCTGGGGGTGCATTTTCTTTGGCCCATATACAGCAGCAATTGCTATTGTATCTCCGAATCCGAACATAGCACTTCCATCGGCATTTGGAACAACTCCGACTTTAGCAGTGATTTTTCTAAGTTCATTCACTTTTCTTCCATCTGGGCGTTTGAATGCTGTTGTCATTGTTCTTTTGTTTCTGTCATTTTATTTCTTGAAGTGCAATAACCAATTATCGGAACCAGCATCATTGCTCCAAAACCAGCCAATGATAAAACAGCGCTTTGTTTTTCCATTTCATTTTCTGCTTCTCTGCTGATTTCTTTTCTATAATAATCTTTTCTTGCTTCGTGCCAAGTATTATATCCCAAGCTAAAAACAGCTACGCCGCTAAGAAGCAAGCTTCCTAATGCAATTTTTTTAATTAAATTTTTCATTTTTTCTTTTCCTTTTCAAACCATCCTTTCATTTCTTCTGTTAATCCTGAAGCCATTGAATTTTCAGCAATATATAAAATTGCTTTCTTTGCAAATAATTCGTCTTCAATCTTGTTTCCTTTAATCCAGATTATCCCGTTCTGTCCTACAGTTATCTGGCAGTTTGTCTCGTCTTTTATCAGCGATATCATGCTTCCTTCTTTTCCGATTATTCTTGGAACCTTGTTTGGATTTGCGTTGATTATGATTCCTTTGTCCAATCTTCCAAGCCCTTTTAGCTTTAATGTCAAGTCAATTCCCCTCTTGTTCATTGAGTATATTTTTGCGCAAACCATATCTCCAATATCCATAACTTCCTTCAAATCATCTTTGTTGACATATCTTGGAACTTCCATCAGTGAAAGGAAAGCTCCGTCGGCAGTTCCTATGTCAATAACCCATCCGTTGAAAGTTATGTTCTCAACTTTTCCGATTACAACATTTCCTCTTCTTGGCTGATAAACACCTGATAAAGGTATGACTTTGACAAGTTTTTTTGTTTCTTCAACTAATCCAAACCTGATTGCGATGATTTCATCTCCGTGTTTTTCTGTTCCTTCTCCTGGAAGATAATCTTCGCCTTGAAATATAACTTCTCCGGGTATTACGATTTGTCTATCCGTCATCTGAATTCCTCCTTAGATGATTGAGCTAAAAATTTCTTATTTTTTGTCTCTGTCATTTTATTCTTTAATCTCCTGCGTAACCGCAGCTCCGTGAGTTGCTGAATTTAGTTTGTCATAGAAATCCATCACCATTCCCGCTGGAACAGCGACGACAACTTCTAAACTTCCGTCATTCATCCAATTCTCTTCTTCTTTATACTGAATTATGGTATTATAAACCTTTCCTGTGTAAATCGCAGGAATTGTGATTTTAATCTTTTTTACCTCTGTTCTTATTGGGATAACTTTGCTTATCTGCTCCATAATCTCTTTAATTTGGCTGTCTATCGGAGTGTTTTTTATGTTAACATGAGCTTCTTCAAGCGCCCTTGTTATTCTTTCAGGAGTATGGGGATTTCCTGTCTGCGGATTGATTGTGTTTCTTGAAAGAAAGTCAACAACCTGCTTTACTTTTTTATCTCTTTCTTCATCCCTGTAATCTTGAGTGACTAAAACTTCCCCGTTTTTGACAATTTTTTTTACAATCTCATCAACATCTGATGTTCCAAAAGCATCTTCCAAATCTTTTGAAGAGGCAACATTTCCTTTCTTGATGTCAGAATAAACTCTTCCGTCTTCTGATTCAATCCATTCAGAAAGCCCTTTTTTAAATTTCAGAGCATCATCCAAATCAACAAAAATCTCAAACGGCTCGCCTTTTTGTTTTATTCGGGCAGTAGTTCTCGTCATTTTACAAACTCCTGCAATTCATTTCCATATAATCTTTTAACTTCCTTGTCGTTTTCAATATAGCATACTTCAAATCTGCTTAAATTGAATTTCTTTTCTTCCAGTTCTTTCAATATGTCAAATACGAGTTTAATTCCTTTTTTTATTGTTAAATCAGGCTTGTATTTTTCCCTTAAAGCTTCTTTTATCTTTTCATCATTTTCTCCAATGGCGTTTGCGTGGTAAGCAAGGTAGTTTCCAGTTACATCGCTTGTGTAAAGCTCTGGTTTCTTGTTGTTTATTCCTGCAATCATTAAAGAAACTCCGAACGGACGTGCTCCCCCGTATTGAGTTGCCTGCTGTTTCACATTTGAGATGTCTTTGATTATTAATTCTGGTTCAATTGGAGAATCATAAGTTACTCTGTTCTGCTGGGCTAAAACCTGCGCCCTTTCAATCAAAACTCTTGCGTCAGATACAATCCCTGCAACGCTTGCAATTATATGAGAATCAATTTCATAGATTTTGTTTGCTGACTGGGGGATTATAAGCTTGTCTTCAACTCTTAAGTC
The DNA here is from genome assembly GCA_902386025.1 of uncultured archaeon. Taxonomy (GTDB): domain Archaea; phylum Nanobdellota; class Nanobdellia; order Pacearchaeales; family GW2011-AR1; genus RBG-13-33-26. The sequence goes on along the minus strand of CABMHR010000002.1, from coordinate 181,308 downwards.
TGCAATTATAAAAACCCCGTCAGAACAAACCATTCCAACGCTTGAACTTCCAAGTCTGACTGTCTTTTCAGCGTATTCCACCTGAAGCAAATGCCCTTGCGGGGAGAACATTGTTGCAGTTCTGTCATAACCCATTGCTTGATGCTGTATGTCTAATGGTATGTCCATCTTTTACTTTAGAAGTTTATAATTTAAACTTGTTTTTCTTTTCTCTTCAAAAAATTCAAGAAGCAGTTATTTATAAATTTTTTCCTTCTTAATTTGCGAGCTCTTTGCAGTGAATTCTTAATTTTATAAGGGCTTTTTTCTCAATCTGCCTTATCCTTTCTTTTGAAAGATTGTATTTCATTCCTACTTCTTCTAATGTGTAAGCTATGCCTCCAAACCCAAATCTTAATCTTATTATATCTGCATTCTTTTTGTCTAATCTTTCTGATATAATTGAATCAAGAACATCCCTCTCAATCTTGGAATTATTATCTTCTACATAAGAGATGCTATCCTTGATTGTCTTTTCTTCTTCATCTTCAAATACAGGGCAGTCAAGCGAGGTAACTTCTGACATAAACCTTGCATATTCTATGCTCTTTGCTGGAATATTAATTTCCTTTGAGATTTCTTCTGTTGAAAGCCCTTCTAAAGCTAATCTTTCTGCCTGAACTAATTTTGTGCTTAAATTAGGAGGGATTCTTATTGCTTTTGAAGAGCCCAAAGCCCTTCTTATTGACTGTTTTATCCAGTGGTTTGCATAAGTGAGAAACCTATTCCCCCTCTTATAATTATATTTTTCTGTTGCTTTAATCAATCCAATATTTCCTTCACTTATCAAATCCATAAAAGGAACCCCGCACTTGCAGTATTTTTTGGCTACTGTTACAACAAATCTAAGGCTGCTTTCAATTAATTTTTCCCTTGCTTTTTCATCCCCCTTTTCCATTCTCATGCATAATTCTTCCTCCTCCCCTCTGGATAAAATTTCTATTTTCCCAATTTCATTAAGATAAGAAGACAAACTTTCTTCATAATTACCATAAGCCATTAAACTTCTCTGACTGGATTATTTAAAAATATTGCGTATAATAAGTCTAAATTTTTTCCTTCAGGCTTTTCAATGTTCCAGAAACCATCTTGACTTCAATTTTTTGCGGGAATATGACAAGTGAAGCTCTTACAGCATCAACTATATTTCGGTTTATTGAAATAATTGCAGAATTTTTTTCTGATTTAATCCATTCAAGTCCTGTCTTTGACATTCCCAAAGCTCCTATAAATTCAGAGATTGCTTTTTCAACATTTTTCTTTAATTCTGCCCCTTCTATCAGAAGATATCTTTTCTTTTCCCGAAGTGAAGGCTTGAGAGATTTCATAAATACTCAAGCCTAAAAGAATTTTTAAACTATTCTTTCCAAGATACATCATAAAAAAGATGATAATCAGCCTTGAGCAGTATTTTAGTGGGAAGATGAGTGCCAAGAAACCGGAGGTGTCTTAGCATATGGAGATTTTTACTGTTGGCGGATTTAATGAAGTGGGAAAAAATATGACTGTTGTAAAAACAGGAGAAGATGTTTTTATTTTTGACTTGGGGGTATTCCTTCCAGCAATTGTTGGATTGCAGGAGCAGGAAACAGAGCAGAAAGACCATTCTGAAAAGAAATTAAGAAGCATAGGAGCACTGCCTGATGACTTGATTCTTGACAAGCTTGGATTGAGAAATAAAGTGCGCGCGATTTTCTTGGGACACGCTCACCTTGACCACATCGGAGCAGTTCCTTACATTGCATACAGATATGATGCTCCAATAATAGGAACCCCATTTACAACAACTGTCTTGAAAAAAATAATGGAAGATGACAATTCCAGAATTCCAAATCAGATTAAATCAGTAAATCCAAATTCATCATTCTTTGTGAAAGGAAAAAGTTCAAATTATAAAGTTGATTTTGTAAACATCACCCACTCAACTTTGCAGACATCAATGATTGCACTTCACACTCCAGAAGGAATAGTTCTTTATGCAAATGATTTCAAGCTCGATGACAACCCAATTCTTGGACTGCCTCCAAATTATGACTTGCTGAAAAAAATTGCAAAAGAAGGAATAAAAGCTTTGATTGTTGATTCTCTTTATTCTGGGGTTGAAAGAAAAACGCCAAGCGAAAAAATTGCACGAGCCCTTGTGGAAGAAGTTCTGCTTACAATCAAAAATGAAAACTCTGCAATCTTTGTCACAACTTTCTCTTCTCATATTGCAAGACTGAAAAGCATTGTTGATTACGGAAAAAAATTGGACAGGGATATTTATTTCCTTGGAAGAAGCATGAAAAAATATGTTTCATCTGCAATTGACATAGGAATGTGCCCGTTTAAGAAAGATATTTTTTTGACAAGCTACAAGAGGCAGGTTGATTCTGTGCTTAAGAAAGTTGAGAAGAACAGAAAAAATGCATTGATTGTCTGCACAGGGCATCAAGGAGAGCCAGGAAGCATCATGGACCGTCTTTCAAGAGGTTCTCTTCCTTTCAAGTTCAGGCAGAATGACAATGTTGTATTCTCATCAAAGACAATTCCTTCTCCAATTAATATTGAAAACAAACTGCAATTGGATAAAAGATTAAAAAAATTCGGAGTTAGAATTTTTGACAATATCCATGTTTCAGGGCATCCAGGAAGAGAAGATTTGAGAGACTTGATTAATATGATTCATCCAGAACATATTATTCCTGCTCACGGAACAACAGAACAAATGATGCCTATGGTTGATTTAGCAAAAGAGCTTGGATACAAATCAGGAAAGGATTGTCATCTTATGGGGAATGGACAGAAGCTGAAATTATAAAAATTTTATAAATAACTGATTCTTTATTATTTAATGAACAGCCCTGAGCACAAATTTAGCGGGAAATTCGAGCGGAAGAAACCGGAGGTGTCGTCGCATGATTAACGAGGAAATTCTCGGAGGATTGAAATCTGCTCTTGAAAGAGGAGAGCCATTGAAAAAAGCAATGATAACAATGCTCAATTCAGGATATCAGCGAGAAGAAATTGAAGAAGCTGCGAGAGCAATGAACGGGGTGAATATTCAGCCGCAACCGCAGCTGTTAATTAAACAGCCTGCTCCTGTTGTTTCTGCTCTTGTCAAGCAACTTAATCCAATTGTTTCTTCTCCTATCAAACAAATTCCTGCAACCCCGCAGATTAACCAGCAGCCAATGCAAATCCCCCAGCAATACATTCCCCAGCAGCAATATCAGCCTGTTCAGATTATTCAAAAAGTTTCAGAATATGGAAACAGCAATAAAGACAAGGCAATGATTTATATTTTAATGGGAGTTCTGATTTTTTTATTCGGGCTTTTGCTTACTATCTTTATTTTCAAGCAGGATTTAATAAATTTTTTCAGCAGTATGTTTGGCTAATAACACCTATTAATTGAAATTTAATCGGCTTCCAGACACAATTAAATTTCCGATATAAATTGTTAAAGGAATAAGGTTCTGCAAAACTAAACCATCACAAGTTGAAGATTACCTTAAGTTCTATACATTAACTATATCTTGAATTATTATCGCCTCTTTTTCACAAATCAGCAACACACAAAATCTCGCTTTCAAGATTTTATTCAATAGCTTTTAAAATTCACATAATCTAATTTCTATATGACAATTTACCAGCCAGCAGAGGACTCTTATCTGATGTCAAGAATTTTAAAAGAGCAAATCCCAGATTTGCTGGAAAAAAATCCAAATTTAAAATTCTTGGAGATAGGGGCAGGAAGCGGAATTCATCTTGAAACAGCAAAGAATCTTGGAATAAAAAAAGAAAATATTTTCTCTTCTGATATAGACAATAAATCAGTCAGCCACTGCAAGATGCTTGGATTTAACTGCATTTATTCTGATTTATTTGAAAATATCTCGCGCAAGTTTGATGTTATTATTTTTAATCCCCCTTATCTTCCAGAAGATTCCCGCGAGCCAAAGAGTTCAAGAACAGCGACAACAGGCGGAAAAAAGGGCAATGAAATAATCCTTAAGTTTCTGAAGCAGGCAAAAAATTATCTGACAATAAGCGGAAAAATATTCCTCATAACTTCTTCTCTCGCAGAAGATGTTGATTTCAAGAAATTAGATTATAAAGCCAAAGAAATCGGATGCGAGAAATTGTTTTTCGAACGATTGTGCATTTGGGAACTGGAATAAAACTATCCCCATTAGAAATTTTTATCCCCTCTTTTTTATTTAGTTGGTTTAACACACGTGTTGGGTTTTTTATTAATTATCTCTTAATATCTCCCCATCCAATCTTCTTTTTTCTTAACTCTGAAAGCTGTGGATAAAGTTCTTCAAATATTGTTCTTTCTTTTTGATAAAAAATTCCAAGCGGTATTTTTGTGTCTTTCTTTACCCCGTTGTAATCAAACTCATCTGCTTTCTTCATTGCACTCTCAAAATTTGTCTTATCGTGTCCTGTTTTTTCAAGCGAGTAAGTTTTTTCTCCGTAGCCTGTGTCGTCGTGAAAAATAATGCACGGCTGCAAAACTTCTATGAATGCAAACCCTTTGTGCTTCATTGCCTCTTTCAAGACATATTCTATCTGCTCTTTTTCTGCATAAACTCTCGCAACAAAACTTGCTCCTGCAGTAAGCATTAATTTTATTGAATTTATGGGATGTAATTTTACTCCAAGTGGATTTGTCTTGTCCTTGTATCCAATTTCTGTTGTTGGTGTTGACTGCCCGACTGTTAATGCAAAAACCTGATTGTTATGGACAAAATATTTGAAATCTGCATTATATCTCGCAGCGTAAATCAAATGCTCCATCCCTTCTGCATAGCAGTCTCCGTCTCCAGAAAAAGCAATCAAATTCAGATTGGGGTTTCCTACTTTCATTCCCAAGCAAGTAGGCAAAACTCTTCCGTGCAGAGTATTAATTCCCTTTAAGTTTACATAATCAAATATCTTCGCGTGGCATCCAATTCCAGAAACAATTGCAAAATCATCTTTTTTCTTTCCTTTCTTAATTTCTTCATTAATAACATTTTTCACCCCCGCAAGTATTTGGAAGTTCCAGCATCCAGGACACCAAGTGGGAATTATCGGAGTGTTAAGATTTTCAGTCATTTTAATTTTCCTCTAATCTCTTTATTTAATTCGTCGTGCAGGAACGGACGCCCGTCATATCTCAAAATCCTGCTGTTTTCTGGAATTATAATCCCTGTTTTTTCAGCAATGACTTTCCCCAACTGCCCTGTCGCGCTGTTTTCAACAAGAACGATATTTTTTCCTTCAATTTCTTTTTTAACTTTGCTTGGGAAAGGTTCAATATGCAAAATCTGGATGAATTTGACATCCAAATCTTTTATTGCATCAAGAATAGCTCCTTTAGTGCTTCCGAAAGAGACAACAACATTTTTTGAATTTTTATTTCCGTAAATATTGAACTGCTTGAACTTTTCTGCTTCTTTTTCAATCTCTCTTCCTTTCTTCAGTCTTTCTTCCACATTTCTTTTTATTCTTTCTGCATTTTCTGTTGCGCATCCGAATTCATCTGTTTCATAGCTGTTGTATCTTTTTAACAAAGTAGATTTTTTTGAAGAAATAATAACTGGGGTTTTGTCTGAAGTGTAAAAACTTTCTGCAAGATGCTTGTCTGAAAGAATAATTGCAGGAATTCCGAACTTCTGCGTAAAATAAAATGCTTGGCTTGTCAATTCTTCTGCTTCTTCAGGATTGCCCGGAGCCAAAACCATTCGCGGAAATTCTCCGTGCCCAGAATGCCTCGCTAAATCCAAATCGCCCTGCCCCGTATATGTTGCAACTCCTGTTGATGGGCCTGGGCGTGAAGCAAGATAAATTACAAGAGGAACTTCTGCAACTCCTGTCAAGCTCAAAGATTCTGTCATCAAGTCAAATCCTCCGCCAGATGTTCCAATCATTGTCTTTGCTCCTGTTATTGCGCTTCCGATTGCTGCATTAATCACAGCAATCTCGCTTTCCAATTCAAGAACAATAAGATTATTTTCAATCTGTTTTTCAGCCAATTCGCTGATAACATTTGTTGCAGGAGTCATAGGATATGCAAAATAAACATCCAATCCGGATTTTATTGCCCCTTTTGAAATTCCCCGATTCCCATTTGAAAAAGTTAATTTACTTTTGTTGGAAACAATTTTGCACGCAGTTTTCTTTTCTTCATCATATCCCTCTTTTGCTTCTTTCATATTCTCTGCAAAATTTTTTCCGAGTTCTTTAAATTCTTCTTCAAGAACCTTGAAATCAAGGCACAGCATTTTGAACAATCTGCCTGCAAAATACATATTCCCTTTTCCTTCCCCCGAAATAATATTTCCCCCCTTCTTCAATTCTTTTTTATGAAGACTGATTGTGCTTTCATCAAGCGAAATAATCAAATCTATCTCGGAATTATTGCTGTAAATAGGAGCATCTGAAAAAGTCAGGACATTAAAATTATGCCCGCCCCTTATAATTGACTGATAATCTCTTGAGACAAAGACATAATATCCTTTTTTTATCAGTGCACTTCCAAGAATAGTTGACAGCACATTTGAACCCTGCCCTGCTTTTCCCCCAAAGAGTATTGTAAATTTCATTCCTTTTATCACAATCAATTTTATATATTACGATATTATTTCAAGATTATAAACTTTTTTGAGGATAACTATATAAAAAATGCGATTTGCCCACATTTCAGATGTCCATTTGGGAGGCTGGAAGCAGCAGCAAATGCAGGATTTGAATTTTCAATCATTCAGAAAAGCAATTGATGCCTGCATAGACAAGAAACTGGACTTTATTCTTATTGCAGGAGATTTGTTTGATTCTGCATATCCGCCGATTGAAATATTGAAGGAAACATTTTCAGAATTCAAAAGATTAAAAGAGGCAAAGCTCCCGTGCTTCATAATTGCAGGCAGTCACGATTATTCAATTTCAGGGAAAACTTTTCTTGATGTGCTTGAAAAAGCAGGATTCTGCAAAAATGTGATGAACATTGAAGAAATCAACGGAAAGATTATACTTAATCCCACAATTTATCAGGGTGCTGCAATCTACGGATATCCAGGAAAAAAATCTGGACTTGAAGTTGCAGATTTGAGAAAAATAAAGCTCAATGATTCTCCTGGGCTGTTCAAGATACTTATGCTTCACACGACAATTGACAAGGCAAAAGGAACATTTCCAATAGATGCAATAGAATGCGACATTCTTCCACCTGCTAATTATTATGCCCTCGGACATCTGCACATAGATTTTCAGTATCAGAATTTTGTTTATCCTGGCCCGATTTTCCCAAATAATTTTCAGGAGCTTGAAGACTTGCAGAACGGAAGTTTTTACATTGTTGATACAGAAAAAGAAAATTCTCTTGAAAAGATAGAACTGAAAATAAAAGATGTTGCTGTGATTGATGTTGAAATAAAAAATGCCTTGAGCGCGACAGAGCATATAATTTCAGAAATAGAAAAAAGAGACGTTGAAAATAAGATTATTCTTCTTAGAATAAAGGGTGAGCTGGAAACAGGAAGCAACTCCGACATAAAATTTGCACAGATAGAAGAAACAGCAAAGAGAAAAAATGCATATTTCCTCCTGAAAAACACGCACGAACTCAAAACAAAAGAAGTTGAAATGGAAATTGAAGTGAAGAACATAGACAATATTGAAGATGAGACAATCAGCGTTTTTTCCCAGCAGAATCCTGTTGATTTCAATAAATTTATCCCCCAGCTGATGAATTCTCTTTCAATTGACAAGCAGGAAGGGGAAAAGCTGGAAAGTTTCACAAACAGATTAATGGAGGAATCAAGAAAAATCTTGAAATTTTAAATGAGAATTAAAAAGATAATTCTTGACAACATAAGAAGCTACGAGCATCAGGAAATAAATCTGCCAGAAGGTTCAACATTGCTTTCTGGAGATATAGGCTCTGGGAAAACTTCTGTCTTATTAGCAATAGAATTTGCATTGTTCGGGCTTCAGCCTGGGCAGAGAGGCGCTGCTCTTCTTAGAAATGGAAAATCAGAAGGCGGAGTGAAAATAGTTTTTGAAGTTGATAATCAGGAAATAATAATAGAAAGAACTCTCAAGAAAGGAAAGACAATTTCTCAGGAATCCTGCTCGATTATCATAGAAGGAGAGAGAAGAGAAATCTCTGTTACAGAATTGAAGGGAAAAATTCTTGAGATTCTGAAATATCCAACAGAATTTGCAAAAAAGCAGAATATTCTTTACACATTCACAGTTTATACTCCGCAGGAAGAGATGAAGCAGATAATTCTTGAAGACGCAGAGACAAGAATCAATACTTTAAGGCACGTTTTCGGAATAGACAAATACAAAAAAATTCTTGAGAATGTTTCTATTCTTGCTACAAAACTTCGGGAGGAAAAAAGGCTGAAGGAAGGAATGACTTTAAATCTTGAACAGAACAAGCTGAACATAATTGGAAAAGAAAACGAGCTTGATGAAAAACAGCTTAATGTCCTCTCTATTGAAAAGGAATTATTTGAAAAAACCGAAATAAGAAAAAGGATTCAGGAGGAAAAAGAGGATATTGCAAAGAGAATTGAAGAGAGAAACAAATTTATGCAGGAAATTGAAAAGACAAAGATTATGATTATGAACAAGAATGAAACTACTTTTTCAAATGTCAAGTCAATTGAACTGATTACAAAGCAGATTGCAGAACTGCAGAGCATAAAATTTGACGAATCAGAAATAAAACAGCTGGAACTGAAAATTTCAGCAGACAAAATGGAAAAAGAAAAATTAAGCCAGACTAATTTTGAAATTGCATCAAAAATAAATTCCCTTCTGCTGAAAGAGGAAGAGAGTAAAAAGCTTGAGAAAAAGATTTCAAATCTTGACATATGCCCAACCTGCCTGCAGAATGTAGATTCTGTCTATAAGGCAAATGTCCTGAACAAAATTCATACCGACGATGTTGAAGGAAGAAAACAGCTTGATGTTTTGGAAATGCAGAAGGCAGATTTGGCAGCAAGCATAAAAAAGATTGAAGCTGAAATTTCCTCATCAGAAAGGCACCTGACTGACTTAAAAATTTTGAGAATGAAGCTTCAGGATATCAACGAGAAGCAGAATCAGATTGAAGAAATAAAAAAATCAAATGCTCTTCTTGAAAAAGACATAGAATTGCTTAAACAGCATCTGGATTTGATGACAAATTCAATTTTGAATCTTACAAGATTTGTAAATATGCTGGACATAAAGCAGAAAGAGCTTGATGACGCCTTGAAGCAGGAAAGGCTTACAGATATAAAAGTTGCAGAGCTGAAAAAAGAAATAGAAGTTTTCTCCCGCCAGATAGAAGAGCTTAGAAAAGAAATAGAAAAGACAGAAAAAATAAAACTTCAGCTGAATTATATCACCGAGCTTGAGAACTGGCTCTCAAAGCAGTTTATTACTTTGATTTCCTTTATAGAAAAAAATGTTATGATAAAGCTTAAAACAGAATTTTCAAAACTTTTTGCAGAGTGGTTCTGCATTCTTGTTTCAGACAGCTTTAATGTGAGATTGTCCGATGATTTTACCCCAATAATTGAACAAAGCGATTATGAAATTGATTACGCTCATCTTTCAGGGGGGGAAAGAACAGCAATTGCTCTTGCCTACCGCCTTGCACTCAATCAAGTGATTAATTCTTTGCTAAGCAAAATAAAAACAAGGGATTTGGTTATTCTTGACGAGCCGACAGACGGATTCAGCGAACAGCAGCTTGACAAAATGCGGGATGTTCTCCAGCAGCTGAATGTGAAACAGCTTATAATTGTCAGCCACGAACAGAAAATGGAAGGTTTTGTTTCAAACATAATCAAATTCAGGAAAGAAAACGGGATAACGAGAGTTGAAGGGTAATCTGAAAATTTAAATATCATCTTTCTTTTTTGTTATATAATATGAAAATCTCAAGAGAGGCATTTAATTTCAACAAAGAACTGCTTTTTGGGGAGCTTGGTTCATTAATTGGTATACAGCTTGTTGTTTTTCTATCTTGGCTTTTTCATTTTAATCGTTCAATAATTCCTCATCTTGTTGTAGCAGGAGCATTAGTAAGCGGAACATTATGCTGGCTTCTGGCGAGAATTTATGACAAATCAAGAAAAGAGAAATATTCTGGAAAGAGTTTCTTTAATGATATGAAATATTTTGTCCCAGCATCTGTATTTTTAACATATGCATTTTACTATCCTTCGTTGTATTTTATATCAAAATATTTCATTGCTCATTACCGATTCCTTGAATCTGCAGCAGTATTTTCAGAAATTATAGCATTTTCCCTTTTTATGCTTGGAATAAATCTTTACAGATACATACTTATAAAAAAATTCAAGAAAACCTTGTGAGTAAAATTTATAAACCCTGTTTACTCCTAAACTATAACAAAATTATTCTGTGATAAATACGAATATTAAAATGGACGCTGAATTAAAAAATTCAATACTGAAAACTGGAACAACAATACTGGGTATTGTTTGTAAAGACGGAGTTGTAATGGCTGGAGACAGGCGCGGTTCAGTGGGGACTTTAATTTACAATAAAAACACAATGAAAGTTTATCCTCTTAATGATTATCTTGTTTTATCTGGGTGTGGTTCAGCCACTGAAATTCAAAAAGTTGCAAAACTTCTTACAGCAGAAATGAAATTAAAAGAATTAAAATCAAAAACAAAGCCTTCTGTAAGGCAGGCAGCAGGTTTGCTTTCAAATATTCACGTTGAAGGAAGTGCATTCATTCTTGCAGGATTAAATGAAGACAAATCATTTTATTTATACGATGTTCTGGGCGGTTTTGTCGAAGAGGTTGAGGATTATACTGCAAGTGTTGGTTCAGGAATGCCTTATGCACTTGGTTATCTTGAACGTTCCTGGAAAAAAGATTTGTCAATAGAACAAGGGATTGAATTGGCAAAGGAAGCGCTGAAATCATCTACATCAAGAGATATGGGTTCAGGAAATGGCATTGATATTTTCACTATAACTAAAGGTGGAATAAAAAAGGTGGTATCACAGGAAATTCAGTCAAATTACAAAGATGAATAATCTTCAAATTTAATTTATAATTTTATACTTTTAAAATGGATATCTTAAAAAATATAACCGAACAGTTGCACGGGAATGTGACTGAAGCAAGTTTTGAAGGGGCAAATATTGTAGTTTATACCGACAATGCCAAGTTTTTCAGAGAAGGAGAATCAACAATAAAAGAAATTGTCTCACAAATAAAAAAGAGAATAGAACTTCGTGCAGACCAGAAAATTCTTATGCCTCAAGAAAAAGCAGAATCAGAAATAAAAAAGATAGTTCCTGCAGAAGCAGAGATTACAAACATTATTTTTGATGTTCAAAGAAGCGTTGTTATAGTTGAAGCAAAAAAACCCGGAATGGTTATAGGAAAGCAGGGAAGCATATTGGACGAAATAAGAAATACAACTTTTTGGGCAGCACAAGTTCAGCGTTCTCCTACAATCAAGAGCAATATTACAGATAATATAAGGGAAGTTCTTTATGCAAATAATAATTACAGAAGAAAATTCTTAAATTCAATAGGGCAGAAAATTTACAAGGAATGGAATCCCGAAAAAGTTGATGAATGGGTTAGGCTGACATTTCTTGGGGGAGGAAGGCAGGTTGGAAGAAGCTGTATTCTTTTGCAGACTCCAAATTCAAAAATTCTCCTTGACTGCGGACTGGATGTCGCATCGCAGGGAGCAGATAAATTTCCTTATCTTGATATCCCTGAATTTAATTTGGCGCAATTGGATGCAATAATTATTTCTCACGCTCACCTGGACCACGTGGGCTTGCTTCCTTATTTATACAAAATGGGATATCGCGGCCCAGTTTATATGACTGCTCCATCAAGAGATATTGCAGCATTGTTAGCTTTGGATTTTATTGGTGTTGCATACAAGCAGGCAGCAAAACCCCTGTTTGATTCTACAGATATTAAAGAGATGGTAAAGCACAGCATATGCTTGAATTACAATGAGGTTACAGACATCACTCCTGATGTAAGATTAACATTATATAATTCAGGACACGTATTGGGGGGGGCAATCTGTCATCTTAATATTGGAAATGGATTGCATAATTTAGTTTATACAGGGGATTTCAAATATGCACATTCAAGGCTTTTAGAACCTGCAATTGCTTCTTTTCCAAGAGTAGAAACAGTTATTACAGAATCAACTTATGGTTCAAAGGATGATTCTTTCCCTCCAAGAAAAGAAACAGAAGACAAATTTATTGATTTAGTAAATAAAACAATTGAAAGAGGCGGGAAAGTTCTTATTCCAGAATTGGGATTGGGAAGAGCACAGGAAACAATGCTTATATTGGAAGATGCTATGCATTCAGGGAGAATAAAAAAAGTTCCTGTTTATATTGATGGAATGATTTGGGATATTAATGCTATTCACACTGCTTATCCTGATTTTCTTAGCAACAAAGTAAGGACAGATGTATTTCAGGATAATAATCCGTTTATGTCAGAATTTTTTTCACGTGTTGGTTCTCCCCAAGAAAGAAAAATTGTGATTGAAGGGGGCCCTTGCATTGTTTTGGCAACATCAGGTATGCTGGTTGGAGGAGCTTCTGTTGAATATTTCAGGGAATTTGCAGGAAACAAAAATAATATGATATGCTTTGTTTGTTATCAGGGGGTTGGCTCTTTGGGAAGGCAGGTTCAGGACGGAGCAACAGAAACAAGAATGCAGATTGAAGGAAAAGAAGAAGTCACAAAAATTGAAATGCAGGTTGAAACAATAACAGGATTCAGTGCTCACGCAGGAAGAAACGAGCTTTTGTCTTTCTTTAACAATTTAAATCCCAAATCAAAAAGAATAATCATCAATCACGGTGAAGTTTCAAAATGCTTGGATTTGGCTTCTGCTCTCTACAAGCTGAACAGAGTTGAAACAAATGTTCCAAGAACTCTTGAGACATTAAGATTAAGATAATTCTATAATCCTTTTTCTCCGAAAACTTTAAAAATGTAGTTATATACACTTATATAATGGAAAATATATTGCACTATCCCCAATTAGATTCAGTTCTAATGGTGGAGAAGATAATTCAACAATTAAAAAATTATCCAACAAGAATGGAATTATGGAGAGCATTACCAAAAAAAATGCAATATCAAACTTTCAAGTTAATCTTAAACTATCTGGAAAAGTCAAATAAAATAATCTTTGAAGATAATAGAATCATCTGGATTTTTCCCAACAGTAAAAAATTGAACGAATTAATCCGGGGGGCAGTTAGTGTTTGATAAACAAAGAATTTATTGTTCAACTATCCCCTGAGTTATTTAAATCAAAAATAGAAATTGAAGCAGAATTGCAGAATGGAAATAAGACAAATGAAAAACTTTATTCTCTTATATTAAAAGCAATCCAATTCTTAAAAGAAAAAAGAACAGGAGCCCCAATATCAAAGAAACTCCCAATCTACGAGTATTACGAAAAGAAATATGAAATAACTAACCTGTTTATGATGGATTTAACAAGAGGTTCAAGAGGGTTTTATACAATTGTTTCAGGAGGAGAATTAAAAGTTCTCCAGATTATTTTGGAAGTTGAGGAAACTCATAAAGGGTATGAAAGAAAAGGAAAATATAATTAAGATTAAGATGAATAACTATCACATTCCCCTTTGACTAATTCTAATTTCCTGATTGCTTGGTTAAATGCTTCTCTTTTTTTCCCGATAAGCTTGCTTCTATATTCCTGTTTTATCTCTTCAATTATTTTTTCCTCTACTATCCCTCTGTATTTAGAAAAAAATATATTCACATCTTCATCAACAATTTCACCAACTCTCTCTTTTTCTCTCATTAGTTTTTCCAATTCAGAATCGCATTGTTCAGACAGCACAAACATCATTCTTCTTCCCTCTTCATCCATCATTCCAGATTAAATCAATTCTCTTATTTAAGCTTTATCAAGATTTAAAAACTTCTTTTAATTATTCTCTATAATGAAGAGAGGCGATCAGCCATGAGCAGTATTTTAGTGGGAAAGTCAAGCGAACGAAACCGGAGGTGTCGTAGCAGGTGAAACACAACGTAAAGATAACAATAATTCTGCTGTCGATGTTTGTTATTACGCAGTTTATCGGGCTGTATGTTTTAAATGCAAATCCCTTTGAAATAAAAACAATAGTCAACGGGACAACGCAGATTGCTGAAAATCCAAGCCTGTCCTGGATTCAACCTCCTCAAATAACGCAAGAATCTGATTTCAGCATGTATTTTGGCTCCCTTTTAATTTCTTTTATAATTGCAATTGTCATCCTCTTTCTTCTGACAAAATTCAAGATTAATGTTGTTCTTAGAATCTGGTTTTTCAGCGTTGTCTCAATTGCATTATTCATAACAATAAATGCAATCTTGCTTAAATCTCCTCTCGCAATTTTTGCCAACTCCCTGTTCTTTATAATCCCTGCAGTAATCGTTGCTTTAGTTTTGGGATTCATAAAAATATTCAGGCAGAATTTTCTTGTTCACAATCTGACAGAACTTTTAATTTATCCAGGAATTGCAACAGTTTTTGTTCCAATACTGAATCTCTGGTTTATTATTGTTCTTTTAATCCTGATTTCAATATATGATATGTGGGCTGTCTGGCACTCTGGGATAATGCAGAAGATGGCAAAATATCAGATAAATAAATTAAAAGTATTCTCTGGATTTTTTGTCCCTTATATTTCAAAAGAGATGAGAATGAATCTGAAGAAACTGAAAAAATCAAAAATAAAGAAAAAAATAAAAGTCAATATGGCAATTCTCGGCGGAGGAGATATTGTGTTCCCTATAATTTCATCAGGAGTAGTTTTGAAAACAGGTTCAATAAGCCTGCCTTTCCACTTATTGCCGAATTTTGCATTCCACGGGGGATTTTTGCCTGCTGTCTTTGTGATAGCAGGAGCAACTCTTGGCTTAACTCTGCTGTTTGTATTCTCTGAAAAAAAGAAATTCTATCCAGCAATGCCTTTCATAAGTGCAGGAATTTTCTTGGGGCTTATCCTTTCTCAGATTTTATTATAAAATTGCTACTAATAAAAGGTAACAATAATAAGATTTATAAATCGTGTTTCCTATGCGTCTTTTATGGAAACTCAGCAGTCAAGAAATCTTGAAGAATACAAATCATTAGTCAGCAATCTGTCTCAAGAAAGATATAGTGTTGGTTCTTTGGAAGGACAGCAATTAGAAGGAATTCTCTATGAATTAATAGCTATGCATGGCAAACCAGCAGAAACATTGTCTAATAAGATATTGAACAAATTGGGGGGCTTTATTTAATGATATTAGCTCAGGAATTGACAAACAGGGTTAAGGACCACTTTAATCTTAATGTGTATGAAACAAAAGTCTGGCTTGCTCTTTTAAGCAAGGGGGTTGCTTCTGTTGGAGAAGTTGCAGCAATTTCAAGAGTTCCAAGAAGTAGAACTTATGATGTTCTTGAAGGGTTGGAAAAAAAAGGATTTGCAATAATCAGGATGGGAAAACCAGTAAAATATCTTGGTGTAAAGCCTCAAATAATTCTTGAAAGAATAAAGGGAGACATAAGAAAAAACGCAGAAGAGAAAGTTAATCTTTTGGCGAGATTAAGAGAAACAGATGAATTCAGCCAGCTTGAAGCATTATACAAAACAGGCATAAGCCCTGTAAAGAAAGAGGAAATATCTTCTTCATTAAAGGGAAAATCCAACATTTCCAACTTTCTCA
This sequence comes from uncultured archaeon, assembly GCA_902386025.1. GTDB lineage: Archaea > Nanobdellota > Nanobdellia > Pacearchaeales > GW2011-AR1 > RBG-13-33-26. The sequence continues at coordinate 165,530 of CABMHR010000002.1, read as the reverse complement.
AGGAAATAATCAATAATGCAAAGAAAGAAGTTATAATCTGCACAAATGCACAGGAATTAAAATCAAAAGCAAAGCTTTTCTTCCAGACAATTTCAGCATTAAAAAAAGCAAGCATAAAAACAAAGATAGCTCTTTCAGGAGATGAGAAGCTTATAAAAGAAATTGAAGTTAAGTTTGGAATCAAAGCAAAAAGAATTGATATTGATGCAAAGTTTTTCATAATTGACAGGACAGAAGTTCTTTTCTATATTGTAAAAGAAGGAAATGATGCTGAAGATATTGCTGTTTGGCTTAATTCAGATTTCTTCGCAGAATCTTTTGCAACTTTGTTTGACAAGGCAATTGGTGAGAAATAAATCTAATCAATTTTTAATCCAACTATGTGCATTTCTTTCATCTTTTCAGAATTTTTGAATTTCCAGTCATTGATAAATTCACGAATGCTCTTGTCTAGTTTTTCTTTTGCAAATATTCTGTTTCCTTTGACAAAAGCATTTTTGTGCTTCTTTCTGAACAAAGCAGAATTCTTCTTGTCTTTTTTATCAGGCCCGTTCAAGAGGATAAAATCCTTTTTCTTTAAAACAAAGAAATAATTTGCCTGTTTTTTGTCATTGTAATCAAATCCTTTATTGCTAATTTTGTAATATTTCCCTATTTCTTCGCTTAAATGTCTGTAAAATTTTATGAGCTTGCTTCCAGCGACATCTCCTTCCTGCTTGTCTGTCTCTGCTATCAATGAAATAAATTCCGACTTTGTTTTTCTTGCATTCTCTTTTATCTTTTCAAGATTAATCTCCTGTTCTTCAAACGCTTTTTCAGAAGGATTTTTCAAAAATTTCCTGCATACTTCCTTGAACTGCCTGAAAGTTTCCTCTGAAAGTGCAGCAAGTGCATTTCTTTCTTTGTAAGTCGGGTCTATCACAATTATTGGAGAAACCATTTTCGCGCTGTTCATATTCATCATAATTTCGCTTTTATTCTTGTAAAGTTTCTCGTTGTCAATTATTTCCTTGTCTTTTATCTTTGTCATCCCCCTTGCAAAATTCAAAAAGCTTTTGTAATGGTTAATTAAAAGTTCTAATGCATATCCTGAAAATCCGTTGATATAACCCTCTGCTCCGTAACATTTGTTCGCGTGGCAGAATGCCTTTGCAAGCCTGACTTCTTCTGTCATTTTTCCTGTTTTCAGCTTCTTTTTTACATAATCAACGTGAAAATAAGACAAGTCTGTTATGTTTTCAGCTTCCTTTGGCTTTTTCACTTTTATGACAGGGACGATTTCAACAAAGAATGAAGAGCCAACATCAATCCGGAAATAATCCCTTGAGCCGTGGACAACTGAAAAATCTGCCTTCATTTCTTCAAGCGCTTTTTTTGTAATCCCAGAAATATTTTTCCCCCTGTATTTTTCGTCAAATCTTGCAAAAACATCTACATCATACTTTCCTTTTCGTATCATTGTTCCTTTTGCAAAGCTACCTCCGACAAAAATCTGAACATCTGCCTTCATCTTTCTGAACTTTCCTTCAAGCTCTGCAATAAACTTTTTCAGAAATTTCTCAATATAATCCAAGCTTTCTTTAGGCGGATTTACTTTTATTAAAACCTCTTTTAATATGTTCTCAATCTTTTTCATCTGGATTTTTTATTTCTTTAAGCCCCTTTACATTTTGCTTTAATGTTGAAGCCAAGTCAATTATGTATTTTCCCTCTTCAATCTTGTATATTAATGGACGCTTCTTGTTAAAAACATTTACCAAATCAATTTCAAACTTTCCTTCTCCTGTAACTCTTACAGATTCAATGTCAAGAATGACTGGCGTGTCTTCTTCTATTATTCCTGCAAGCTCCCTTATTTCTTTTTCAACTTCTTTTCTGCTCTCAACTGGGATTTCAATAGGATTTTCTCTTATTCTTGCAAGCTGTTCGTCTTTTATGAAAAAGAAAAAATGGCTCCCGCATTTGCCGCATCCTTCCAAAAGCTCCTTGCTTCCTGCAGGATATATTTTTCCGCAATGAACGCATTGGTGCGCCATTATTTTGTTAAAATAGAAAATTTAATTGACATAAATATAAAACTTAACTGCAGTATTTATATTTTCTTATACTTAACAATAGAAATTATCTGTTTAATAGCAATTCTATCTTCTTTGGATTTCTTTTCATCTCTTTTACGATTGTTGCAGGCCCGATTATTGTAATTGCACTGAAATCTCCTCCTGCAAGTGCATTTGCAATTCCTCTTGTCATCTTTCCTAATATGCTTTCTCCTCCGCCTTCTGAAATTACTGCAAGCTCTATACCCCTGAACTCTTTTATGTGTCCAATCATCGCCATAGTGTCTCCAATAAGCCTTGTTTCCTCATTTGAAGTTAATTTTCCCTGCAGTATCAATATGTTGTTGCTAAGAACTATTCCGAGTATTTTCTTTATTCTTTCGTCGCTGTCAAGCCCCTTTATTTCTGAATAAGGAAGAAACTGAATTGAAAACCCCTTTATCTTCCCAAGCCTTTCTCCGCCCCCCCTTTTTTTATCGCTCATTTTATATATACTCAAATATGCTTTTTAATCTTTACTAAAAATTAAACTTTCTTTGATAGACGGAAAATTGATTCATAAAATTCCTCCAGATTGTCTCCATATTTGGCGCTTATTCCAATAACCTCATATTCTGGGAATGCTGCTTCAATCTTCTTTATATCTGTCTTCTTTAAGTCAATTTTATTTGCTACAATAAGGACAGGAATCTTTCTTGCAACAAGATTTCCTATTATTGTAATATTAACCTGATTGTAGGGGTTTTCGCTTGCGTCAAGAACAACAACAACCATATCCATATCATCAAGCCACTTGATGCTTTCAATAACTCCCTGTGTAGCTTCTTTTGCTCTTTCTTTTGCATCTTTCTTTGACATCTTGAATTTCAGGAAATCCTCATAGTCAATTTTTGTCGCAATTCCAGGAGTATCAACCATTTTGAATGTCATTTTCTTCCCTTTGTAGCTTATTTCAACTTTTTCCTTGAACTGAACCTTTCTTGTCTCGTGCGGAATCTTGCTTACTGTTCCTATTTCTTCCCCTGTGAAATCTTTGCATATTCTGTTTGCTAAACTTGTCTTTCCAGCATTAGGAGGGCCGTAAAATCCAAGCTTGATTTCTTTTTTATTCTTGAATAAGTTTGAAATAATCCTCTTGAAGAAATTTTTAAAAATTTTTATCGCCATTATGAAAAAACTTCTGTTTTTTTATTTGTGCTGAAACTTTTGTTTCAGTCATAATATAAATTCGTCGCAGTAGTTTATAAATATTTCAGTAATAAAATGCAATTAATCAGGCTAATTCTTTTTTCCAAATAATATTCCGACGCTTTTTCCCGAATATTTTTTCATTGCATATGCTGCCTGCTCTGAATTCCATCCTGATTTTTTTAACTGGGCAATGATATCTTTATCATTCATTCCTTTTTCTTTTGAAGATTTGATGTAATTCAGCACATTAAGAAGATTATTCTGGTTTTTGAAAAGATGATTTTCATATTTTTTCTTGTACCAAATCTGCATAGCTACCCATATAATCAAGGCAGCAAGAACAATAATTACTGCAATGATTGCAAAAGTAGCCCATTTGTTGTTTTCTTTTTCTGCTGCGCTGACTTCAGGAAGAGTTAATTTGCTTAAGGCAGGAGAAACAAACATAGGCAGATTTGTGAAGTCAACATCTTCTGTTGTGGAGAAAACTATTTCCTGCTGTCCGCTTGATGGGATGTAAATATATCCGTTGCTTCTTGTTTCAGAATAAGAATCTTTTAATAAAATGTTTCCTGCATCTCTTATCACAAAATATGAGGTGTCTGCTCCAGTGTTTGTTATAACGATGTCAAAAACTTTAACTAAAGGCTCTTCATAATTGTTGTGAGTATAGGAAATTTCGTTGAATGATAGTTCTGCATTCACATAACCAACATTCCATTCAACAACTGCATTCTTGTATGCATCTGACTTTGATAAATCATAATTTTCATTGTAAATTTTGCTTATTGCTTCCAAATCAACATTGCTTTCTTGAGGATAGAAAAGCAAATCGCTTCCTGAAGCAGTAGAACTTATTTCTGTTGGTATCTTTATTGCTATTAATTTCTCAAGTATTGCTTCATAATCTGCTTCTGAAGCTGCTGTTGAAGCTGCAGCTCTTAACTGGGTTATATTATTTTCCATCTCTCCAAGATTTAATGTATTATTGATGCTTTCTTTTTCAAATTGTGAAAAATTTGATATTTCTACTTTGACATTTGCAATTCCTGCCTCTGCTTCATCAAGAAGAGCAGGGACAATTTCCGAAGCTGGCTGCACTATTACGCTGAACTGCTTGGAATAGCTTTTTCCCTTTACATCAATTATGCTTACTATTATAACATATGTTCCTACTTGGGTATAAGTATGGCTGATTTTGTTTGTTGTTGTAACTTCTGAACTTGTGCTGTCCCCGAAATTCCAAGTGTATTCTGTTGCATTAGTTGCAGAATTTATTCCAGCAGTGAATGTCGCAGGATAATTTATTCCTACTGTTGTTGGAGTTAGATATCTTATTGCAGAGGCTTCAACACTTGCATTATCAAAAAATAGTTCATCATCATTCAAGTTGAGAGAGAAAGTGTAATTGCCGTAATCTTCAGGAACATTAAATCCTGCTTCGTCTAAATATAATCTCTGAAATCTGGAGCTTGTAGGTGTTGATATCAAAGCAGGTGTTTCTGTTAGATTATAAATAGTTTTTGCAGTTGTTGATATTTCATCTGCAGTGTATTTGACAACTGCATTTGAAACACTCGCACTTTGAGTTAATCCTGAAAATTTTATTGGGATAATGCATCCGTCTGAACAATCGTTGTTGTATCTGCTTAAAATATAATCATTTATTTCGCTTTCTATGCTGTGGCTATTTCCGTCGTATTTTTTTAATTCAGTATTATTTAAGACAAAGCTTCCAACAGAAGCATATTTTGCGGTCTGGGCAAATATTTCAAAATTAGAACTGAAGCTCCCTGTATAAGTTCCTGCATATCCGCATTTGGTTCCTGAAGTTTCCCTGTTAATCTTGTATTTATTTGAATCAACTGAATTCTTTGCCTTTATGCACACAAAAAAATCCTGTTCTTCTGTTATCTTAAAGTTTCCTCCTTTTGGAGAACAGCTTATTTCTCCTCCTGTTGTTGTAGTTGCATCGCAGTATTCAGAATCTCCGTCTTCTCCTTGAATGCTTAATCTAAATGAAGCGCTTCCTCCTGTTCCCTGAATTATATTTGCTCCTATTGTAACATTAGGAGAAGCAGGGAGTGTCATATTCTCGCAGTAATTTGTTGTTGTCAAATCAGGCTGTTCTGTTGGGGAAGATACATAGCATCCATAATTTTTTCCTCCGAAGCTGACAGAGGGCTTGTAAGACTGCCAATCTATCTGCCCGTCATTAAGGATATCTATTGATAATTGCGGAACATCTGATTCCTGCGCATTACTTGCTACGCTTAAGGAAAAATAATTGTTAATTGAATCAAGATTGTCTCCCCCTACTTTTAATCCAAAGATTTTGCTGTCGCCGTCAGATATAAATCCAAAATCTGTTGATGTTTTTCCAGAGTCAGAAACCTCTTCATAATTATTATTGCAGTCTGAAGGAGAGCAGGTTTTTTCAAACCCTGCATTTGAATCTTTTCTTATCAAATCCATAAGACTTATATTATTTCCTTCCTCTCCGTCGAAAAAAGATATCAGTAATGAATTAGAAGGTTCATCTGTCAGACTTATATTTGCCCATCCTATTATTGTTTCTCCTGGGCTGTATGATTGTGTAGTTGAATGACTTATTTTCCCTACAGAGAAATCAGCAGAGACGAAACTAAGAATTAAAATTAATCCTAAAGCAAACATCACCAATCTTTTCATAATAAATAATAGGAATTTTATTTTATAAACATTCTTATTTCTTATTTCTTCTTAGCTTTCCTCTTACAATCAATGAAACATAAATTCCTGCGATTACTATTATTGTAACAATCAATTCTGCATAATCAAAGAAAGGAAGCTGTATTTCAGCCGGACACGGAACAGTGCTGCTTCCTCCAGCTACGCATTTTTCATATGCCGCTCCTTCTTGTTCTCCTGTCCAAGTTCCTTTCCAAGTTATTGTTTTGTATCCTACAGGTGCTGTGCTGCAATCTTTGTCTAATGTTTGTGTTACCTTACAGCTCATCAATTCCAAAGATAATGGAAGTTCTACAGAAGAACATTCTTTAGACATACAATATAATCCATCAGAGCAAGTATCCCTGTCTCCGTCTATGCAGTCTGCAGACAAACAGCCATCTATTCTCATATCACAACTTTCATTATTATTTCCAAGAGTCTGTCCTGAAGGGCAAGTATCCCCTATGTTACAATAATTTACTCCTGCACTATTGCATAAAGTATATCCATAATCGCAAGGTGTTCCGTCAGAATATTTGCATCCGTTATCTGTGCATATTTGTTCACTTTCACAGCATTCATCCCCACATCCAACTGTGCTTGAATCACAAAGTGTCAATTCAATAAGTATTCCTGTGTCTCCAATTTCATAACCGCTTCCGCCATTTGTAATTGTAACTCCTGCAACACTCCCTCCTGCCCCTGTCATACTAATTGTTAATATTGCTCCTTCTCCATCTCCTTCTGAATTGCTAATAGAAACAGTATCCCCAACACTATAACCGCTTCCGCCATTTGTAATTGTAACTCCTGCAACACTCCCTCCTGCCCCAGTGCTGCTAATTCTTACTGTTGCCCCGCTTCCTGTTTCTTCTGAAACACAACTTCCACTTGAACAGCTTTCTCCAGCATTACAACAATCTGAACCACATATAACTTGAGAGGTTGTGCATGTTGATGGAATTACACAAGCTCCATTAGAACAAGATTGTCCTGTATTACAGCAGTTTGAATCGCATTGAATTTGATTGCTGTCACAAAATGATATTTGTGGAATGCATTTTCCGTCTGCACAATTCTCTCCAGCATTACAACAATCTGAACCACATATAACTTGAGAGGTTGTGCAGGTTGTTGAACTTACGCATTGTCCCCCAGAACATTTTGCTCCATCTGTGCAAGTATCTTGTTTATTATTACAGTCTGCACAAGTGCATCCTTCTTCTGCATCACAAGTTCCATCATTATTACATAATGGAGTTTCATCAGTGGGGCATGAAGTTCCAGGATAACAATAATCTCCTCCTGTTATCAAATCCTTGCACTTTGTCTGCCCATCCATACATTCTAAAGTTCCGTCAATTGTGCTAAAAGCAAATCCGCATTTGTTTGTTGAATCATCCCACTTGCAAAAGCAAATATTATTTTCTAATCCACAATCTAAAGTCCCTTCCCCGCTCTGACCATTAATATTACAAACCCGTCCGCTTGCAGGATTAGCTTCACTATCTGAATTGCAATCTGATTTAGAAGTATAATCTGAACAGCTTGAAATCGCATCGCATTTAGTATCAGATGCTTTTTTGACTGTTAATTTTGGCTCATCACTTGTAATTGTTTTAGTTGCATCATCTGCAAAAGAAGCAACAAAATAATATTCTGGGTCTCCTCCTAAAACCCCATCATCTTGCCATTCTGTCATCCAACTTCCTACTGCTGTTCCCCCGTTGAAATTAACATTTACAGGTTCTGTTGCTACAGGATTATAAGCTCCGAAAGGATCACTTTCTCTAACTTCAAAAGAAACCGTTTTTCCGTCACAGGCACTGTTCCCAGTAACAATTAATCTTGCTGTATGTTTTTCTTCTATTGTATTGCCGGTTATATCTGTAAAATCCCAATGAGCTTCTGTTATTGCACATTGTGCTGCCAAAGAACTTGCACAGCATATTTTTGTTGAATAATCATTAATCCCGCCAAGGTGAGCATTTGTTGTTGAAGACAAGGAAAGAACTGAAAGAGAATTTGCAGGACAAGAATTCATAAAATCATCACATTGTAAATCTCCATAACAAACATTATTTAAATAACTTGTCTGGGAAGGAGATTGTGCATGGGCATTTGTTGTTGAAGACAATCCAACAATTTTATTTGCCCCAGTGCAAGTTGTGCTTCCTGTTCCAAGATTGCAGCATAAAACATAAGGATATATTCCAGGAGCAATTTCTCCGTGAGCATTTGTTGTTGAAGACAATCCCATCACAATATGGCTTGAACCAGAACACTCTGCCCTTGTTGTTATTGCACAAGTTCCAGAATCAGGAGCAGCAAAAACTCCTGACAACAGAAATATGAATAAAATTAATGTAACTGCAAATCCCAAAACCCCTCTTTTTTTCATTATTATTTTAATGAAATGTGTTTTATAAATATTCTTATTTTTTAATTATAGTTTTCTTCTATTCTGCGAGGTTAATCTGTTCCAAGAATATCATCAAGTCTTTCTCCTGCTAAGTAAGTATCTTCATATATAATTTTGGCAGATTTTTCATCAGCAATTTTTGGAGCTGTTCCGTTTGGAAAAGGTTTCATAATTGTATATTCATCTGCAAGAGTATTTGCTTCACCATTAGGGGCAATGAATGCGTGTCCGAATTCGTGAGATATTGTAGGATTCTCTATCCCCGTAGAATCTGGGTTTAATTTTATGTTATTATAAACTATTATTTTTCCTGCAAGTGTCTTAGAAGTTATGCCTCTTTCTTCCATAGTCTTTGGGACAACATAAATGCAATTTTCTTCATATCCTGCAGGAGAGCCATAAACCACTTCAATATAATTATCTAATTCTTTTCCATTAACTAATTTTTCTATGTCATTAGAATCTTTTATTTTGCTTTGAATCATATTAATTTGTTCATCGCTGAATGAATCACTTCCGTTATGTTCAAATATCTTAATCTTGTTTAATTTATTCAAATCCCATTTTCTTAATCCTTTTTCTTTGCCATCTCCACCAATCTCCTTGGAGATATTAGTCTCTTCCATATGCTGTTTGAATTGAGAGATGTTGTCTGCTTCTCCGTTTGCATCAAAATCAGGGTAAGGAACTGCCCTTAAGGTTACATTCTTATTTTCAATTACATTTTCAAGATTTACTGTTCTTTTGTAACTTTTTTGAACTCCAGCTTCATCTATTTCTCCCCTTAGTTTTATGTTTGAATTATAAGGAACCGAAAAGCTGAAATCTTTTCCGTCGCTGTCTGTTTCTGAAAGAACATCATTTACATACAATTCCACTTTCCCTGATTTTAAAACTCCGTGCTCTTCATTGCTTTCTAATCTTCCCGAAATAGTTTCATAAGGGATAGGCGTTGGTTCTGGAGTAGGTTGTGGTGTGGGAACTGGTGTTGGCTCTTGAGTTGGCTGCGGTGTAGGGACTGGTGTTGATGTCGGAGTAGGTGTTGGCTCTTCACCAAATGGATCGCATCCTGCAAAATTTACAGCAGAAGCTAATGCTAATCCTAAAATCATTCCTCTTCCTAACCTGCTTTTTAATGTTTTAACCATGCTGAATTAAACGAATTAAACTATTTAAATATTGTGTTTGTAACTACTTTAAAGGGAAAATTATCCCTTTACGACAGCTAATGGCTTTAATCTTGCTACCCTTTTGCTTATTCCAAGTTCATCAACAACTCTCACAACCTCGTCGATATCATTGTAAACTTCAGGAGCTTCTTCTGCAAGCGAGCTCCAGCTTCCTGCCTGAACTTCAATTCCTTTTTTATTCAATTCCTTTTTTACTTCTTCTCCGCTTAAATTTTTCAGTGCATAGCTTCTTGAAGAAACTCTTCCTGCTCCGTGAACAGTGCTTCCAAAAGTCATTTCTTCTGCTTTTTTTGTTCCTATCAGCAAGTATGATGCTGTTCCCATGCTTCCTGGAATTATGACAGGCTGTCCTATTTTTCTGTAAGATTCTGGAATTTCCTTTCTTCCTTTTCCAAAACATCTCGTAGCCCCCTTTCTGTGAACGCAGACAATTTTCTTCTTCCCGTTTACAATATGCTCTTCGAATTTTGCAATATTATGACAGACATCATAAACGACATCTATTTTAACAGAAGGAAATAATTTTTTCATTTCTTCTCTTATCCAATGAGTAATCAACTGCTTGTTTGCAAAAGCAAAATTCGCAGCAGCACACATTGCAGAATAATAGTCTTTTCCAAGTTCGCTTTTAATCGGAGCGTTAATTAGTTCTCTGTCTGGAAGATTTTTGAATCCGTATTTTTTTTCCATAAGCTGAATATAATCGCTCGCAACCTGATGCCCTAATCCTCTGCTCCCGCAGTGAATCATTATTGTTATTTGGTTTTTCTTAATTCCAAGTTCTTTCGCAATTTTCTCGTCGAAGATTTCATCAACATACTGAACTTCAAGAAAATGATTTCCTGCTCCGAGAGTTCCAAGCTGTCCTATTCCCCTTTTAACAGCTCTTTCAGAAACCTTGCTTGCATCTGCTTTTTTCATCTGTCCTTCTTCTTCTGTGTGCAGATAATCTTCTTTTGTTCCCATTCCTTTTTCAACAATATATTTCGCTCCTCCTTCCAGTAATTTATTCAGCTCCTGTCTTGTTATATTAAATCTGCTTCCTCTTCCAACTCCAGACGGGATTTTTTCATAAAGTCCATTGACAATTTCCTTCTGTTTTTTTATTGCATCTTCTTTTTTCAGGTTTGTCTTCAGAAGTCTTACAGAGCAGTTGATGTCATAGCCAACTCCTCCTGGGGAAATAACTCCTTTGTCCAAATCAAAGGCGGCAACTCCTCCGATTGGAAAGCCATATCCGACATGCATATCTGCAAGTCCAATAGAATATTTTAAAATTCCAGGGAGATGAGCGACATTAGCAACCTGTTTTAATGCATCTTCTTCTGCAATCATTTTCCCAGAGATAAAAATTCTGCCGGGAACTAACATTTTCCCTTCTTTTGGGAGTTCATATTCATCCTCCCCAATTTTCTTTAATTTTTCTTTATACATATTTTATTTAATCTCTTCATCTTTAAATAGATTAGGAATTAATTTTAACCTTATTAGCTTTTTTATCTCTTCTTTTCTATTTACATTTAATTCGTAATAGACTGTCCCAACCCCATTCACTCTTTTATTGACTAAAGAATTAATTGTATAAATTTTTCTGAGATAATTTGATAAATTTTTTAGATTAGTCTCTTCTCTTGAGAAAATTCTGATAGAATAAGGTTTCTTTATTCTTATTTTTTCTTTTAAGAGATTAGAAATAACCTCTTTGCATTTTTTATTATCTTTAGGAAAATTCCAATCATAAACAACAAAATCTTCTATAACCCTTTTTAATTTATCTAATTTTTCGGGGTGTAAAAATCCTATCTTCTCTGCAAATCTGTTTAAATTCTCCTTTCCATAAATTAAAATTCTGTAGATTTTTCTTTTTTTATTATATTTTTTAATTGTTTTGATACCCAATTTGTTTAAGGCAGAAATTATCTGGTTTAAACCCTTTTCATTAACACAATCAATTCCCAAGTGTCTGTTTTGATGACTTTTGCAAAAAACCCACCCCTCGCAATCAAAATAACTCCTTAACCAGATTTTAGTTAGGTTTTCATCTAATTTAGGCATCGTCCACTCCCAAGAATAAAAACTTCCAAACTTTTTGGTTAATAATTCATAAATTTCTTTACTTCCTTTTTGACATCTTTGTCCCTCATATAAACTACATTTAATTTCAAAGACTCTTTCAAATTTTCTTTGAAAATCTCTTAATAAAATAAGATTGGTGTTTCTAAAACCAATTTTATAATATTTTTGTTTTTGAGTCTCTGGGTTTTTAATAACATAACCATCCGCACATAGATAAGCATGTATAGAAGCGAGATTTTCATCCATCTTCATGATTAAACCAAGAAGTTAATATTTAAATACCTTATGTTTATCAGGTTATTTTTAAGAATAACTAAACATCCAGCACGCACTGGATAATCCATTTATTTCCTTTTTTTACCGCAAACATTTCATTGTAAGTAACTGCTTTCACTTTATTTGTGAATTTGCAGTTTGATGCCTTGTCTCCAGTGATTACTGCTTTCAATTCAAACTTCTTGATTTTTATTTCTTTCACTTCTGCAATTAAAAAGTTTTCAGCATCAGCAAGATAAATTATTTTTTCCAGAAAATTGTAAAGAAGAGATTCAAAATCCCTGCCTTCTGCTTTGATTGTTTTTTTCACATTGCTTTTTATTTTCATCTTCCCGCATATTGCTTCTTTTAATGCCAGCGCAGAATTTTCAAATGCTTCTTCTGCATTTTTTCCAAATGCCTGAAATTTGACATCTGCAGTGTGGGAAAGAAATTTGAATTTCACTTTTCCCAGCAGAACAAGTTTATTTGCCTGTAAACCTCTCCTCCGCCTACTGTCGGGCTTATGACAACTCCTTGGGAATAAATATTCTTTTTGTCTTCTGGTTTTTCATCTTCGCTCAAGACGCATTCTCCTTCAATTATGCATATTTTTGCAGTGCAGATTAAATAATTTGGAGTTCTTTCTGTTACAGTTTTCTGTATATCTGCAGGCAGTCCGTTCCATCCGACAGGGAGAGACGAATCAGCAATATTTGCAATTTCTGTCCTAAAATTGTCATTTGTTTCTATTTCTCTTAATATTGAAAGCTCTGTTGTATAAACTTTTTCAGAAACATCGCTGTTGTTAAGATATCCTTTGTTTATTATTATCAGGACAACTGCGGCTACAAGCAGAACAGAAAAAAATGCTTCAACAATTTCAATCCAGCCTTTATTGTTCTTCATTGTAATATTACCATACTTTTATAGTTAAAAAACCTGACTGAATGTTAGCATCGCTGTCAATATATTGGACAGGCGTTTCATCTGCATAAACATTTGCTGATTTTAAACTGCTTGTTGTTTCTATTTTTGTTCCGTTTGTTAATCTGAAGCTGAAGCCGAATTCATTTCCCACAGGGATGTTTAGATTTGTCTTTAATTCTTCATAATGATTTTCATATTCTTTTTTCAAATCTTCAATATTTTTTTCAAAAGCATATTTGTTTACTCTGATTGTTCCTATTTGATAATTTGCATCCTCAACAGAAGCACAGCCGTCTCCGCTGTTAATGTCTATTAAATCCCATTCCGGAGAGGAATATACTTTAAAAAAAGCATCTGACTGCGAGGTTCTATCTATGATTAATGTTGGCGACTGCTCCTGATAATAAACATTCGGCTGCAAAACTCCATCGCTGTTCTTGACTTTTATGTAAGGGGGAGTCAATTCTGGAATCAAAAGCAGCCCAAGTATTGAGACACAGCTCTCGCTGGGATTGTTTGCACTGCTGATTGATATGCTTGTGCTTGTAAAATTTGCAGAAATATTTTTTATCACACTCGTTTCAACTTCTTTTAAAATTGTCTTTTTGTCCTCCCCGGTGTTTACCATTGGCTTTATGACTCCGTATAAAAAAACTATAAACGTTACAAAAATGACAAAAGACAAAATCATACCAACGTGCGAGCCTCTTTTATTCTGCATGCTTGAATAAACCTTCAGATGTTTATATTTCTTGTGAAATATTATTTGCCGAAGAGGATGTTTGCAACTGTTGAAATTAAAAATGCAAGAACAACGAGCGTGAATGAATGCTTTATTCCTTTTTTCATATCTCCTGCTGAAAGTTTTCCTATGACAAGCCCGCTGAAAACTCCCTGAATAAGAAGAAGATACAAGAATGCCTGAGAAACATCTGTTGCTGAAACACCTCCGCCAGCAGTGGCGCCGACTCCTGTGGCTCCCAAACTTCCGACATTTGCAATTCCAGAAATCATTGGAATTATGTAAAACTGCATAACAAGAATTATTACTATAAACACAAGGAAAATTATGTAACCCTGAACAACAAGATTGGAAATTGTGGACTCTCTTTCTTTTTTCAGCTTGTCTGTAGTGCTTACTGCTTTTGCTACAGATTCAAGAATTTGCCCTATGTTTCCCCCTGCTCTCTCTGCCTGTCCGATTAAAGTTATTGTTCTTGATACTGTTTTATTGTCAACATCTTTTGCAAATATTTCCAGCGCAGTTTTAAGGGGGATTCCCATAGAAATTTGATTTGCCAGCTTTTCTACATGCTTGCTCAAACTCCCAAATGATTTTTTCTTAAGATTCACAAGGCTCTTGCTTATTGATGTTCCTGTTTCAACACTTTCCACAAGATTTCTTGTGAATTCCAGAAACATAATTTCTTTCTCCTGCGATATTCTGTTTTTTTGAATTGTAGTCAGCACAAAGGGAAAAACTCCTGTCAGTATTCCAAGCCATATTATAAAAAAGAAAAATTGCGTTTTTAAAAATGCGAAAGACAATCCAATAACTATAACTCCTGCTATTATTCCAAAAAAGTGAATTTTTTTTAACTCCATATTTTATCCTCCTGTTGACTGCTGTTTTATTTGAAGGAATACAAGGAATAATACATTTATCAAAGATACTCCTCCAACAACGAGAAGGGTTATTGTAGATGTGCTTAAGGAAACGCCAAGCCCGCTTATCTTCATCATCATTAGAAGAAGCATTAAAATCATAGGTGCAGCAATTACAACACTGATATAAATATCCATAAATGTTTCTGCAGTTTTTGTGCTTTTCTCTCTGTCAAGGCGGTAGTCGAACAGAAGACTCTGCGCTCTTTTTTCAAAAAATTCATACATATTTCCTCCTGAAGTTATTGTTGTTGCAAGCCCGTTGAACAACTCTGCAAGTTTTTGGCTCGGGCTGTTTAATGCAGACTCTTTTAATGCAGTTACCAAGTCATATCCGTAAATATTTATTTCATTCATCAGTTTATTGAATTCTTTTTCAAGATGAGGATATTCTTTTGTGGATGATATTATGCTGAATATTTTTGTCGGATCTATCATTGAGCCAGAAATAGCAGACATATGGATTACTGCAAAGGGAAGTTCAGCTTCTATTTTTCCCTCAATTGATTTTTTTTCCAAAGAAGGATAAAAATACATAAAAATAAATGTTGCACCAGGAGCTACAAGCAAAAGCCAGAAGGTTTCAAGAAATCTTATTCCAATGCTTCCTGTTGCCCTTGAGATTATCGGGAGAGTTGGGCTTAAATTAAAAAATAACAGGAAGATAAAAAGGAAAAATGCAATAGCAAGTGCAACAGCAATGTTCAGGAGCATTACTGAAATATAGCTTATTAAATTATAATCAAGATTTGATTTAATCAAATCTTCCCCAAGTTTCTTGAATCTTTTTTGTTTTATCAGAGATTTTGCAGTATTGGAAAACAAGTTGCTTGCAATTTCAAAATACTTGTTTTTTGTCTTTTCTTTTTTCTCAACAATCTTCTTCCCTTTTTTCTTTCTTAATCTCTTCAAAACCTCTTTGTCCAATTCAGGCAGATTATCTTCTGATTTAACTTTTGATTTTATTGCAATCTTCTCTGGTTTTGAAGCAATCTTGCTGGCTTCTGGCTGGCTTCTTGTCAAGGGGGCAGTCATTCCTGTCTCTTCAAGATTTCTCAGCAGTTCGCTGTTTGCATTCCTCAAGGAAATTTTCAATTTTTCCAGCTGGCTGTTAATCATTTTCTTTTCCTGCTCGCTGTCTGCATTTTCAAGAGAAGCAACCAGTAAAGCAAATTCATTCGCTATCTTTTTCTCCCTGAACACAGATTCTTTTATATTCCTGATATTTTCTTCTGTCATTTTATTGCATCAGAAATCTCCTTCTGGATTCTGAGCATTATCTTTTTTGATTTGTTGAAATTTTCATAATCTCCTTTTTTGTAGCTTTGCTCCATCATATCTCCTGATTCGCCCAGCGATTTTATAAGCTGGTTAAGAAATAAAATATCTTCCCTGTTCATTTTTAACTATTGAACCCCTAATTCTTTTAATACTTCATCAGGTTTTTTATAATACTTGTTTATCATTTCCTGAACTTCCTCAAATTTTAATATCTTCCTCTTATACATTTGGTAGATTACCTGCGCTCTTCTTTTTAATTCTGCATTCAGCTCTTCTGTCTTTATTCCATATCTTCCAGATATCTTGTCAAATACTTTGCTGTTTTTTTGAATGTAAAATTTGTCGTCATTTGGGTTCCACGAGAAAGGAGTATTTATTGTAGCAACACCTTCTGCATCAACATTTACTATCTCAACAATCTCCCTCAACTTTCTTGTCTCTTCCTTGTTTACAACTGCGTGAGTCATAATGCAGACGCAGTCAAGAACATTTAGAAGAGTTGGGGAAAGTTCTATCGGAGGAGTTTCCAGCCTCTTTATCAAAGTGTCGACAGAATCAGAGTGCATCGTGCTGATTGATGAATGTCCAGAAGCCATTCCCTGAAATAATACAGATGCTTCTGTTCCTCTTACTTCACCAACAATTACGTAATCGGGAGTTTGCCTGAAAGATGCTCTTAATAATGTGAACAGGGTTACTTCATTTTCTTTCTTATTTCCTGTCGAGCCTCTCGCGACGCTTGGAAGCCAGTTGTCTCTTGGGAGATTTAATTCTCTTGTATCTTCAATGCTTACAACTCTTGCTTCAGGCGGAATGAAAAATGCTATTGCATTCAGAAGGGTTGTTTTTCCCGATGCTGTTCCTCCTGTTATTAAAATATTCATTTTATACTGAACGAGTATCCACAAATAAGCAAGCATTTCTGGGCTTAATGTTCTAAACGAAATTAATTGTGGGGGAGTCCAGGGTTCTGCTGTGAATTTTCTTATTGTGAATGTGGGTCCCTTGCTTGTTATGTCTGCAGTATAAGTTGCGTTTACTCTGCTCCCGTCAGGAAGTGTTCCATCCAATATGGGATCCGCATAAGAAATATGCTTTCCGCATCTTTGTGCTAGCTTTTCAACAAGGCTCTCAAGTTTTGCAGCATCCCTGAAAATTATGTTTGTCTTTATATTCCTGAAAATTCTGTGAACAATGTAAACAGAGCTGTTCAGCCCGTTGCATTCTGCATCTTCAACAAAATAATCGCGCAATATTGGCTCTATTTCATTTACACCAAGAAAATCCCTGCACAGATAATAATATATTTTCTTGTAAGAATCATATGACATATCAATTCCAAATTCAACCGCAAGAATCCTCAGCCTTTTGTCAATATATTCCAAAAGTTTTTCTTCATTCCTGTCAATTACTTCCTCGAAATTTATCAAATCCTCTATTGCTTCTGTCAGCTGCTCCCTGTATGATTTTTCTTCGTCATTTAAAATCGGCTCTTCTATATCATAGACAAGCTCGTAGATTTTTTCATCCCAGTGAATATGGATAAATGCAAATGGGGAGATGACGCAGTATCTTACATCCACCTGCGTTTTATCTTTCACCTTTTCAAGTGGCGGAACTTTCGGATGAAAGTCTATTTTTACTTTTTCATATTGTTCAATATTCATTTTGATTTCTCTTATTCAAGGGTTATGTCAAGGATTATTTTTCCATTCGCATCCTGCCCTTTATTTTCTATTGATAATTTGTAGGAATTTGATGCAGGAGTTATTGTCTTCATTTGATTGTCAACTCCGTTAAATTCCAGATTGTAGCTTTCGCTGTAATCTCTTGTTAATGTAACAAAATTGCCCCCGCTTTTTTTTTCAGTAAGGACATCTATGCTCCCGTCTTCAACAACTTTTCCAGGTTCGCTGTATACGCTTTTGCTGTCCATCTCAAAAATAATCTTTTCGTGCACGCCGTCTATTATTAAATTTCCTTTTTTCATTCCTATCTCAAATATTCTCTGGTTTCCTGTTGCTCCCATTGTCAAGATTGTTGAATCTATCTGCTTCATCATATCAGTAGACTGCTGGAGAATTGCCCTATCCTGAAGCTCCTGAATTTTCGGCTGTGCAAAAGACAGCACGAGCCCAATCATAACAAATGCAATAAGAGTGTAAATTACTGTTTCTATCCACACCTGTCCAAATCTATTTTTCATCACCTTTTTTTTCATAGAATAACAAGTAAAATTTAATTTAAATAACTAATGTAATAGTTAATTATCTTAAATCCCAAAAGTTCTATTTATCAGATGTAATCACTATTAAATTACACACTAATAGGAATATTTAAATAATCTTATTTTTATTTCTTATTATGAAAACAAAATATGGAGTAATTTCAGATGTTCATCAAGACCCTAGAATTGTTCCTCTTGCAATTGAAGCATTAAAAAAACAAGGTGCACAAAAACTCTTAGTTAATGGAGATATTGGAAATCAGCAAAGAACTCTTCAGGATAGTCAAAATTATATTTCATTTATTCTTGATTCAATCGGAAAAAGTGGCTTGGAATCATTTGTCCAACCAGGAAGCCATGAAACTTTATTGGCATATGGACCCGTTATAGATTATTTTGCAGAAGAATATAATAATATATTTGATACTCAAAGAATCTCTCAGGTTAATCAGAATGGACATCAGTTGGTATTTTTACCCGGTTCTGATTTTCTTTGTGGGGGAGAATATCAAATAGGAAGTAATGAAGAAATATCTAGTGGAAGATATATCCAAACAGAAAAAGGATTATTAAGATTTGATAACCTTGAGCAATATGTTTCTGCAATCAATCAAAAATTAGTCAAGGTTGCAATGCAATATTCAAATATAAATGACTTAAAGAGATTAGTAACTGCTCCTGAAAAAACAATAGTAATCTGTCATGTTCCAAGAAAATTTAGCGGATTAGAAACTTGCGTTGATATGGCTGAATTTGGAGAAGCAATGGAAGATTTCAATTACAAAGGAGAAACAGTAAGGAAAGGTTCAGTTTACCCCATCCAGATTGCTCCACAGATAGTTAAAGCAGGTTATCCAGTTCAACTTAAAAAAGAAAATAGGGGTAATGAAGATTTAAAAAATTTATATGAAGAATTAGGAATTAGAAAATCAGTTACAGGGCATTTTCATGAATCAAGTCACAGAGCTAATGACAGAAAGGGAAATCATGTTAATGAAGGAGAATTAGTTAATGAATTATTTTGGAATTCAGGTTATCTTGATATCGGGCATACTGGTATTCTTACAGTAGACGGAGAAAAAGTTAGTTATCAGAATATAAGGTTATTTTAAACAATAAAATATTTTTATATTAAATTTAACTTTTTCTAAAGTTTTAATTTAAATAACTAATGCTGACTTAAACCATAAGGGAACAATCTCCTATTTCAGTAATTGAATCAGAAACATCACACTGGGTTCCTCCAAGAACAGGGGCGATTTTTATGGAATCTATGCTTCCAAATCCTGTTGCCTTGTAAGTCAATCCTGAATTTTTATCTGGGGCAATAACTTTTCCATCTCCTGCATTTGGATACATTTCAAGTCCGCTTACAGAACTTGCGGAATTAGTTATTGTGTAGCTTTTTGTTGCACTTGCAGAAGATACAGAAACAATTATTTTGTCAACACTGACATCTCCGACGCTCAAGGAGAATCTCAAATTGTAATTCACATTGTTTGTTGTTTCATAGCAGGTATATTGGGGATTAATCTGGACTTTGTTGTAATTTCCAAAGCAGGCTTCGCTGTTTTTAATCTGCCCGTTTATCATATTGCTGACAAATCCCCATACGAGGGCAATTGCTGCAAGGCTTAAAGCAATAAGAATCATTGTGACAACAATTGTGGAAAGCCCGTTTTTTCTTTTATAAAACATCCTTGCCATACTGCCCCTCGCATACAAAAGTCTTTTTTCCGCTTGTTGACGTTCCGATTAAAACAGGGAATAATGTTATCTTTGTTGGGTTTTCAAGATTTAATGCAGCAGAGAAAGTTCCTCCCTGCTTAAGTCCAGTAGTTGGCCAAGAATCACTCAAATCCTTTATATCTTTTGTAAGATAACTTCCTCCGCTCGACGAGGTTTTTATGTTAATTCTGTAAAGGGGGACATTCCCATTATTTACTATATTTACTGTTCCGCTGCTGTAGCTTGCATCAAACTGCACATCGTTGCATACCAGCTGAATATTCTTTCCGAATTTTGTAATTCCTTCCTGAACCATCCCCCTAAACCATAAAAATACTATTGCAATAATAACAATTGTAAGCGTGATAAGCAGGACAGTTGTAATTATAGGAGACAGCCCTTTTTTCCCTTTTTTAATTCTCATCTTTTCCACCATCTTTTTATAGGATATCTATGTTAATATTATTTTTAAACTCTTTGTTTAATTTGTGCTGCAGGTTAATACCTCGCTGACTTTTGAATCCGAACAGCTTACAGTTCTCTTTTGATTGTCTGATTCCTGTATTCTTGTTGGGACTATTTCTATTTTTTTAAGCGTTCCATATTCTGCAGGTATGCTGAATGAATTTGCCTGGCTGTTTCCAGGAAGCAGGAAATTTTCCAGAGCAGGATTTTCCAATCCGACAAATCTGATAGAATTTGCAGAAAGTTTTATTGCTTTTTCCTTGTCGCTTGAAGTCTGGAGATTAGAAGATAAATCTATTGTTGCCAGTTCATCTCCTTCTTTATTTGAAGCATAAATGAAATAGCCGTCAATTCCAAATTTTCCGTTGTTTTTTAAGGTTATCTGCAGGATTCTTGAATCGCAGTTATAGCTTACAGATTTTATAAAAAGAGAAGTTCCGTCAGAGCAGGCTAAAGCTTCTTTTGGAACATATGTTTTTATCCACTGATAGACTAAAAGGCTCATCACTATTGAAATTGCCATCAGCAAGACATATCCGATTACTACGCTCAGCCCTTTCTTATTAAGGTTGAGTCTCTTCACTGGTGACAACGTGTTTTTCTCCTCCAATCTTCTGCCATATTATAAAATAGAAATTTTCACCTTCCTTTAATCTGAATTGGTATTCTGTTACATCTATTCTTATTACTACTGTGCTTATTCCTTCAGAAGTTCCTGCAGGGAATGTTTGTGTTTCTCCTATCGTTAAGCTTACACATTCTGGCTCTTCTGGTTTGATACAGTTAGTTGCATCAAATCCGCAGTCAACGCATTTTAATGTCCCAGAAGCAAATCCAAGTGAAATGCATGTTTTGAGGTTTAACTCCTTTGTATCGCAGTATTCTCCGTCGCTTTTGTCAATAATTCCATCCCCGCATTTGTTATTGTCATTTTCTTCTGAAGAAGAATAAGCATTGTATTTTTCAAGCTTGCATTCAGAAGAGCATCCGTCAAGGCTGTCAGAATTTCCGTCGTCGCATTCTTCGCTGTTTTGATTGACAATTCCGTCTCCGCATACAGGGCTCTTTGCTTCAGCATTTAACTTTATGCAAACAGGTTCGCTGCTCAACTGCTGATATCCAATTGCATTGACTTCATTCTTGTTTCCGTATACAAAATAAATATTTTTTTCTTCTTTCACATAATTTACATAATTCTGGATAAAATTTTGCATCAGCACTTTCATCTGCGCATCATCAAGCTGGCTGTATGTTCCATAATCCAAAACCTGCTGGCTTTCAATTCCAAGCTCCTGCCCCAAGTCATAAAGCTTGACTATGTCTTTTTTCTGCGTGTAATTTGAAATTGTAACAATACTGACAATAACAACGATTATAACAATTGCCCCTATAAGAAAAAATTGTCCGTTTTTGTCCATCACTTTCTTTTTATTCATTCAATAAAAATGCAAAAAGAGTTTATTAACTTTTTGAGAATAAAGAAAATTTTTTTTAAAAAGTGTAGACTCGAAGGTTTGCTCATAAAAACCAAAAAGCTTCCTCTATTCTTTCTCTGCTTTGTTTTCTGTCAAGCATCTCAACAAATGTTTAGGGCTGCTTCGATCAAGACCTGACCCGTTTCGCATCTGCAAGATCAAAACAGGCAAAGCGTCAACGTCCGAATAAAGACTTTTTGACATTCAATCACTCGCCTTCTTGCAGTCTGCATAAAGCCCGCTTGCAAACAGCGGAGGGCTAACCCGCCAACCTAGTCTACAGAAATATGATAAAATAAGTCTATATAAGTGTTTTGTTACAGCAATCTGATGATTTCCCTGAATCTAACAATACCATTAATTCCCATAAAGAACAAAAAAACTTCAATTGGGAATAGGATTAAAGTTACCGGCAGAACCCAAATTTGGAATTTTTCAATCACCCCTGTCATAACTGTAATAATTAAAATGAATATTTAAACTTTATCTGGTATTAAACTATATTTGCGGCTCTTTTTTCTGCTTCAATAGCTCTGCAATATTCAAGAAAATTGCAATCTGGAATTCCGTCCCCATTAATATCTACAAAAATTTCATCTTCCTGCTGTTCATTATCTGAATTTTTATCCCACCAATAAGTTTCAAATAATCCTTTTTCGCTATAATCAAAAATGTAAAGCTGATTTTTTTCGTAAGGTTCAAGAGGAATATAAGGGTATATCTCGTATTCATCTATTTCCCTGTTTAAATTTTTATCCCACCAATATATCCCAGAGCTTCTGTTTTTATCAGCTTCTTCTATTACATAAACTGGGCCTGTTGCCTCCCATACTTCACGGGGGATGTAAAAATAAGGATCACTTTTAGGAATTATTGATTCTGGGGGAGAAGCAAAAGCTGTTGCCGTTAATGCTACTGAACACAACAAAGTTGTCAGTTTATTCATGTCTAACCCCCATAAAGAGTTATTTATTAATTTATATGTATTAGAATTATATCTAATCTTTATTATACTGATTAATCATTCCGTTTGTTATTTCATTAAGAACTCTTCTTCTCTCTTCTCCTTTAACGCTTTCCACAATCCTATCGCTTAATTCTGTAATTTGTCTGGATGCTTCATTTATCTTTATTGCATTAATCTTTGCATTTATAGATGCTATTTTCAATGATTGCCTTGTTTTTGAGTTAATTTCCACTATTCTTGCTGCTTCGCTTACTAAATATGCTAGTTTCTCTGTAAAATTAAGGTATTCATCTCTCATTTGCATACTTTTCATATATTCATTATTCTTAACAGTTTCATCAAGAAGAGAATAAAGTCTTTCTTTTTCTTCTTTAGATGTTTCTAATTCGTCTATCATCCTCTTCTGTTCTTTAAAGAAAGAATCTTCATCTTGGTAAGGATATTTCATCTTTTTTTAATTATTAACAGGTTTAAAATTCTTCCTATTTAGCTTCTGTTTAGAAATCTTACTTTCTGGCTCTTCTTCTGAACTTTATAGAAGTAATTGTTACTCCAACAACTGCTATAAAGAAAGTAAGCAATGCTGCAACTCCCATTACTGGATTCTGCTTCACTGCATTTCCAACTCCTGTTACTGCACCTGTCAGAAATTTCCCTATTCTTGCAAATAATCCTTCTTTTGCTGGAGGGTTTTCAAGAGTTATTGGGCTCTCTTCTGGTTTAGCAGAAGCATTATTATTTTCTGGCGAAGATATCAAAGTAGTCATTCCTATATGATGATGCACTGTATTTGTAGAGCTTGTGTCTTCTCCAACCATAAATGTTGAGAAGTGAGGTGTTATTGCATAAAATGAATAAGACAATCCGTCTGCAGTTGAGCCTGAAAAAGTTGTTGAAAGCTTAGTCCAAGAAGAACTTGCAGGCCCCCATACATATAAACTGATTTTGTCAGCATCATTTATGTAAGATTTTAGAATTGTGAAATCTATTTGCGCATCAGAACTTGGCTCTTGGCTGACATTTATTACAAAATATTTCAGCATATTAGTGTGTCCAAGATTGCTTAATCCAGAAGGCTGAATATCAGATACACTAATTTGTATTGTTGTTCCTACAGGAAGCCCTTTTATTTGGTTTATTAAATCTTTAATTCCAAATCCTGAAGGGATGTATATGTCGCTGGTTGTTTTATCGCTCCCTTCATTAACTATCCCATTTAATATCACAGTTATGTTTTTTGTTACAGGGCTTTCTCCAGATGAAGGAGTTATTGTTACAGGTATGTGATAAGTTCCGTCCTGAAACTCAACACTTGACAAATCAACGCTTACTTCAGAATCTGTGCCTTCAAGGACAGCATTTTCAAAATCAACGGATGAAGTAAATCCTAACTGCTGAAGAAAAGATAATTGGCTATCAAGATTTAATGATGGGAAAAGGTTGTTTTCTATAAGTGTTTGAAGATTAATTGAATTAACCCCATCTTCAATTGCTTTAGCTATATTATTCTTGTATTCGCTTGGTATGTCTCCAAATCCTTTGTCATATCCAAAAGTATAATCTGTTCCGTCTTTAATGAAATAATAATTTCCGTCTGCTTTTGTTGTAAGAGATGGAGCTTTTTGCACAAGTAAATTAAGCTCGTTTGTATCTTGGGATATTTCCCCTGTAAAATCTCCTCCAAGAAGATTCAATAATGCAACATCAGAAATAGAACTATCTCCTTTTCCTACCTTTATAGGGAATTGTTCATTTGAAAGCTGGACATTTGAAAATACAGGCAGTGATTCTCCGTCCTTTAAATCTGCCCTTAAATTCACCCCTTCTAATATTTTTGATATTGGAATACTAATTGTAGCAAAATCAGGAATAGCAATACTTTGAGTATCCCAGCTGAATCCTGCAGTATTCATAGAAAATAAATCTGTTGTTGTATCCTGCGTGATTATTATTGTCATATTTGTCGCTTCTGGAGACATAAAATTCTCAAGCGGAGTGCAGGCGCTTATAAAACTAATTAAAAGAACTGCAGACATTAATGTGAAAATTAATTTCCTCATTTTTCTTGTTAAAATTTGTCTATTGTAATATTTAAATCTAACTATTCCTCAACAATAAAATCTTTTGTAAACTTTACTGAATAAGCATTGTTATTCACAGAATATTTTAAATCTGTTTCAATCAAATAATTTCCGCTCTCTGCAAATTTGTAGCTGCTTTGATTTGAAGAATATTGATATTTCTCGTTATCAAGCCAGTCTGTATCTATTTCCAGCCCTTTGTAATTTATTTTTGCATTTGTTACTGTGAATGTTAATAAATCATTGTTGTATTCAACTTTTATTGTTCCTTCAGGACGCAGTTTGAGAAGTGCGTCTTCATTCATCTTTTCGTGTATTAATTCTACTCCATTTTTCAAAAGTTTGTATTCCAAGCTGTCTTTTTTTGAATTATCAACTATTATCTCATTTGAAGTATTATTCTGCACTATTCCTGAAAAATTTAACTTGTCTCCTATTTTATATCCTATATCTGTGCTGAAATTAAGAGTTATGTTTGCAGTCAAATCTGCTCTTTCTGAAACAACTACTTCTTTATTTGCTCTTTCTGAAATTAAATTTCCAGAATCTGTGCATTGCCCGTAAATCATTACATTTCCTTTGTCAAAAGTTCTTGTTGCATCAATAGGAACTGACTGCGAAATTATTTCATCGATTATTCCGTCTTCTTTTGCATCTATCTCAATTTGATATAACTTTATGTCCTTTCCATCTTTGCCTGTTCCATTAAGTTTTATATTCACCTCAAGCAGACGCTCCCCTGAAAGAGGATTAATATCAAGAATTGCTTCAGGCGGATTTAATGGAATTTTTTCAGAGACAATTATTTCCAGCCCTTTTTTATCTTTCAATCCCCCAGAATCTGTGCATTGCCCGTAAATCATTACATTTCCTTTGTCAAAAGTTCTTGTTGCATCAATAGGAACTGACTGCGAAATTGTCTCGTCAATTATTTTGTCATTTCCAATATCAATATAAGCATCATATTTTTTTATGTCATCATTCCCATTTGTGTCTGTTCCATTAACTTTAATATTTACAGAAAGAGGCTCTTCTCCAGAAGATGGATTGACATACAGGTTAGTTACAGGGGCAATATCTATATTTGGACTCACAGTTGGAATTGCAGGATTTGGTTTGCATCCAGCAATAAATGCACTTAAAGAAAAAATTCCAGCATATATCCATTTCTTCATCTGATTATCCATCAGGCATTCTTTAAAAATTTTCTTTATCTGTTAATTTCTTTCCAAAGCACAAGCTTTCCTTTATCGTCTCTTAAGAATAAACTATCTCCTGTTTCTGTCCAGACATAATCTTCCCCCCTCCAAAACAAAATATCCCTGCTGTCTGTTTCATTTCCTGTGATTATTTTTATTTCCTTGTTTTGTTCAAGAACAAATTTTTGGAAAAAGAAATTTTTTCTTCCTTCATCCTTGATGCTCCAACCTGCAAGATTGCAGTTAAAGTTGCAGTTATTGTAGAGAATAATCTCCTGATTTTTTGCATCCAGCTTTTTTAATTCAATGCAATTTGCACATTCATCTTTTGACTTTTCGCACAGATTTTTTCCGCTGGAAATGCACTCATTCCATGCATTTTCAAGTTCAGAAGTATATTTGTCTCTGTCATAAATGTAAAAATTTGCAAATCCATTTCTTACTTGTTCAATATTAATATTTTCCCCGTTTAGAATTACATATGCAAGCGTCCTTCCATACAAGTCTGTCCTTTCTTTTCCGTATTCCAGTTTTATTGTTTTATTAAGAATTAATCCCGAAAGAAAATTCATTGCTTCGTAGTGATAATATTCTTTTTTTTCAGGAGTATTAATCCCCAGCAGCCTTATGTGAGTATTGTTATTTATGACAATTGTGTCTCCGTCAATTATCCTTTCAGCGACTGCTGAATCACTTTCATACAAAAACTCTTTAATCTTTTCGTCGAGAAACTTGTAATTGACAGCAAAAAGAACCAGTATCAAAAAAATCAGCAGAAAAATTCCCCTTTTTCTATTCATATCTTTTAATACCGCAATTAATTTAAATAAATTTTTGCAATTTTTTTTATGGATGGAGTTGTCTTGCTTGCAGACCCGAAATCAAAATCTTGGGAATTTTCAAATAAGATTAGGGATTATATACAGAATGAAAAAGGAGAAGATGTTCTTTTAAAAGAGCTGTCTTTGTCTTATTTTAGGAATAAAGAAGAGGACTTATACACTCCTGAAAACATAAGAAGAAAAGAAATTTTTTATATACAGGACTCAACAAAAGCCCCCCAAAACTGGTGGGTTGAACTTATGCTGGTTAAGGACTTGTTGCTAAGCGCTTCTGCAGAATCAGTCAGTTTTGTTCTCCCAGATATGTTTTATTCAAGAAAAGACAGAAAAGACAAGTCCCGCGTTCCCATTTCAGCAAGAACAGTGGCAAGAACAATTTCCCCAAACCTGAAGAGGATAATCACAATGGATTTGCACGCTCCGCAGATTCAGGGATTTTACCCAGAAAATATGCCTTTGGATAATCTTTACAGCTTCCCTATTGCTGTTTCTCATTTGAGAAAAAAATATTTCAGTGATTTGGAAAATTTGGTTGTGGTTTCTCCGGATACAGGCGGAGTTGACAGGGTTAGAGCATTCACAAAAAGATTAAGAAAAGCAAATTTTGGGGATTCAGAAAAACATAATTACACTCAAGCGCTTATCAGCAAGGAAAGATTGGAGGCAGGAGAAGTAAATTCAATGGAGCTTGTGGGAGATGTCAAGGGGAAAAATGTTTTAATTGTTGATGATATTCTTGATTCTGGAAAAACTTTGCTAAAAGCAGCAGATTTGCTGAAAGAAAACGGGGCCGAAAAATTATTCTGCTATGCAGCACACGGATTGTTTACAGAAGGAACAGAAAACATCAAGCAGAAATTTGATGTGATAATGACAAGCAACACTCATTACAGGAGAGAAGACGAGCTTCAGGGAGTTGAAATTCTTGATGTAACTTCCTTGTTTGCAGAGGCGATTTACAGGGCTCAAAACGGGCTTTCTATCTCCAGCTTGTTTGATTAATATTAAATTCTAAAGGTTTTTATATAGTTTCTTTTTGGTATTATCATATGCGGGTGTGCCAGAGTGGTCAAATGGGCAGGACTTAAGATTGGAAGACAACCTAACGGTTTTCTTGACAGTCAACTTTCCCTTGAGATAATCCTTTAGGGAAGGAGATAAGAAATCCTGTGGCTTAGTGCCTGCGAAGGTTCGAACCCTTTCACCCGCAATATTTTCTAAAAAAAGGATGATTGTAAAATTTCCAATTTTACTTTCACCCGCATTTTGTTTTACTTTCCTATTTTTTAGTTTGGAAAATTTGAAGCAGAAACAACATCGTCAATTGTTGTGGAAGCCAGAATCTGCTCTTGATGCACTTTTTCTATAAATATCATGCATCTGCTGTTTATATTTGAGCCTAATATTCCGTCGCAGTTTTCTTTTTCAGGGCAGTTTTCATGCCACTCGCATTTTGCTTTGTATTCCAGACAAAAACTATCCTGCGGAATTTGAGCATAATTCATTCATTTACCCCTTATTAGAAGTTAATAAACTTTTATGCATTTTTTTATCTATTTATTAAAACTGAATTATTTTGAAACAAACAAAAAGCATCTGCAATGCCCCTCAAGCTCCACTTCCCCTCTGTGGAAAACGCACGGGCAGATAATCTCGCTGTCTTTTTTCTTGTCTCCTGTGACAATTCTGCACGGGCAGTAAAGCTCGCCTTTTTCTTTTTTGTTTTTGAACATTCCTTTTATTATTGTGTCTACTGCACTTTTGTCTGGATTAACTTTTATTCCTGTATTTTTTGCGTGCGTTTCTGCATCTTTCCTGAATTCTTCTGCATCTTTTGACTTGAATTCATCCCAGCTTTTCATAAGATATAAAAACAAATGCGGGTTATAAACTTTATGAAGAAGCTGATTGCAAAAATTTTGAAAAAAGCTCTTGCAGAAAAGGGAATTGAATTAAAAGAAGAGGAAATTGAGGGCAGTTTGGAAATTCCGCCTTCTTCTGATTTGGGCGATTATTCTTTTCCGTGCTTTTCATTAAAGGAAAAATTAAAGGACAATCCTGTCAAGATTGCATCTGAAATAAAAAACAAAATTAATTCTTCAGAAAACTTTGAATCAATTCAGGCAAAGGGGGCTTACATAAATTTCTTTTTGAACAGGGAAAAAATTGCAGGCAATTTAATCAAAGAAATATTAAAAGAAAAAGATAATTTCGGAAAGCCGGATGCAAAAAAGAAGGAGAAAATAATGATTGAATTCTCGCAGGCAAATACACACAAGGCATTTCACGTTGGGCATATCAGAGGGACAAGCATAGGAGAAAGTTTAGCCAGAATTTTTGAATTTTCAGGAGAAAAAGTTTTGAGGGCAAACTATCAGGGGGATTCTGGGATGCACGTTGCAAAATGGATATGGTGCTACAAAAAATATCATTCAAAAGAAAAATTAAGAAAAGACGAATCGTGGATTGCTTCAATTTATGTTGATTCTGTAAAACATCTGGCAGAAAATGAATTATTGCAGAAAGAAGTTGATGTCATAAACAGGAAATTGTCAGAAGGAAAAGACAAATCACTGGTTTCTCTCTGGAAAAAAACAAGAAAGCTAAGCTTGGATTCATTTGTAAAAATATACAAAGAATTAAACACGCATTTTGATGTTTATTTTTTTGAAAGCAAAGTTGAGAAGAGTGGAAAGAAAATTACAGAAGAATTATTGAAAAAAAGAATTGCTGAAATCAGCGATGATGCGATTATTGTGGATTTGAAGAAATATAATCTTGGGGTTTGGGTTTTGCTTAGAAAAGACAAGACAGTTTTGTATTCTGCAAAAGATTTGGCTTTGGCTGAAGAAAAATTCAAAAAATTCAAACTGGATAAAAATATTTATGTTATAGGTGCAGCGCAGTCTTTGCATATGGCTCAGCTGTTCAAGACGCTTGAACTTATGAAATTCAAAAAGGCAGGCAATTGCGAATTTGTTCCGTTCTCTGAAGTCCGCCTGCCTACAGGAAAAATGTCTTCAAGAACAGGCGAGAACATTTTATATTCTGATTTTTTGAAAGAAATGACAGATTACTCCAAGGAAGAAATAAAAAAAAGACAGCCTTTAATATCAGAAAAAGAATTGGAAAATAGGGCATTGAAAATTTCAATAGCTTCAATAAAATATTTTATGCTGAAACAAAGTTCAAACAGGGTTATAATTTTCAGCAAAGAAGATGCTTTAAATTTTGAAGGCGATTCAGGAGCATATATTCTTTACAGCTATGCAAGAGCAAGTTCAATAATAAAAAAAGCAGGAAAGAATTTCAAAAAAAATCTTGAAAAAGGAAAACTGGAATCTGCAGAATTTGAACTGATAAAAAAACTGCTTCAATTCAAGGATATTGTTCTTAATTCTTTTTCAAACAGGAATCCTGCAGCAATTGCAAATTATTCCTATCAGCTTTCCCAGCTGTTCAATGAATTTTATCACGCCTGTCCTGTCATAAATTCAGACAGGGAAGATTTCCGCCTGTCTTTGATAAATTCTTTCAGGCAGGTTCTGAAAAATTCCCTCTATCTTCTTGGAATTGAAGCAATAGAAGAAATGTAGCCGGCAAAACTTATTTAAAGCATTTTTCCTTCTATATCTTACAGGAAAAAGGAGGTAGGATATGGGAAAGAAAGTTAAAGGTGTACTAAACTTTGTTGCGTGGCTTACAGGAGTTCTCGTCTCATTAGCAGTAGGTTTTGCTATGACAGGCGGTTCTTTGACTGTTCCATGGATTCCATCAATTGTTACAATGATAGCAGGATGGATTGTAGTTGTAACAACATTGTTAAGTGTAGTGCTTGCTGTGCTTAAACAATAAAAATACTCTTTTTATTTTATTTTTTTATTACTTTTATATTTCTTGCATTAATTTTTTAAGAACTAATTAAAGATATTACTTTACTGCCTTCATATCCTTCCAGGCAAGTTCAAACAATTGCTCCAACGCTTGAGCAAAAAATTCTGTATTAACCCATATTCCAACATCATAGTTTGGATGGAATTTCTCATCATCAAGAAGCATAAACATCAGCTGATTTTCGTCAATGATTACAAATCTTGCCTTCATTTTGTCCAAGTCCCTTACTTCTGCAACTTTCTTGAATTCTCTTGCGAATTTTATATTGCTGCTGTCAACAGGAGCAGCGATTCTTATTTTCACTCCTCTTTTTTTGCATCTGTCTAATGTAGGCATTATTGCTTCAAACTTTCTGTTCAGCCCTTCTTTTGTTGTTACGATTGTTATTGACTTTTCTGCATCTCTAAGCATCATATCAAGATGATTGTAAAGATTCTGCCTTCCTCTCAAGCTTCCTGACAAGTCAGAAGGCTCCACAAATTTTATTCCTTTTGTGAATAATGAATTTAATTCTTCAAGAACTTCATCATCTCTAAGATTTTCAAGCCTTTCTGTTTTCTCTTTTGCATATTTTACAAGATTTTTCTTTACTCTTTCAATTACTTCTTCTGGCTTTAATGCAACAAACTTGATTGGCTTTCCAAGTTTCATCAGAATAAATCCTTTTTTCTCCAAACTTTCAAGAATATCATATGCTCTGCTTCTTGGAACATCAGAAATATTGCTTAATTCTCCTGCAGTGCTTGTCCCCCTTGAAAGCAAAGCAGCCCAAACCTTAACTTCATACAGATTCAAATCGAAAATTTTTCTTAATCTGCTTAAAAATTCGTCCTTAACTATCATATTTATGTGGGTTTGTTTTTGTTTTTAAATATTGTTATGATAAAAGAGCAAATATTATGAATCACCATATAGGGACTATTTTTTTATAATTGCTATCTTTCCTCTTTTATCTTTGATTTTAAATTCAATATTCTTTTTAAATCTTTCCTTGTCAGTTGTAACATTTTCCGAAAAAAATTCCAATTTTTTGGAATTTGTCCTATTCATAATAAAAGTTTTCCACTTCTCAAGAATTTTTTTAAGTTCATCATCGCAGAAAATTGAAAGTTCAATTGTGTTGTTCTTGTTCAATCCAAGCTCTTTTCTGAATGCCTGCACCTGCCTTGACATTTCTCTTGCATATCCTTCTGCTTCAAGTTCAGGAGTCTGCTTCACATCAAGTTCAACAGAAAATTCTTTTCCAATTTTTAATTCAATTAATTTTACATTAAGCTGATTCTTTGCAATTTCTTCAAGTTCTTTTGATAATTTTTTTTCTTTTGAATAAACAACTGCTTTTCCCAAAGGCCACTTCAGCCCAATCTGCACTTTGTCTCTTTGAGAAAGCCCTTTTTCAATTATTTCAAAAACAAATTTGAATTCTTCCTCCAGCTTCTTGTCTATTTTCTTTTTGTCTGCTTTTGCCCATTTTGAAAGATGAACAGATTCTTTTGAAAATTCAGAATGGATATATTCCGAAATGTAAGGAGCAAATGGAGCAAGTATCAGCGAAATTTTTTCCAGAACTTCCCCCACAACTTCTTTTGTGTCTTCCCTGTCTCTTGTCAGCTTGATATACTGCCTTGAAAAGTCATTTACAACAAAATTTGAGATTGCTTCAAACGGCTTGTTCAGCAAAAAATTGTTTAATCCATCTGTAACCTCTTCAATAACTGAATTTAATCTGCTTAAAATCCATTTATCTTCAACGCGAAGTTTTGTTTTTTTATTTTCAAGCTGTTTGTAATAATTGTAGCAGTTGTACAAGACATTCAGCAAAGGAATTACTTCCTCTTTCATAAGTTCAAATGAAAATCTTTTCTGGTTTCCTGCTTCGCTTGTGCAGAACTGCAGTCTTACTGCATCAACTCCTGTTTTTTCAATTATTTCTGTGGGCTTTATCACATTTCCCTTTGATTTTGACATTTTCTCGCCTTTCTCGTCTACAATATGCCCTGCGCAGATTACATTTTTGTATGCTGGCTTGTCAAATAGCAGTGTTCCCAGCACGTGAAGAGTGTAGAACCATCCCCTTGTCTGATCTATTGCTTCAGAAATGAAATCATAGGGAAATCTTCTTTCAAATTCTTTCTTGTTTTCAAATGGATAATGAAACTGCGCGAAGCTTGCGCTTCCAGAATCATACCAGCAGTCAATTACATCAGGAATTCTTGTCATTTCTTTTCCGCATTTGCATTTTAATTTCACTCTGTCAATCCACGGCTTGTGCAAATCAATATTTCCTGAAATTTTCTTTGTGGAATTTTTTTTGAGCTCTTCAACACTGCCTATTATTTTTTTCTCCCCGCACGAATAGCATTTCCATATTGGAAGAGGAGTCCCCCAGAATTTGAATCTTGAAAGAGCCCAGTCTTTTGCACCTTCAAGCCATTTTCCAAATCTTCCGTCTTTGATATGTTCCGGCTCCCAGTTTATTTTGCTGTTCAGCTTAGTCATCTTGTCCCTTGCTTCGCTGACTTTGATAAACCAAGAGTTTACTCCGTAATAAATCAAAAGAGAATTGCATCTCCAGCAGAAAGGATAAGCGTGTGTTATTTTTTCTACTTTAAAGAGCAGATTTCTTTTTTTCAAATCTTCCTTAATGTCTTTTTCTGCATCCTTGACAAACCTTCCTCTTAAAAATTCAGGCGCAATATCCAGAAATTTTCCGTCCTGCCCGACAGTATGAATCTGCGGAAGCCCGAATTTTTTCCCAAGATTGTAATCATCTTCCCCATACATTACTGCAGTGTGGACAATTCCTGTTCCTTCTTCTGTTGTTACAAAATCAGCAGGAATCACTTTGTAGGATTTCCCGTCCTGCAGTTCTTTTATGTCATACAAAGGCTCATATTCTATTCCAACCAAATCTTTTCCCTTGAGTTCTTTTTCAATTTTGTAATTTCCTTTCAGCAGCCCGATTTTTTCTTTCCCAAGAATTAAGCTGTCTCCGTCGTCAAGCCTGACTTTCACATAATCAATTATTGGATTGACTGCAAGAGCTACATTTCCAGGCAATGTCCAGGGAGTCGTAGTCCACGCCAGAATATATTCTCTGTTCTTCCCCTTTGCTTTGAACGCAATATAAACAGATTCTTCTGTGACATCCTGATATCCAAGAGCGACTTCGTGGCTTGATAATGGTGTTCCGCATCTTGGACAGAATGGAACAACTTTATGCCCTTCATACAGCATTTTTTTATTGTAAAGCTCCTTCAAACTCCACCAGACGCTTTCAATATAATTATTTTCAAGAGTAACATAGGGATTTTTCAAGTCAATAAGGTAATTTAATTCCTCTGTGGATTTATTCCATTCTTCAATATTTGAGAAAACATCTTTTCTGCAATGTTCAATAAATTTGTCTGCTCCGTATTTTTCAACATCTTTTTTTGATTCAAGCTTTAGTTTTTTTTCAACTTGAACTTCAACAGGCAGTCCGTGGCAGTCCCATCCGCCTTTTCTTGGAACAGCAAATCCGTTCATATATTTGAATTTGCAGATTATATCCTTGAAAGTTCTGACTTCAAGATGATGCAGTGCAGGAGGGGCATTTGCAGTTGGCGGGCCTTCAAGAAAAGAAAACAGCGGTTTTTTCAGATTGTCCTGTATTGATTTGTCAATTTCCTTATTCTGTTTTTTCCAGATTTTTCTGGTTTCTTCTTCAATCTTCTTAAATTCATACATATTATATTCTAAACAGCGAACTTTTTAAATAATTCCTCTAAAATTTTTCCAAAACCTCGCTTTCCATAAAGTGAAGCCTTGAAGGAATAATTATGCAGTATGGTTTTTTGATTTCTGCATTCTTTAACTGGCTGATTTCTTTGTATATTATTCTGCTGTCTTTTGCTCCAAGCCTTGAACATACAAGAATTTTTTCTGGTTTTATTCCGTATTCCTCTGCAGATTTTTCAAGCTCTTCAAGAGCATCTTTCAAATCAAGCCCGATATCAATTAAAATTAAACTATGCGCATCAATTTCCTTATTCTGTTTTACAATTTCCATAAAGCTTGTGGGCTTGTAGCTTTTGCTCCATTTAGGCATACTCGCAATTTTCCCGAATTTGTAAATCTGCAGTCCTGTTTCTGCAATTGCGTCAAATATTGAAGCATTGCAAATAATTTTGCATTTGACTTTATTCTTCTTTGCTTCCTGAATAAGAGAAATATGCGTGGTTGCTGTCAGAGGGCTTCCATAAACAAGCAGGCAGATATTTCCTTTTTTTGCCTCTTTAATTAACTCATTCCCTTCAACAATC
Source organism: uncultured archaeon (assembly GCA_902386025.1). GTDB lineage: Archaea > Nanobdellota > Nanobdellia > Pacearchaeales > GW2011-AR1 > RBG-13-33-26. The sequence continues at coordinate 130,569 of CABMHR010000002.1, read as the reverse complement.
TCTCTCCCAACAGAAATAATTTTCTTTCCGATTGTTTTTTCAATCTTCTTTTCAGGATAAGGAAAATTTACAGTATAATTTTCAAGATAAACTTTTCTGCATTTCTTCACAGCTTCCAGCCCGCTTTTTGAAATTCCAGATTCATCAAGCCCAAGCCCAATAAGATATAACATAATTAAAGAAAGAATTATTTATTTAAAATTATATCGCAGAAGCTCTTGCTTCCAGCGAGTCTCTTATTTCAATTAAAAAAGCAGTTTTATTTTCCCAGAATCTTTCATCCCAAATGCCAATGCCTTTTTCAAAGCAGTTTGATTCAATAGAAGCCAGTTTCTCTGTGATTTTCAGCTTCTGTTCAGGGGAAAGATTATATCTTCCTGAATGCAGAATTGTGTTCTTTATCTTCTCATATTCGTTTTTGTTTCCTCTTACTCTTTCCGAATAGGATTCTTCTTTCATAATCCCCCCCAGAAATTCAGCATTTATAAACTTTCTTAATCATTCTTCTTCTTTGAATTTCTAAGGCTTCTGCTTGCGACAATGGCGATAAATAAAAATGCAAACATAAGTGCATCATTGCTGAATATAAGAAAGGCAGCTGCCCCAATCAAGCTTAAAATTATCAAAATTCTGAAATATTTCTGCCCGTTTTTCAGCTCTTCTTTTGTTGCTCTTGCAAGAAGATTTCCTATCGGAAATCCTAAAATTAAAAGAATTATTCCTGTAATTATCTGATACACCTCTTGCATAATAATAATCAAGAAATATTGTTTTTATATTTACCTAAAGAAATACGAAACAGCAATCTTTAAAATATTCTTCTTTTTATCTAATTTATGTACAAAAATTATTTGATAATTGCGAGCAAGCTTGACAAGGCAGGAATAAACATAACAACTCAATTAAGCCAATTTGGAGAATTTAATTTTTATCTGGCTGATGAAGACATTATTCATACAGAAAATATTGATTTAACCAAAATAAACAGCTATGATTTTATTATTTTTGCTTCAAAGCATCAGTCAGAAAAAGGAGACAAGACAATTTCAATTCACGCTCCCGGAAACTGGAGAAAAGCAGAATTCGGAGGAACTTCAGAAAGAGTATGCAAATCTTCTGCATTGTTTCAAAAGCATATTTTTGAAAAGCTGGATAAGAATATTGAATTTTTTCACCTAAAAGAATACAAGCTTACTCTTGAATGCACTCATCACGGCCCTTTGATAAACAAGCCGTGCATATTTGTAGAGATTGGAGCAACAGAGACAGAATGGAAAGACAGGAAAGCAGGATTTGTAGTAGCCAAATCCATTGCCGAAGCAATAAGCGACTTTAAGGTAAATACTTACAGAGAAATTGCAATAGGCATAGGCGGGCCCCACTACTGCCCGAATTTCAACAAAATTCAGCTAAACTCAAACATTGCACTTGCTCATATAATTCCCCAATATGCCCTTCCAATAACCGAAGAAATGGTTCGGGAGGCAATTGCAGGAACAGAAGAGGATTTGGATTTGATTCTTCTTGACTGGAAAGGGTTGGGAAATTCAGAGCAGAGAAAGCAGGCTCTTGATGTTGTGAACAAATTTTATATCCAGAAAAAAAAGACAAGTGAAATTTCAAAATAATTTCTTAGGGCTAAATTTAAATATCTGATTTCTTTAATAATTTTATGGGGGATAAAAAAATAGAGGATAAACTTCACGCTCTTGATCCAAGATTCAGAAAAAAAATTCAGGATTTGTTTGAATCAATAAATGAATCTGTTTCAATGCTTTATGAGGTTGCTACTCACGACGAGAAAACCGGGCTATCAAACAACAAGTTCTTTGAGACAATACTTGATATGGAAATAGAAAAGGCAAAAAGAGAGCAGGAGAAGCTTTCGCTTATTCTGATAGACATTGATTTTTTCAAAAAGATAAATGATACTTACGGACACATAAAGGCAGACGAACTTTTGAAAGTTCTTGCAAATGTTCTGAAAAAGACAATCAGGCGTTCTGATATTGCAGCGAGATTTGGCGGAGAAGAATTTGTGATTCTTCTGCCAGAGACAAACTTGAAAAAGGCAATCCATTTTGCAGCGCGTCTTGGAACTGCAATTCATTCAAACAGCATTCTTAAGAAGCATCATCTGACTGTGAGCGGTGGAGTAACAGAATACAAACCAAATGAAAAGAAAAAGAGGTTTAAAGAGCGGGCAGACAAGGCTCTTTATCACGCGAAACAGACAGGAAGAGACAAATTCATTGCGAAAGAATAGGTTCTTTTGTTCCCTCTAAACGCCAAAAAGAATTTCCAAACTTTTTTGCTCCTTTTAGGGCATTATCTCTGATTTTCGCGCGGCAAAAAGAATAATTATCATTTGTTGAACCCCTTGCTGCATTTTCGCTGTTGTCAGAATAATAAAAAGAATGTTCATTGTTCCTTGAACCCCATAGAGAATATCCTTTGTTTGTTGATTTTTCAAATGAATTCCAGCAGTTTTCAGAGTCCTGAAAAGATTCCCCTTGATTTATGGAATTCTTAAAAGATTCTCCCCTATTCATTGAACTTCTGAATGAATCTCCGCTGTTTTCAGAATATCCAAATGCATTTCCGCTGTTCTCTGAAAACCAAAATGCATTTCCGCTGTTTCTCGAAAACAAAAACTGGGACTGTCCTATTTTTAATCTGATTTTTGTGCTTGCTACAACTGCTCCAAGCCCCCCATACTCAATTGACAGGGCAGGTTCAATATCCTCTGTAATTGAATAATATGCCGAAGTGGCAATTCCTGCAATATGCTTGTTGTCATTGCTGAAAAAAGAGATTAATTCTTCTGGCTTTTTGCTGTAAGATTTTGCAATAATATCTGCGAGATGCCTTATTCTATTTCCTTCTCCAAATTGAACTGCTGATTCAAGCAGTATTTCAAACCTGTCAATTGTTAAATTTTTCTGCATAATGGGAATGTCATTTGCATTCCTTTTAAAGATTTCGGATGAAACAAGGGGGGGTTTAAGATAAACTATTTTTCAAATATCTTTTCTTATGAACTGTTAAGTATCTCCTTATAAAATAAGAAACAAAATGTTCTTCATCTTTTTGTAACGCTTTATAGTAAGATTTTCTCTTTTTATATTCTATAATAAGCATAGGATACCCATTATGCCATAAGATAAAATTCATCAAAAGTCTCCCAATCCTGCCATTTCCATCCCCAAAAGGATGTATTTTCTCAAATTGGTAATGTGCTCTCCCCGCTAGCTCAACAGGATTCATTTTTTTATTCTTATCAATGAATTCTATAAACTCTTTCATTAAATTTTCAACATCCTGCCAATCTGGAGCTAAATGGGGGCCAACTCTTACAAGATAATCCCTAAATTTCCCCGCAATATCTGATTTTGTCTCTCCAAAAACATTTTTGTGCCAATTTAATAATAACTCTTTTGTTATCTTTTCATTTTTCTTTAACATTTGCAGAAATACTTTATTGTGCCCTTCTGCTTCTCTGACATCTCTTAATGGCTTATTTGGAGAAATTTTGTCGTGAATAATCTCTCTTGCTTCTTCTAATGTAATAGTAGAGCCTTCGATAGCATTTGTATTATAAGTAAATGCGATAGAAATTTCTTCAAGTTCTTTCTCTTTTGCACTTTCAGGAATTCTTTTCCATTCAGACTGAAAATGTTTTTTTATTGTTTCAAGCTTTTTATTAATACCCTCTGATATTTCCTTTTTGAATATTGATATAATTTCTTCTACATTTGCAGGAATTTCTGTTCCCAGATATTTCTCCTTTGTGACGACTTTCTTTTCTTTTCTTAATGAATGTTGCAGATAAAAATATTTTTTATTCCCCTTTTTTCTTGTTATTATTCTCATAGATATCATACCATTACAAAGTATTTAAATATTATGTTTTTACATAAAATGTAATGGGACGCCCACGCCGACCTGTCTTACAAAATGTCTCAGTTAGTGGGACGCGAATCAATTACAGAATTTTTTTATAAATTCAAAGAAAGAATATTCTTCTCCTTTATAGGTATAATATCCTGCAAAGGATAAGGGTTGAAATTTTTTACTCTTTAAAGCGTGGTCTTTTAAAAAAGACAATATTTCAGAAATTGTTTTTAAAATAATTTTAACATCAGAAATACCAATATTTGAAGGGTATACATTTAATTTTAAAGTTTTAGTTATTTTCTCGTCTAGATCGAATGCATCGTGGATAGTCCTATCTCCAAACTCATCTTTTAAAAATTTGATATAAATTCGAGATTCTTTCATAGTTCGATAATCAATATTAGAATTTCTTTTCCAAATAAAATTGTGAACAATAGAATTTCTAACAAAATATATCTCTTTACATTTCTGTATTAACTCTTTTTTGGAAGGATATCTCTTCTCAAAAAATACATAACCATTTTTATCTTTAAACTTACTCTTTGAAAAATATCTTGCTCTTTTTAGTAAACTCTCAAAATATTGCATAGCTAAAGAGATTATAGAAACAGAATATCCGTTCTCCGTAAAAGATTTTCTATTGTGGTTATGGTCATCTGAAAATTTACTCTCAATTTTTTCAAATAAGTCGAAAATTGGAGGAATATAAGAATCACCAAGGCAACTTATCAATTTCTCTCTCATAATTTATTTCTATGAAAGGAGATATTTAACTCTTATTATACAACTTTTGTATATACAAAACCTATACAAGTCAGTTAAAAATATTCTTCTCTTTTTCTTCTTATGAAAATTGACCCCTATAATCATGAAGGAAAATATAAAACATGGAAAGAAAAGTCAAAGAAAAATGGAATTGAAGGAGTTAGTAAAGAAAATTCCGATTTAATCTTGAAATATGTAGAAGATATGGAACTGGGATTAAATATCTCTTTAGAGAATGTTAAAGGTGGAAGAAGTTTTATTCGGCTTAATACCTTGAGAGAAAAAATGATTTTCTTGGCTAAGAAATTCGAAGATTTATATGGTCTAAAAATAATGACTGAAATTAATGAAGAACAATTAGTTTCATTCTTTTCCAAGATGAGTAGAGGAGACATAAAAAAGAGAGATGGTGGAATCTATCTCTCAACTGTTTATTTCATTAAAGTTTTCAAAGCATTCTGGCATTGGTATCAATTAATTAATAGAAAACAGAAAATAGAAGTTCTTGACATAACTCCCAATCTTGATACAAGATCAGAAAAACCCAAATGGGTTTATTTAACAGAAGAACAAGTAAAATTGTTATGTGATAATGCAAAACCAAAATATAAAGTTCTTATGATGTTTCTTTTTGATACTGGAATCAGATCTCCAACAGAATTAGTAAATATCAAGGTCTCAGATTTTTACAATGATTTTAAAGAAGTTATGATTAAAGAAGAAATCAGTAAAACTTTTGGTAGGAAAATAAAATTAATGTTATGCTCAGAATTGATTAAGGATTATGTAAAACAAGAAAACCTTTCTAAAGAAGATTATATTTTTTCAATAAAACCCCAAACAGTCAATAAATATCTTCAAAGACTGGCAATAAAAATTCTTGGAGATAAAGAAAGTTTAGCAGGAGAAAAATATTCCGAAATAACGATGTATGATTTTAGGCATATTTCTTGCTGTTATTGGCTTATTAGATATAAATCTGAAAGTGCATTAAAATATCGCTTTGGTTGGAAGAAATCGGATAAAATACATTATTATTCTGAGCTTCTTGGAATGAGAGATACAATTTCAGAAGAAGATATGTTCGTTGATGTAACAAAAACTGAACTAGAACAGAGATTAACAAAAACAGAAAGAGAAAATGAAATTTTAAAGGAAAGAATAGGGACGATTGAAGAAAGATTAGCGGGAATTATTGAAAAAGTTAGAGATATTCTCTAATCCCAGATTATCATCTCTTCTAAATCTTTTATTGAATACTTAGACAATTTTTCTAACAATTTAGACTTATTTATTTTCAACCATTTTTTAGCTTTTTCTAAATCGATAAAAGGAGGGGTAAACGTATTATAGATCTCAACGGCAGTATCTCTACTTAATCCCAAATTTTGTAGTATTAATACTTGGGGGATAATACTTCCATATTCTATATATGTGGGGATACTTAAAAAAGATTCATTAACCCCTTTTATATTATTAGTTTTGACGTAATAATTATAGATTAAAAGATAACATTTTACTAAATTGTATAAATTAAATCTTACGTCTTGTTCTAATCTATGAAATACTGAATTGATAAGATTATTTAGACTATCTTTATCTTTAATATTAAAAAAATTCACTCTCTGTTGAATTATTTCTTTAAGAGAATGTCCATATATCCATTCTCTTGCTAAAGAGATTGCTTTTGAGATTTCTTTTTGAGACAATTCCTTATCTTTTAAATAAAGATAAGAAATTCTGTATATCTCTTTAAAATAATTATAAAATCCTTTCTGTGTTGGAGAAAGTGCTTGGGAGATTTTATTCTCTTTCATATAATTGTACAATCTTTCCTGTTTTCTTGGGTCTATAGAAGAATTTTTTTCTAAGACTTCTACAGGTAGAGTTATTTCATTGGATATTTTTTTTACTTCTTCTTCTATTAATTGAAAAGGTATATCTTCTTCTTTAAGTCTTTTTTTTAATCGGATTATAAATTCTTCATTACCTTGACTTAACTCTCCAAGGATAAATCTTGTAACTATCTGCTCAACGTTATCTTTTTTACTAATCTTTTTATAATGATCTTTTAAGTAGTCATATATTGCTTTATGCCTTTTTTTTAATTCTTTTTCTAAAGCACTCTCAATTTCATTTTCGGAAAGTTTATCAATTTCAGGTTTATATCCTTCCCATTCATTAATGTTTAAACAGTAAATATTCCCATAATAATCTTTCAATAATCTTCCTGAACGACCTGCTAAATTCCAAAAAGTTAAAGAATCAAATTGCTTCTTTGTTTTTGGTTTATATAAAAATATATTTTTAGCGGGGAGATTCATCCCTTCTAACAATGTAGAGGTGCATATTAAATATCTAATTTTTTTCTTTTCAAATAAGTCTTCAACAATTTTTCTAGCAAAAAGAGGCATTTTTCCGTGATGATATGCAAATCCCTTCTTAATACAATCAATTAAGTAAAATCCCTCGTGAATATTGTCTTTTAAAGACTCTAATGTTTCCTCAAGTTCTTTATCAAGGGGGATATCATTAAAATATTTAATCATTTTTTTTGCAACATTAAAACATTGTTCAGGATTATTACAGTAAATTATATTAGAATCATCAAGATTATTTGAGAATCTTTTGACCATCCAAATTTTAGTTTCATCTTCATCTAAAAGTAATTCAGGTACTTCTTCTTCCCAAAATAAAAATTTTTCTCCAATCTCTTTTGACCCCCAATAAACCTTTGATTTATTATTTAATAATTCCACATAAAATATATTTTGTGATACGGGACTAAGATTTGTCTTTTCTTTAACGAAACTGTCTATGTTAAAGACCTCTCCAAATTTTTCTGGATTTCTAGATAATGGAGATAGAAATATCTTCTGTACAGATGGATTTTTTTCTATTATTTTGTCTATTACTCTTTCTAATAAAATTCCTCGGGTATCATCCCCAATTTTTTGGGCTTCATCAACAATGATTATGTCTAATTTTTCCTTTGGAAAGTCATTTATCCATAAATCCAATCGCTCTTGGGTAAAGATAAATAGTTTTTTCTTATTTGTTGTTAGATCCCTTTCTTCAATTTGATTTGGAAAGGTATAAATATCAACATCCTTAACTTTAAATTTTTTAAAAGACTTAACAAAGTCTTTTTGAACTTGACTTATCAACGCCCTAGTTGGAACTATATAAGCAATAGAAAGTTCTTTATTAGTTTCAATAAGTTTTTTTGAAAGGTACCTAGTCAAAAGAAATGATTTACCTGCAGAAGTAGGGGCAGAATATCCAAGAGATCTATCATCTATTAGGTGGTTAAAAACTCTAGTTTGAAAATCAGTAAAATATTCTTCTTCACCTCCAATTTTAATTCTGTTAAGAAATTTCTTTATTAAAACATCAATATCTAAAGAGGAGTCATCTTCACTATTATTAATTACCGAGTAATAATCTTTAAAGAAACTGTTTTGTATCGTCATTTTAACTGCGGGAAAATTTCCCAATTTTATCAATATTTTTTGAATCATATTAGCTAGGTTTTCATATTCTTGATTATAATTTTTTAACAATAACACACAGATTAGGTAAGAAATATTTTTTAGATGGCACAAATCTTCATCAGAAGTAGTAGAGAATATATTAGCACATTCTAATAATCTTTTGAGAGAATTTAAATTTAATACCTGTTTTTCTAATATCTTAAATTCAACTTTAAATAAAAGACAATATTCATTAATAAAATCTCTATTTTCTAATATTTTTTTTGCTAAAAGATCATTAACATAACTGTATTTTTCCATTTCATCTAGAGTTTAAAAGGATATTAAATTTCTTTTTTAAATTATCCACATCTTTAAATGGGAGAATAAAAATATTAAAATCATATTTCTTAAAATTAGAATTATCAATTTGAGAGACTATCCGATTAATGTTACTTTCAATTTCTCCTTCATATTTTTTTATTATTTCTTCAGTAATTTGCTTATCTGTTTTATCTTCTATATCTTTTAGATCCTCCCATGAATAACCAATAAAGATAGAGATACTTTCTCTAAGATTTCTCTTATGTTTTTCATAGGGATTCAGATATTTAAGAATTTCTTCCATTATTCCTTCAAATTTTTTAGGGTCTAAGTGAGATTTAATTAATTCAACTTCAAAATCTCTTCTAGTTCTATCTTCTAAAAAAGTCCCAACCTGATTAACTGAATCATTCAAGGCTTCATTAAACTTTTTCTTCACTTTAGATTCACCAAAATGGATAGTTGTATTAGTTCCATCATTGCTTATATGAATAGCATCTAATCCATTGTAATAATTGTTGGGGTTTGTTTTAAGACTCATTTTATTAAGTAGTTGAACCGCATTTAGTTGAGACTCTAATAAACAAAATAGAGTCAATTCTCCCAATTCACTATTATCTTCTCGGTCAACAAGCTTCCCTATTGCTTTTAAAACATTATTCACTATCTTATCTTGGTCTTTCATTTCTCTTAATTCTTCTTCTTTTAAGACATATTGAATAACTTGAGATCTTAGATAATTCAAGAAATCATCTTCTCTAATACAATTATCAGTACACTCTATTAGATAGAAATAACAGTTAATCTTATCAATTTTCTCATTACAAACCAGATTTAATACCCCCCGAATAGTGTGTTTTAATATACGTACTCTACAAGACAGTTCTTTCTTCAAATCAACATTTACCATTTAAAAGTTAGAAAATCAAAGATTAAATAATTTTACTTTTAGGCTTTTTTAGGATCTTCTCAACCTTTTCTTCAATTCTATCCAATTGAGGCTTTCTTCTAAGTTTAGAACGGCATAATTCACTTAATGAAATTTCTTCTTTTTGTGCTTCCTCAATTAAAGTATTCAACAATTTTGTTTCTACAAATATGTGAAGCTGATTATTCTTTTTCATTTTCTTTATTTCTAACTTTAATTTTCAATTGCTCAATCAATAACTCCAGTTCATCAAGCATTTCTTCTGCGTTTTTCATAACAAAGAGAAATATGAAAACTTTTTAAGCGAACGTGCGATTATAAAATTATAAACACAAATGGAAGATTTAACTGGAAGGAAAGAGAAAAAGGGAATAAAAGTTAGCATTAACTTGCCTTGGACTAAAGTAGAAATTTCAATTCTTGCTTATTTCAAAATGAATAACAATAATCCCGCAAAATATATTGAAATTGCTCGGGCTTACGGAAGAGCAAATTACAGAGACTATCAAAAGTCTTGCAATGAATTGCTAAAAAAAGGATTTTTAGAAAAGTTGGAAGATGGCTCATTTAAAGTTAATGCAAATTCTTGGGAGCAAGTAAAGAAAGGAAAAGAAACAATTGAAGTTGGTTTCCCATACTTTCAAATTTTTCTTGAAAAACTTAAAGAACGTAAACATTAATTTGTATTTAATTCCAAATTGTTTTTAAAAAACTAGTTTAAAATTAGCAAATGCAAATAAAATGCACTAAAAATTGAATAAAATTAATAGAAAAACTAGTTTAAAATTAGTAAATGTAAATAAAAATTAACAGAATCAATTAAAAACAATTTTAAAATAATTAAAACATGTAAAATGTATAAAGAACATTACTATTTAACAATTAATTTGTAGTTTTTCTTGTTTTATCTATTTCTTCACTAATTATTTTGTGTGCTTTTAGGATGTTCTCCTCAATTTTACCCCTTTTCTTTAGTATGTCTCCTTCTTTATCATCCAATTCCTTTAGCAAATTGACATCTCTTAAAATAGAATTCATTTGAGATTCAAATTCTTGGCTATGTATAAATTTCCACAATTTTGTTAATTCTTTATTTTTCTCTTCATCTGAAATTTTTAGAGAATCTATTTCTACTATCTGTTTTCTGAGAAGTTCAATAAACTCTAATGCACTATAAGGTCTAATAACAAGAATGCCCTCAATATTGCAAAATCCATCCATCTTTTTCTTTCCAAAATATCCATTTGTTATAAGAACCCCAACATCAGCTTTTGCATCTATCTTATGTCTTTTTACTTCTTCAATGTCTGATTTTTGATGAGTTGCTTTTTTCTTGCATTCAATTAGTATCATCCCAATTTCTTTGCCTTTGTTCATAATTCTTAACAAAGAATCACCTTTCTTTCCTGTTTTTTCAACTTTATCTTTATCAAATTTTTTCTCTAACCAAGCTTGCATATTATTTTCAAAATCAAATCCAGCATCCTGAGGACTTAATCCTTTTTTCAATAATTCATTTTCTTCTTTAAGTTTTTCTATAAGTCTTGAATCTCTTTCAAGTTTTTCCCCATATTTTTCTCTTTCTTTTTTTCTTACCTCTTTTATTTGTTCTTCAAATTTTGCTTTTTCTTGCTTTAATTTCTTATTTTCATCTATTAACTTTTGAGCTTTTTTCTTTTCTATTTCTACTGCTTCTTTTATCTTTTCTTTAAGTTTAGCTTTTTCAGACTCTAACTTTTTAATTGTCTCTTGTAACTCTTGAGCTTTTTTCTTTAAGAGTTCATTTTCTTGTATTACTTGGTCAAATTGCTCTTTAGTAATCTTACTTTCACAGAAAGGACATTTATACACTTGTTTGTCTTCTATCATTGATTAATTAGAGGTATTTACTTTAAATATTAATTTATTTTGGAGTGTCATAGCAATAAGTAGTTCCTCGTTTATAACAATCATAACCTGCCATAGTCTGAGTTAGGTTTAATTGTGCTTCGTAGAATCCTTGTTGTAATGTACTTACCATATCTTTTTGTCGTTGAGCGTCTTGTTGCGACCGAACATATTGGCTATTTAATTGGTTATAATCTACTTTCAAACTAAGATACCCATATAATCCAATAAGACATAAAACTGTGAGAATGGTTATTACAGGAATTACCCATCTTCCATCTAGACTAAACTTCTTTTCTTTTACCATTTTAATCTGTCCATTAATTAATGGATTGTATCTTTTAAACCTTTCCACTTATTTATGGAATGAAAAGAAGAGGGGGTTTAGACAAAAAAAGAAGATTCTCCAATCTCTAAAAGAAGAGGGTGAAATTTCTTTGGGAGAATTAGAACGAAAGACAAATACTAATAACTTAACTATATTGAATCACGTTAAAGAATTAGAATTCTTTGGTGAAGTGGAAATAATAGAACATAAAAAAAGCGATAAAACAGGAAGACCTTATACTACTGTTAAATTAAAGAAGTAGTTTCTTATAAGGTATAACCTAATAGGTAAGTTTATAAAATAAATATTATTTATCTATTTATGGCTGAGTTAAAAATAGAAGTTACAGCTTATAGATGCGAGAGATGTTCTCATCAATGGATACCCCGAAATAAAGTTAAACCAATAATCTGTCCTAAATGCAAATCTCCTTATTGGAAAACTCCAAGGAAAATATTTAAGGGGAGGAATAAGAAAAAATGAGCAATGGAATACCTTCTTTTATAAAATGGGCTGGAGGAAAGAAACAATTATTAGAGCAATTTAAACAATTTTTCCCAGATAAAATAGAAAATTATTATGAGAGTTTTGTTGGTGGGGGGACAATAGGATTTTATTTACTTAAAACTCATCCAGAAATAAAAAAGATTTATCTTTCAGATATAAATAAAGAATTAGTAACAACTTACAAAGTTGTAAAAAATGATATTAATAATTTGATTAATTTATTAAAGCAATATAAAGAAAAACATAATAAAGAATTTTATTACAAAATAAGATCTCAAGAGGTGAATAAATTAAGTGAATTACAAATAGCTACTCGTTTTATTTATTTAAATAAAACTTGTTTTAATGGGTTATATCGGGTTAATTCCAAAGGACAATTTAATGTCCCAATAGGAGATTACAAAAATCCAACTATCTGTCAAGAAGAAGATTTAAGAGAGATTTCTAAATTATTACAAAAGGATGATATAAGTGTAAAACAATTTTATGACGCAGTTAAAAAAGCAAAGAAAGGCGATTTTATTTATTTCGATCCTCCTTACTATCCATTAAATAGAAGCAGTTTTACTAAGTATACAAAAGAGCAGTTTTTAGAAAAAGAACAGGAAAAATTAGCAGAAGTTTTCAAAGACCTTGATAAAAGAGGATGTAAGGTTATGTTATCTAACAGCGATACAGAATTTATAAAAAATTTGTATAGGGGATATTATATTAGTGTGGTAAAAGCAACAAGAATGATAAACTGCAATGCAACAAAAAGAGGAAAAATAAACGAAATTGTTATAACTAATTATCTGATCCAAAAAAAGATTTAATCTTTATTCAGCAGAAAAACTATATTCTAAGAAATGAGGGAAGTTTAGGATTTGTTTTTTGAGGCGTAAATTCATCTAAAATTTCTTTTTTATCTTCTGGACTTAATCTATCAAAAAGAATTTTAATCTTTATTGCAAATCTTCTATTTTTATTCCTACAAGATTGACATGATTCGGATTGGTTTTTCCAATAAGAATATTTTTTTCCACATTCTTTACAATTTCTAAAAAGATGTTTCATATTTGGGGGTAAATTTTTTAATTATCTTCTAAATACCAAAGAGGTTTTAAATTAGGTTTATATTTCTTATGCTTCTTACTTTCAAATGAGACATATTTCGCTATTGGTGGTTGTCCATTAGCAACACTCATACACAAATTATCTATCTCCTTTGGATTGTCTATAAATTCTCTTATCCAACCCTGAAAGAATAAAGTTGGAGGTTCAAACATACTTTCTTTATGATAACCATATTCTTGTTCAATAATAAACAATTGAGCTAAAACCCCAATAACAGTTAAATCATTAAGGTAATGCTCAAATTTCTCTTTTGAAACTTTAGAAAGTTCTTTCTCTGGATCTTTTCCATAAAAAATATTATCAAATGCTATTAACAATTCTCTCTTCAAATCTGGACGGCTCCTAATTCTTAAATTTAAATCAATCATAACTCTTAAATGATTTGGACGAAATTCTCTATTCCCTTCTTTAAGCCATATTTGAAAATTCTTTTTGACATCATAATCCTTGAATCGTGCAGAAAGTTTAGATGGACGAAACAATAAAACTTCCGTATTCCCTTTCTTAAAAACAGAAGTCATTTTATCAAAAGGTAATTTCTTTACTATATTGAACATCTCTTTTTTATCCATTAAAAAAGTAATATTCTTTTATTTAAATATTATGAGGTTTTTGCTTAAATTTTTAATTTTTTCTGCATAAAATTCTAGAATTTCGCGTCCCACCTTTTGAGACATTTTATAAGAACGCCCACGCCGAGAGTCGAACTCGGATTATGTCCGTTCTGCTTTGCACCCATTTTCCCTAAAGGAAGTTGAGTGTCAAGGAACCTTGGTTCCTTACAAGTGACAGGGACATGTCATAGCCGCTAGACCACATGGGCAATACAAATCTTATACAAAAATCATTTTTAAAGATTGCGAAATTGGATTTAAAGAAAAGGTTTAGTTATCTAATAGAACACCAATCCAGCACCCATTATAAACTCGCAGGTTTTTACATTAACTTAATTCCTATTTTCCTACAATTTTCTTTCTGTGCTCATATATCTTTCAACCAAGCCAAGCTCTTTGTAAATTCCTGCAAGCTTTTGGTTTATTTCCATTTTTTCAGCCTCGGAAAAATTCATTGTAAGCATTTTCTCGTAAGTCTTCATTGCATTGTTTCTTCTCTTCTCTTTTTCATACATCTGCGCCTGCTTCTTGTAAAATTCCTTTATTGACATTGTTATTTTTGCTCTCTCTGCAATGCTCGCTTCTGCAACAGCTCTTTTAAGGGCTAAATCTGCCTTGTCAAAAAATCCTGCCCTGACATAGCATTCTGTCTGCTTTGTGAGATAATTAACTTTGTCTGAATTATTCAAGGCAATTTCAACCAGTCTTGAATATAATTCTGCAGCGTCGCCGAACATTGCTCTTTTCTCATAAATTTCAACAAGCTTGAGAGAAACAAATTTCTTTATGTCCAGAGGGGGATTTTCTTTAAGGAACCTTGTCATATTGTCAATAAGAACATAATCTCCTTTTCCAGAAAGTTCTTTTTCAATTTCAACTTTAGTCATCTCTTTTCTTAGCATTTTAAATACCTTGAATTTTCTTTTTCATAATCCTTAATATATTTTCCAAATCTTCAAAATCAGACAGGGTGTTTATCGGGCATTCAAAATGCGTGTTTGCCCCTGTGATAGAAACCAAATATCTGCTGTCTCTTTTTTCCATAAAATGATTATAAAATCATAGTTTAAAAGTTTTTATTTAGAAAAAGATATACTTCTCTTAAAATACAGGCAGAATTTTTACAATCAATCCCTTCTCTGATAATTTTGACAAATTCATCTGCTCATCACTTTCAAGTATAACTGTTTTTGACTTTCCTTTGTATTCAACGCTGTTAAATTTATTTTCTGCAGAAGCCAGAACCATCTCAAGTTCTTCCATTCCTACTCCCTGAATTTCATATCTCATTCTTCTGAATGCAACCTGCTATTTAAAAAGAATTATATAAAAAAAGGTAATAATTAAACAAGCGTCCTATAAACTCTGTCCTTTACAAAATCAAAAAAATGATGGCTCATTCCTCTAATTCCAATCCCCTCTTCTTCAAAAGCAGGAGAATATTCACTGAACACTCTGTATGGCTTTTCCCCTTTTTCAGTTATTCTGATAAACATATCTTCAAATTCTTGAGTATATTCATCAATATTGATTGTCATTTTAATAAAAGTTCAGAAAAATTAAGCTTTCTGTTTTGTTATTTCAATGCAGACACCAGCAGCAACTGTCTGCCCTGCATCTCTTACTGCAAATCTTGACATAAAAGGATTTTCTTTCTGTGTTTCAAGGCATAAGTTTCCCTGTGGTTTTATTCTTACTTTAGCAACATCCCCATTCTTCAAAAAGTCAGGGTTTGTCTTCATAGCTTGTCCTGTTCTTGGGTCAATTTGTTCTATTAATTCTACAAACTGGCATGGAACTTGAGCTGTGTGAATATGAAATACTGGAGTGTATCCTTTAGCCAATACTGTTGGGTGGTTTATTACTGCAATCTGGGCAATAAATTCTTCAACAACGGGGATTGGCTTTGATGCATCGCAGATTACATCTCCTCTTGCAATGTCTTTCTTTCCAACTCCTCTTACA
Source organism: uncultured archaeon (assembly GCA_902386025.1). GTDB lineage: Archaea > Nanobdellota > Nanobdellia > Pacearchaeales > GW2011-AR1 > RBG-13-33-26. The sequence goes on along the minus strand of CABMHR010000002.1, from coordinate 114,765 downwards.
TTTACTCCAACATTATCTCCTGCTAATGCTTCTGGCATAGCTTCGTGGTGCATTTCAATTGTTTTGATTTCGCCAGGAATTCCTTTTCCTGTTCTTCCAGGCAATACTACAACTTTCTGCCCAACTTTCATTATTCCTGTTTCAATTTTTCCAACTGGAACTGTTCCTATTCCTGTAATTTCATAAACATCCTGAACAGGCATTCTCATTGAAAGGTTAGTAGGCAATTCTGGAACAGGGAATAAATCCATCTGTTCTACAACTGTTGGGCCCTTGTACCAAGGCATATTTTCAGATTTCTTTGCAATATTATCTCCTTTTTGTCCGCTTCCTGCAATGAAATTAACTTTTTCAAGCTTGTATCCTACTGTCTTCAATAATGCAGAAACATCTTCCTTGATTTTGTTGAATTTAGCTTCATCATATCCGATAGCATCCATTTTGTTTATTAAAATAGCAAGATTCTGAACACCCATTGTTCTCAAAAGCCACAAGTGTTCTTTTGTCTGCGGTTCTATTCCTGTTGGCCCTGCAACAACTAAAAATGCAGCGTCAGCCTGTGAAGCTCCTGTAATCATATTCTTTACAAAGTCTCTGTGTCCAGGCGCGTCAATGATTGTAACTTGGAATTTTTGAGTCATAATCTTTTTGTAAGCCAAATCAATAGTAACTCCTCTTTCTCTTTCCTCTTTGATTTTATCCATAACATAAGCAAATTCAAAACCAGCTTTTCCGTGCTTTTCAGCTTCTTCTTTCAGTTTCTTCATTTCCTGTTCTGAAACAACACCAGTATCAAATAATAGTCTTCCAACTGTGGTTGATTTTCCAGCATCAACGTGCCCAACGAAAACTACATTCATATTTGGTTTTTCTTTAGCCATCGTATTATGTTAAAATTCTTGTCAGAATTTTTGATATCTTAGTAAAAAAATTGAGGTTTAAAAATGTTTTGATTTTATAATCCTAAATCTTCCCTTGCCCAGATTCTTTCCTCGGGTTCAAGAACTTTGTCGAGGTTTTTGTCATATCTAATCTCAACAAGCTCTCCTCGGATTATGCCTTCTTTTGTCTTGTCATCTATCTTATAAAAAAATCCTAAATCCCCCACATTATCGCCGTTTGTATCATACATCTCAACAAAATTATTTCCTAAGGGAATAAGTGCTACTTTTATGGTATAATCATTTATCTTAAATTCTTTTATTAGATATGTTTCAGGTGATTCTTTTTCAATTTCTTTCTGGACAGCTTTTTCCTGAACAGGAGCAGTTGCACATCCTAAAACAGAAGCTCCGATTAACACAGCACCAAGAAATTTGATGAGATTTTTTCCCATTCACTGCAGAATAGTCTAATGTATAAAAGCATTTATCTTGTATAAGATACATTATTGGTTCTCGGCAAGACCCTTTCTGTCTCTTATTTTTCTTATAATCTCTGCCTGAAGAGACTGCGGAACTTTTTCAAACATCTGGTCTGAAAGAGAAGAAACTCCTCTTCCTTCTGTTGCAGAACGCAAATCATTGCTCCATCCAATCATTTCAGCGACGGGAATCTTTGCTTTTATTGTTGTTTCCATTTCTTCCTGCTTCACTTCCAAAAGCTGCCCTCTCTTGCTTCCGATTAATCTTGTGATTGTGCTTAAAAATCTGTCAGGAGCTTCAATAACATGCGTCTGGACAGGCTCTAACAAGCAGGCATCTCCCTTTTTCATTGCTTCTGTCATCGCTTCTCTCACAGCAGGATAAACTTGTGCAGGCCCTCTGTGAATTGCATCTTCGTGCAATCTTATATCCATTAAAGAAACTTTCATTTTTGTGCAGGGTTCTCTTGCAAGAGGCCCTCTGTCAATAACCATTTCAAATGCATCCAAAACCATTTCAATAACTTCACCAATATGAACTTCTCCTTTTGTCTTGTCAAAGAAAACATTTCCTTTGTAAATATCTCTAATGCTTTTTACAGTTTCATTGTCCCATTCTGGAAAATTTGAGAATTTTGTTGCAAGTTCCTGACTCTTTTTCTTTACTCTTCCTTCTGGAATATCTCCATTCTTGATTGCTTCATAAACATCATCTTCAAGAGGCTCAACAGAAATGAAAAAGCTGTTGTGCTTGTTTGGACTTCTTCCTTCAACGCTTGGAGATTCTTTGTTTGCAGTTTCTCTGTAAACAACAATTGGCGACGATGTTTTTACATCAAGTCCTTTTTCTGTTCTTATTCTGTTTTCAATTATTTCAAGATGAAGTTCTCCCATTCCTGAAATAAGGCTTTCTCCTGTCTGCTCGTTGATTTCAACTTTAACAGACGGGTCTTCCTTTGCAACCTGCTTTAATATTTCAACCAGCTTCGGCAAATCCATCATTTTCTTTACTTCAATTGACTTTGTAACAACTGGTTCAAATATGTGCTTCAATTCTTCAAAAGGAGTTTCTGGCTCTTCTGTCACAGTTTCTCCTGCTTCTCCTGTAACTCCAGAAATTGCTAAAACATTTCCAGGCCCGATTTCTTCAATCTGTTCTGGCTTTATTCCGTTGTAGACAAATATCTGCTGAACTTTCTGCTCTTTGTTTGCAAGATTAAGATGAACTTCCATTCCGTTTTTTATTGTTCCAGAGAATAATCTTCCTGCTGAAATTTCTTTTCCAGAACGCGGATCAACAACAATTCTTGTTATAACAAATCCAACTTTTCCTTTTGGATTGCATTTCATCAAATCTTTTCCAAATCCGCTGTCCAAATCCCCTTTCCATATTTTTGGAATTCTGTACTCCTGCGCTTCAAGAGGATTGGGAAGATGCTTTACAGCCATATCCAAAAGAACTTCATACAATGGCGCGTTTTTCCAAACCCATTCTTTTCTGTCAGCGTCGTTCATTTCAACCAATGTGAAAATATCCTTGAATGTGATTCCTTTTTTCTTCATAAATGGAACAGACAATGCCCAATTTTCTTTTGCACTTCCAAATGCAACACTTCCGTCTCCGATATTGACAAGCCACTTTTCCTTAAATTCAGAATCTGCAATTTTAGCAATTAAGTCGTTGAATTCTTTGATTATTTTTACAAATCTTTCCTGCATGCTTTCAGGAGTCAGTTTCATTTCTTTTATTAGTCTGTCAACTTTATTGATAAACAAAACAGGCTTTACTCTTTCCCTTAATGCCTGCTTGATTACTGTTTCTGTCTGGGGCATTATTCCTTCAACAGCACAGACAAGAACAATTGTTCCGTCGATGGCTCTCATAGCCCTTGTAACATTTCCTGAAAAATCCACGTGTCCAGGAGTGTCAATTAGATTAATCAGATATTCTTCCCCGTGGAAATCGTGAACCATTGAAACATTCGCAGCATCTACAGTCATTAATCTTTCCTGCTCGTCAGAGTGCTGCCAAGTAGCCATTCCTTCATCAAGATTTCCTGCATTCTTCGCAGCCATATATCCTGATGCTGCCAAAAGGTTGTCTGTCAAAGCAGTCTTTCCGTGGTGAATATGCGCGCTTGTCGCTATGTTTCTTATGTTCTTCGGGCTTGAATTCAGCCTTTGAATTTTCTGCAATTGTGTTTCCTTTTCTGCCATATTATTATAAATAGGTTTAAGAAAAATAGTTTAAAAAGGTTTTGAAAAAATTAATCGTAATCGCAATCTCTGTCTATGCCTTCAGCAAACTCTTTGTCTTCTCTGTCAAAGTTAATGGGATAACTTGTCAATTCATCCATCCATCTAATTTCATTACTTTCTGTCATCTTTATCTCCCTGTTTCCCCTGATTAATTTTCCAAGATTTTTTATTATTCTCCCCTCGTGCATATCTCTTAATGCTTCATAAATCTTCCTTGCATTTTCCTCTGGTTTGCAGTTTAAATCTATCTCAATAGTATATCTGTTTTCTCCCATCTCTTTAATTTAGCTTCTTTCTTTATAATCTTTATTGGGATGAATTATAGAAAATTATCTTGCAGAATCTGCCTGTTTCTCGCTTTCATTCTTTTTCTTCAGAGCAAAACTTTCGCTGTTATTTTCAGATGCAAGTATCAATTCTTCTGCAAGCGCTTCGGCAATTGTTTTCTTTTTGTTGAATGATTTGTCTGATGCTCCTTGAGTAAACCATCTAAGAGCAAGATTGACTCTTCTTATCGGAGAAACATCAATTGCCTGCGGATATCTTGCCCCCCCATACTCAATAACAGTTATTTCATCTCTTGGAGCAGAATTTTCTATTGCCTTTACCAAAACTTCAACTGGATTTTTCTGCGTTCTTTTTTCTATTAATTTGAACGCTTCAAGAAGAATCATCATATTCTTTGAATTTTTTCCTGTTGCTGTTCCTTTAATCAGCTTGTGCTTTTTTCCCCTGTGCCCAGAAACTCCTATTCTGTTCATTAATCTTTCAACAATATTAATTTTTACAGCTCCAAATTTCTGGACATTTCTTCCGTGGCTGTGAATAACAAGCCTTGGCTGAAGATTTATTGCGGATTTTAGCCCTGGGTCTTTTATTTCAATTCCGCTTATGTCATACAAGTCAAATATTTTAAATCCATAATCCTGTGCCATTTTATCTTCTTCCCTTTTCTATTTTGCCATAGACTAATCTTTCCAATGGCTGATCATTTACTTGAATTACTTGAAATCTGACTCCAGGAATATCTCCCTTGCTTCTTCCCTGCTTTCCGCCGATTCTTTGTATAAGAACTTCATCGTGTTCATCAAGAAATCTTTGTGCAAGATTGCCTGGAATGAAGGCAGTTACTGTTTTTCCGTTTTTTGTAAGCTGAACTTTGCAGCATTTTCTCATTGCAGAATTTGGCTGTTTTGCTTCTTTCTGAACTTTTTGCAGAACAATTCCCTTTGCCTGATTTGCTCCTTCAAGAGGGTCTGCTTTAGCATATAAATTCAGGGTTTTCGCAATATAATTCTTGTCTTTCCATCTGGACTTTTTCCTATCCTTCATTAATTTCTTGGCGTTGTTTAATCCCATAATATCTATAATGTATTGTTGAGAAATTGATTTATAAAACTTTCCGATAAGAAATTTTTAAATTATCTTCAATTCTTTTCCGAAAAAATCTCTCGCAATTTTCTGGAGTTCAAGAAATCTTCTTTTGTCTCTTCCGATTAATGCAGCTTTGTTCTGGGTTCCGCCTGCTGTGATAATCATTTCATTCCCTTTTATTTCCAAATCCTTGAATGCAACAGGCTTTACGATTGTAAGAATAAATCCTTTTGCATCATACAATCCTCTCGGGCTTGGAATTATTCTTATTCTTTTTCCTAAAATCTCACTCATCCTTCTTATGTTTTTTCCATCTTCCCCTACTGCTTTGTTCACGAGATTTTTTGGAACACAGAAAATTATAGCGTTGTTGTATTCTATGCAGAATCTTGTATTCACTTGAGTTATCTGGCTGAACAAATTCAAATGCCTTATATCCTGCATATTAATTGTATTCATCTTATTAAAATTTGAGAATGATTTATTTTATAAAGTTATTGCTTAATTTTTATCTACTTATTTGTTTCCTCTACAATTTCCTTTTTTGCAGTTTTCTTTTCTGATTCTTTTTTTGTCAGAGGGCCGATTACTTTTACTAAAAGTCCGGGAAGTCCTGTTCCGACAGGCACCGGCTGATTAAGCATTATATTTTCTATGACGCTGATTAATTTGTCTTTGCTTCCTTTTATTGTTGCATTGATAAACTGCTTTCCAGGAGTTTCGAAAGTTGCTCTTGCCAATATTGAAGATTTCTGCGAGATAATTCCCATTCTTGTAACTCCTTTGACTTCCCCTGTGTTTGTCATTGCATCAGCGACGAGTTTTAAATGCCTTTCATTAATGTCCAATCCCTGCGTGTTTATCACATTGTAAATTTCATCAATTATCAGCTGTCTTGCAACTTCTATTCCGAAAACATCTGCAATTTCATAGAAATCATTGGATATAATTCTATCAGCATCAACTTCCTTGAGTTCAATCATTTTCTTTATGTTTGTTCCAAGTGTCATTACAACAAAATCTTTTTCTTTCTTTACAATAAGAATCTGCTTTACTCCCTTTATTCCTGAAATTATTGTCTTCTTCAATTTTTCTTTCAGCTGGTAAATCTGCTTGAAATCAAATTCTGCTGCATTTAATGTTATTGAATCTTCTTTATCTTTTGCCCTGAATCCCAAGTCATTAAGCCTTTCAACGATTGTTTTCACAGAGCTGTGCGTCTGCTTCAATCCATTCTTGTCAATTATTATTTCAATTGTTTTGTTGCTGAAGTTAAGGTTTATTGCAGAAGCAATTTCTTTCAATGTTACTTCTTTTATTTTTTCAGCGAAAACTTTTGCATCTTTCTCGTTGTTGTATTCTTTCTTCAGATAAATTTCCATCTTTGGAGAAGAAGGCTTTTTTCTTGCATCGAAAATTTCAATTAATCTTGGAAGTCCCATTGTAATCTGCATCTCTTGAACTCCTGCAAAGTGGAATACATTAAGAGCCATCTGTGTTGAAGGTTCTCCGAAAGATTGTGCGGTTACAATTCCGATTGATTCTCCTGGCGCTACTTTTTCCTTAAGATGAAGTTTTGAAACATCCAGTCCATCATCTCCATATTTGTATTGTATTATGCTGTTGTTGCTGTCTCTTACTGTTCCGTCGTATTCTACCCTCAAATCCTGAAGCGCATTAGCAAGTCTTCTGTATAAGTATCCTGATTTTGGAGTTCTTAATGCTGTATCCATAAGTGAATCACGTCCTGTAACTGCTCCAAAGAAAAATTCATCAGGACGAAGCCCTTTAATGAACGGACTTCTGATAAATCCTCTTGCATTGGGAGACAAGTCTCCCTGCTTGAAGAAAGATAATGTTCTCTTGTCATAACCCAAGTCAATTCTTCTTCCCCACAACGCCTGCTGTCCAACGCAGCAAGCCATCTGTGTTATGTTCAGAATATTTCCTCCTCCTCCTGACTGAATCATATTGTTTACAGGGTTATGCTTAGGGAATTCTCTTTTTACAATTTCTCCAATCTTTGTTCTGACTTCATTTAATGTCTGAAGTATTTTTATCTCTCTTGATTCTTCGTAAGTTTTTCCAGGAATTCTTTCAAGCTCTCCTTTGTTGTATGACTCTATAATTTCTTCTGTCTTTTTTTCTGCTTTCTTGATTATATCTTCTCCAGCATCAATAACGCTCTGATCCAAATCCAAATCTTCAACGGAAATAGTTATTCCTTTGTCTGAAAGATATTTTATTCCAAGATTAAACACTTTTTTGATTATGTCAAATGTCTCGCTAATTCCTACTTTCTTTTCAAGTTCTTTTATCAGCTCTCCGTCCTCGCTTCCGAACAGAGTCTTGTTTAATCTTCCCCTGACAACTTCTCCGTTTTTTATTTCAACGGAATCATTTGAAAAATCAATTTTTGGAATTATAGCCGAAAATATTTCTTTCCCGCTTACTGCTTTCTTTGATATTTGGAATTCAATTCCTGATTTGAAAAGCATCTGGTTTGCATATTCTCTTGAAAATTCTTCTTCTCCAAGGATATAAATTCCTGTTATTGCATCTCCAATGCATCCAATAAGATTTGTATTATTCTTGGGAGAGAATAAATTTCTTTTTACATCAAGAAGTATTTTTGCTTCTGCTCTTGCTTCTTCTGTCTGGGGAGAGTGAATATTCATTTCATCCCCGTCAAAGTCAGCGTTGTATGGTGCAGCTACAGCAGGATGCATCCTGAAAGTTCTTCCTGGAAGAACTCTTACAAAATGAGCCATCAGGCTTCCTCTGTGAAGAGAAGGATGACGATTGAACAATACAACATCTCCGTCCTGCAGATGTCTTTCCACTTTGTATCCTGGAATAATTTCATTGATTATTTCTTCTTTCAAATCAGGAGTTATTTTCTTTCTCTTTCCATCCGGACGTATGATATAGCTTGCTCCAGGATATTCCTCTCCTTTTTCTATCAGTTTTTTCAATCTTTCAATATTTAAATCAGTAACTCCTTCTGCAACAGTTACAACCTTTGCAATTTCAAATGGAATTCCAACTTCATTTATTCCAATATGCGGGTCTGGTGAAATTACTGTTCTTCCGGAATAATTTACTCTCTTTCCTGCAAGGTTCTTTCTTATTCTTCCCTCTTTTCCTTTTATTCTTTCCATAATTGTTTTCAACGGCTGTCCGCTTCTGTGTCTTGCGGGAGGAATTTTTGAAACGCTGTTGTCAAAGAATGTTGTTATATGGAACTGAAGCAAATCCCACAAATCTTCTATGATAACTTCAGGAGCTCCTGCATTAAGATTTTCCCATAATCTTTGGTTTGCTCTTATAATATCAGAAAGCTTGTGAGTCAAATCATCTTCGCTTCTTTCTCCTGATTCAAGAATAATGCTCGGGCGAATTGTTACAGGAGGAACTAAAAGCATTGTTAAAATTGCCCATTCAGGACGGCAGGTTGCTGCATTCACTCCTATTTTTTTTAATTCTTCATTTGGAATATTCACAAGAATTTCTCTTATTTCAGTTGGGAATAATCTTGCCTTTCCAATCAGGAAAGTAGTTGGCTTGTCAAGTTTGACTTTTTCGTGGACTGCTCCGCAGTGAGGGCATTTCTTTGCGTCTTTTGCTTTCTTTGCTCTCTCGCTTGGAGTATATCTTTCCAAATCTTTGTCAGCGAGAAGCAATTTTCCGCATTCTTTGCAGAAGCATCTCAATCCTAATTCTATTAATGGAACATATTTTAAATGAATTATTGGGCGGGCCAAGTCAATGCTTCCTGGATGTCCTAAACATTCTTTCAATCTTCCTCCGCAGGTTCTGCACCTTACTCCTGGGTCAATTGCTCCCAATCTCAAATCCATCAATCCTCCGTCAACAGGATATCCGTCGATATTATACAATTCAGGAGTTACTATTTTTGCAACAGATATCTTTTTGATATCGTCAGGACTAAGAAGATTAAACCTTATTTCGTTGATGCTTTTTCTTATTGGTTTATTTTCCAGCATTTTTGTTTATTCATATTTATTTTTCAATCCAAATGCAGTGTGGATATGCAAGCCCTGCAATTCTTCAAGCAAAAGCTTGAATGCATAAGACATTTCAACAGGCTCAATATCTTCGCTTCCGCACATTGGACAGATTAATTTATTTCCTATTGTGTCGTCAATTCCTATGCTTCCGCATTTCATGCAGATAGGAAGTACAACTTTGTCTGAATCATATCTTTCTTTCAAAAGCAGAGAAGCTCCGTGGGCAACCAACGCTTCCTGTTCCATCTCTCCTAATCTCAATGCTCCTCCTCTTGAACGTCCTTCAATCGGCTGTCTTGTAAGCAGAGCAACTTTTCCAGATGCTCTTCCGTGCATTTTGTTTCCAACCATATATTTTAGTTTAAGATAATATAAATTTCCGACAAATATTTTTACATCCATTCTCTTTCCTGTAATTCCGTTGTACATTGTTTCTTTCCCGTCATATCTGAATCCAAGATTTTTCAAATGTTCTTCAAGCTGTTTCTTTCCAACTCCCGAGAAAGATGTTGCGTCAACTGTTTCTCCGCTCAAGCTTCCAACTTTTCCAGCGAGCAATTCCATTAAGTAGCCGACTGTCATTCTCGAAGGCAAACCATGAGGATTGAACATTACATCTGGGCGGACTCCTTTTGAAGTGAAAGGAATATCTTCCTGTGCAGCAATCATTCCTATAACTCCTTTCTGTCCGTGAGAAGTCGCGAATTTATCTCCTAATTCTGGGATTCTCTGGTCTCTTGTTCTAATCTGAATAATCTTGTTTCCTTCAGAATCTTCTGTTACGAAAACAGAATCAACAATTCCTGATTCTTCCTGCCTCATTGTTACGCTTGATTCTTTTCTTGTCTTTACAGAAATTTCCCTCTGCTCTGACAGGAATTTTGGAGGAGACATTTTTCCAATCATAACTTCCCCTTCATTAATTTTTGCTTCAGGATAAACTATTCCATCTGGTTCAAGATATCTGTAGCTTGCTTCTGTCCTGTATCCAGATGCATCTTTTTCAGGAATGACAATCTCATCTTTCAATCCTCCTGCATAATTCATTTCCAATGCAGAATAAGGACGGAAATAGAAGCTTCTTCCAACTCCTCTTTCAACACTTCCTTTGTTTAATACTAAAGCATCTTCCATATTGTATCCTTCATAAGTCATTATTGCAACAACCAAATTCTGTCCTGCAGGATAAGTGTTCAATGTGTCATAGACAAAACTTCTTACAATTGGTTTTTGCGGATATTGAAGAACAGAAACATCTGTATCTAATCTGCAGAGATAATTTGCAGCATAAATTCCCAATGACTGCTTCTGTGTCTTGCTTCCTCTGTTTAATCTTGAACTCTGATCGTGATTTCCATAAGGAACAAGGCTTGTAACAGCACCAAGCAAATCAATGCTGTCAATTTCAAGGTGAGTGTGTTCTGGAGTTAATTCTTCTTCATATAATGAAACTAATGCATTTTCTTCTTCAGCAGCGTCGACATATTCAATAATTCCCTTGTCAAGTAAATCCTCCCATTTCATTTCACCGCTTTCAATTTGGACTTTATGCTCGTTCTTCAGTCTTGGATTTCCATTGTCAACAACTATCAATGGGCGGAGAACTCTTCCTGCTTCTGTTGATATTAAAACTGTTTTGTATCTTAAATCATTTCTTATGCTCATCTGGATTGGAAACTCGCCTGCTCTTCTTTTTTCCTTGACTTTTTTCACAAAACTTCCAGATTCTTTTACTGTTCCTATAAATCTTCCGTTGAAGAAAACATCTGTCTCATCAAATCCTTCCCTGTCCATTCCAAGAGATTCTAAATCTTTCATAAACTTGTTTTCTTCTATTTCTATTCTTGTTGAAATTTTGCTCAATAATGCAAGATTTTTTCTAAGTCCGATTTCTGTTCCTTCTGGTGTTTCTATCGGACAGAATCTTCCGTAATGGGTGGGATGAAGTGTTCTTGCTAAAAAGTTTTCTTGGTCAGAAGGAAGCATGCTTGAAACTCTCTGAAGCTGTGAAATCATTGCAAGATAATTTGTCTTGTCCATATTCTGCGTGACTCCTCCTCTTTCTCCTGTCCAGCTTCCTGTTGCAATTGCAGATTCAATTCTGTGGGAGAATAAAGTTGATTTTGCAATAACTTTCAATGAAAAGAATTTTTTTCTCTTTGATGATTTTTGTATTGAATATTGAATGTCTCTTATGAGAATTCCAAGATTGACTTTCAAAAGATTAGCCAGCAAATCTCCAGACAATCTTACTCTTTTGTTTGAGTAGTGGTCTTTGTCTGTTCTTAATTCAGGATTTTCTTTTGCAATCAAGAATTGTTTTATGAATTTGCATATTGTAACTGCCTTGTTCATTCTGTCTTCTTTTGTCTGTCCAATATGAGGAAGGAGATAAGAATCAATTCTTTGTTTTACTCTGTCAAGAATTTCTTTTTTTGTTCCCTGAAGTCCTGTCTTTTCTGCAATGAACATCATCGCATCTTCTTTTGTTGCAAGGTTTACAAATTCATACAAGTTAACAATAACATTGTCTGTTTCTTTCCCTATATATCTTGCGATGTCAGATTCTTTAACAAGTCCAAGAGCTTTAAGAACAACAACTGCAGGCAAGTCCTTGAATCTGCTGAATGACAAATCCAAAACTCCCTCTTTGCTTTCAGAAATTGTTATTGGAATTCTGTATGTTCCTTTTAATGAGAATAATCTTAATGTCAAGTTTCCCTTGCTGTTATTTTCAATGAATGGCTGGTTTTCTGCCAAATCTTCAGCCATTGTCATAACTCTTTCATTTCCGTTTACAATGAAATATCCTCCTGCATCCAATGGGTCGTTGTAAGTTTCAGTAAGCTGTTCTGGAGTCATTCCGTGCGTATTGCACGCCTTGCTCTTAACCATAACAGGAATTCTTCCTATTTCAACAACATCAGAATCAACTTGGTCTCCTTTTTTTATTGTAATTTCAAGAGTTACAGGAGCAGAATAAGTAAGATTTCTAAGTCTTGCTTCATAAGGATAAATCAGGGAAGAGCTTCCATCAGCTTCAATTATTTTTGGCTTTTCTACTTTTACTTTTCCAAGGCTGATTTCAAATTCTTCATTGTCTATTGTGCTGGAAATATCATCAACTAACTCCTGTATTCTGTGTTCAATGAAATCATTGAACGAAATTAAATTTGATTCAACTAAAGAATGCCCTTCAAGATATTTTTTGATTATTATGTGATTGTCTTTTTTCATTTTTATCCTGTGAATTATACTACAACCCTGTAATATATTCCTGATTTTCTTTCAATTTTAATTATGTCTCCAACACTGCATCCTTCAGGAAGGGCAGCATCTGTAGAGAGAATTTTAGGAAGTTGTGATTTGGAAATGTTCATTTCCTTTAGAAGTATTTCAGATTCTTTTTCGCTGAGTTTTATGTGTTTTGCTTGAAGAATATGCATTTTTTAATGAAGGGAATTTACAATAGTTGTGTTAAAATTCTGACTAAACTTTAACAACTTTTGAATAATAAAAAATAGCAAAATTTAGTTTAAAAATGTTTGGGTTTTCAAGGCTTTGCTGCACAAAAACATATTTTTAATTGATTTTTTGAGCTTTGTGTATTATCTCTTCATTATTCAGGAACCTCTAGAACTTTTGAATCATAATAAATTATTTCCCCATTCTTAATCTTCAGTTCGGTTATTCTTCCGCCTCTTGGTCCGACCAATCCTTTCCCTTCTGTGAAATCATTTGGTTTCTGAAAAGATAATGGGTGGGTTACATGAACTCCAAACGTTTGAAATAGCATATCTGTATGATAATGTCCTACTTGTAATAGCCTCATAAAATATTTTTTTCCTTTAATTTCAAATTGTGTTCCGTTTTCCATAACATTCCTTAGATAAATTTGTGAAGGGTAAGATTTAGCATATACCCCTCTAGACGAGTTTGACCAAGGATGAATCATCCTTTTCATTACTCCCTCTATGATTATATCACCCCTTACTACTTTGTCTGCACCAGCCCCAGGCAGATAAATCACATTTTTAACTTTGTCAGCTAAAAGTTTATTTGGGCTAGGTGCTCCTTCCTTTATCCAACTCATATCATGATTTCCATCTATGACTATCCATTTGAAATCAGATTCAAATTCACCAATAATATCTGCTAAACATTTAACTTGGTCCTCTTCAGAATAATATTTTAAATAATTAGATTGCCCCGGATATACGTGTTTTCCATCAACTGTATCTCCAGAATTATGAATATATTTTATTCCTCTGTTCTTTATTTCGTTCAAGAACCATCTTAAACCCCTGCTGTCGAACGTCTTGGCTCCCGCATGAATGTCAGAGACTTCTGCCCATCTTACCTCGGTTTCCTGTGGATTTTTAGGGCTAAAAATATAATGATTTTCGGTATCCATCATTTTAATCCAGTAATAAGAAATATTTTCAATGGTATCTGACTTGACATTATATCCTCTTTTCTTCAATTCCTCAATATCTTTTTTCTTAATTTTTAACTCTTCAAGACAATATCTATCCTTCATCAATCTTGTTGCTAATTGCCCCAAATCCTGGTTATTTTTCCTCACTACTTATTAAACAGTAGAATAGATATATTTATTGCCTTAATAGTTTAAATAACCTTGATTAAACTATATAATCTCAATAGGCTATCTTTTAATACTTCTTTGATTAAATATATACAGCAGATTGAAGAAAATATTTAAAAACAATACTAACAAGAATCATTATGGAATCCAGACGAATACAATCGGTTGGAAAGGGTTCTTATTCTATTTCTTTACCTAAAGGATGGATAATTCACAATCATTTAAGGGAAAAAGACTTAGTTTTCATAGAAAATATTAACAATAATCTAATTATATCTACAAGAAATTTTAGTTCTAATAAAAATGCTATCTCTGTTAATTATAAGGAGATAAAAAATTTGAAAGAATTTATACGAATGTGTTATATCAAGGGGGTTAATCGCATTAAAATAAACTTTGTTAATAAAACAGAAAGAGAATCTGAAAGTATTCGGGATATTTTAGGGCGTTTTAATGGTTATGACATATCTAATGAAGATGCCCAGTCAATAGAGATTTCTTTTTTATTCAAGGATGTTGATATTGATCTTGAAAAGATAATGAGAAGAGAAATTTATTTGATAAATTTGATGCTTGAACAACTTAAAAAAAAGAACTTTGAAGAATTAAAGAAGCTGGAAAATTCGGTAGATTCCTTGAATAATCTATCAAAGAAGATTCTTTTTATGTGCTTAGAAAATAAAACTCTTTCAAAAGACAATCAAATAAAAGACTCTTATTTGATATACACTTATTTAGAATTAATACGAAGGCTTGAACGAGTGGCAGATTGTATTTTTTCACTTATGGAGGAAGATTATTCTCATGTGGATTTGAAAAATTTGGGAGGGATTATTTCTTTTTTGGATAATGTTGTAAAAATAAAAAAAGAAGAGTCCGAAGAACTGAATAAGTATGTCTTTAACTCGAACAACCGAAATGTAGATATCATATTAAAGAAACTTCAGCATAATTTTGAAAGTATTCGGGATATTTTAGAAGTTTTGGAAATGGATAAATCTTTTTTTTGAAAAAATTTGGCAAAAAATGGACTCGAAAGCAAATTTCTTAAGGAATTTCCATTCGAGCCCATTCAATCCTTTATGGCCTCGAGGGGATTTGAACCCCCGACACCTGGATTAAAAGTCCAGTGCTCTAACCAGGCTGAGCTACGAAGCCATATGTAAACCAGCTAAGTAGCGAATGAATGCATTTTAAGCATTTCAAACTACGAAGCTATACTATTACCTAGAAATATCAATTTAAAAAAGCTTTGTTAAATCAATTTTTTTAATCTGCTTTCCAATTCTTCTGCATCCATTGCTCCTGTGAATTCCTCAACTTTTTTCCCGTTTTTGAATAGAATAAAATGAGGAATTGAACTGACATTAAATTTCTTAGCCAATGCTTCGTTTTCTCCAACATTGATTTTTCCAAATTTTATCTTGTTCTTGAATTTCTCGCTTATTTCTTCAACAACAGGCGCCATCATTACGCAGGGCATACACCATTCTGCAAAGAAATCTATGAAAACTAATCCACTTTTAGTAAATTCTTCAAACTGCTTAGCACTTAATTCTGAAACATTTTCTGCCATTTTTATCTAATCTACAGAGACAGGTTATTTTTAAAAGTTGTTATTAAATTATTCTTTCATAAGTCAAGAAAGAGAAGGGAATGCCGTTTTCAGATATATTTTTTTCTTCATTAATTATTTTCCACATATCCCAATTTATTTTTGGAAAGAATACATCCCCTTCATAATTGCGATGGACTCTGGTTAATTCAATTTTATATGTAAATGGCAAAAATTCTTCATAAATTTCTCTTCCTCCAATAACATAAGAGCTCTTCCCTTCACTCAAACTTAAAGCTTCACATGTATTTCTTGCAATATAAATTCCAGCATAATCTTTCATAGACTTTGATAAAACTATATTCTTCCTATCTGGGAGGGGTTTAAATTTTTCAGGAATTGATTCATAAGTTTTTCTGCCCATAATTACTGGATGGTTTAGGGTTAACTCCCTGAATCTTTTCATATCTTCTTTTATTCTCCAAGGAATTTTTCCCTTATTTCCCATAACATTATTTTCAGAAATTGCAGCAATTAATGTAAGATTCATTTTAAACTGCCATAGTCCTTTCAATCTTTGGATGTGACTCATATCCTTCAATCTTAAAGTCTTCAAAAGTTAATTGGTTTAATGGTTTTTTTGCGATTAATAATCTTGGGAGAGGTTTCGGTTCTCTTGACAACTGTTCAAGAATTGCAGTAACATGGTCATATTTTTCTTCATTATCATCTTTAGGGCATTCTTTGTTTATCCAGTCCAGAATTTCCAAATATTCTTTTCTATCAGAAACATTTTTGACTTTATTCTGAAGATTTTTCAAATTTTCTTTGTACCAAGGCCCTCTTTTTTCCAGTCCAGTATAAAAATGAGAATCCCCAAATGAATGAACAAATCTTCTCGGGGTAAGATTTAATTCTTGAGCAATAACTTGAGTAAGCATAGCATAACTTGCAATATTAAAAGGAACTCCTAAAAATTGGTCACAGCTTCTTTGATATAACTGCAAATCTAATTCTCCTTCGTCATTTGAAGTCATTTGATATAAAACATGACAAGGTGGCAAAGACATTTCAGGAATATCCCCCGGATTCCACGCACTGACTACATATTTTTTACCAACAGGATTTTTTTTCATTTTTTCCAATGTGTTTCCTAACTGGTCTATTTCAACAAGTTCCCCCTTTTTTTCGTCAAAATATTTCCATTTTCTCCACTGCCTTCCATAGATTGGCCCAGCATCTCCAAATCTTTTGGAGAATTCTTCATCCTCTTTTATCCTTTGGGCATATTCTTTCATCGCTTTATCCCAGTCTGGAGAATATTTTACTATTCCTTCTGGGAAAATTCCTTCTTTAACCATTCCAGATAAATTATGTTCAAAGGCATTGCCTCTCCAAATTGGAGTTTTATTAATTTCAAGATACCTTATATTTGTGTCCCCTTTTAAAAACCAAACAAGTTCGTGGGTTATTGATTTTATAGCCATGCTTTTTGTTGTAAGAAGTGGAAATCCTTTTCTTAAATCATAAGAATTTTGATGCCCAAACAAAGATATAAGTCCAGAGCCCTTGCTTCCCTGTTTAAATCCAGTATATTCAGAAGTAAAAATCTCTCTTGAGTGTTTAAGATATTGCTCCACCATTTTTATATTATTTTAAATTTATTGGGTTTTATAAATATAAAACCCGCTGAAACATATATATTAAAACAATTAAAAATTTCCAGTGCTTCCAAATCCGCCTGCTCCTCTTTTTGTTTCAGTTAAATTATCTGCTTCTGTAAATTCAATTTCAGGAAAAGGAATAATAATAATCTGCCCTATTCTCTCTCCAATTTGATAATCTTCTCTTTTGTGCTGGTAAAAACGAAGTTTTAATTCCCCCCTGTATCCAGAGTCAAGAATACCGACACAATTGCACAAAGATAATGATTTATTTGAAACACTGCTTCTTGGAAAAATCAGGCAGACATATCCTTCTGGAATTTCAAAAGCCAGCCCTGTTCCGTATTCTATAAAATTACAATTTTCTTCTTTTGAAACAGCAAATACATCCATTCCCGCATCCCCTGTTTTGGCATATCTTGGAATAACTGCTTCAGGAACAAGTTTTTTTATTTTTATTCTCATCTTCTTTTATATTGCAATAAAAATTATTTTTTTGTTTATAAAAACAATTATTCATTAAGATATATGTTTAATCAATCCAAAAAATCCAGAAGGTTCCATTTCTATTAATAAATCCGGATATTTTTTTTCAATCTCTTTCCCATCTGAAGGGTTAATCAGTTTTGTTTTTAAGCCATTGAAGCAGGACAATATGTAAACGTGTTCTTTTATCCCCAAAATCCCGTCGTGTTGACAGATTTCTTTTAGCAATTCATCTGGTTCATTAAAAGGAGTTTCATGCACACCGAAATATGAATATTCAAATCCATTTTTTTTCATAAATTCTTTTATTCTTGAATCATAAACAAGAAATCCTGTTTTTTTTCCAGAAGTTAAATTACAAGCAATTTCTTTTTGGGATATATGAAAATTATATTTTCTAAAAATTGCCTGCAATACAGAACAAACGCAAAAATCATCTTTTTCCTGAACAGACAATTCAATCGGTTTCATTTAGCATATATTTCCTCTTCTAAATTTTTCTATTCTTAAAAGATTTCCTTTCCAATATCTTAATTCAATTCCTACTTCTTTAAACATCTGGATTGTTCTTCTGGAATGCTCCAAATCTTCTCCTGCATTTGTATTATTCCATTCTTCATCCACAGTTATTTCTAAAATTCCTGATTGCACAATCCCTCTTGCGCAATCCATACAGGGAATAGCATTAGTATACATTTTGCACCCTTTTAATGATGCTCCAATTAATGTTGCATTATATATAGCATTTCTTTCTGCGTGTTCAAACCAGTAATATTTCTCTGGTTTTTCCTGTCTTTCAGGAACATTATCATTTAATCTCCTTACAAAACTATTATATCCTGTGCTCTTAATTTCTTTATCCGGCCCGATAATCAAAGCGCCTATATGAGTTCTCTCATCTTTGCTTTTAGCAGCAATAAGATAAACCATTGACATAAAATAATCATCCCAATTTACCATCATATAAAATTTGATATTTTCTTTTTAATAATTATTGTTATCTAATCTTTGTATTTGGAAGATATTTTTTTGCTTCAATCAGGCATTCTTCCAGCAGTTGCTTTGGGGTTTCTGGGAAATTTTCCAATCTTTTGTCAATTAATTCATTCCTGCGCGGAACAAAAGGCTGTAGGAAATATTTATGTTCATTATTCCCTGTGCAATCGTAGATTAGTTTTGCTGTTTCCCCTATTTCTTCAGGAGTCATGAATCTTATTTCACTATTTCTTCTTGCAACAGGAACAATTGTTGTTCTGAATTCGTAATCAGGGAATTGAGAGACAATTCTAATCGCTTTTTCATAGCTTTCTTCAGCATCAATAAAATCTTTTCCAATTAAATCTGCATATATAGAAGAAGGCCCCTTTACATCCATTGCAGTATAATTAACTAACTTGCTTTCCAATAGTTTTTCCAAAACTGCATAATTGCTGCCGTTGGTGTCAAGCTTAACAGGCAGATTTTTTTTCTTTATTTTTTCAGCAAATTCAGGCAAATCATTCTGCAATGTAGGCTCTCCTCCGCAGATTACAACTCCATCAATCCATCCTTTTCTTGAATCAAGATAATCAAAAAATTCTTTTTCATCAATCTCTTCCTCACCTTTCAGAAGGTTTTTTGCGTGGCAGCTTGGACATCTGTAATTGCAGGTTCCTGCAAATACAACTGCAGAAATCTTCCCAGAATAATCATTAAAAGATTCTCTTAAGAATTTTTTTATTTGCATTTTGTAAAATTAAATCTTAAATCTTTTTCTTAAACCAAATTCTGATTTTTTTCCAGGGTTAAATGAATTAACTGGGCGTATATACCCAACCACTCTGTCATAAATTTCTGTTGGGTTTTTGCAGGTTGGACATTGTTCTTCTCTTCCAGAAATATATCCGTGTTCTGCACAAACACTAAATACAGGGGTTAAACTAAAATATGGGAGAGTTGTTTCTGTTGCAATTTTTTTTACAAGATTTTTTGCATCTTCCCCAGATAATCTTTCTCCTAAAAAAGTGTGGAAAATTGTTCCCCCAGTGTATAATCCCTGCAGGCTTTCCTGATGTTTTAATGCAGAGAATAAGTCAATGTCTAAATCCACAGGCAGCTGCGTTGAATTTGTAAGGTACGGGGCACTATCTCCAGAAGTGTAAATATTTGGATAAGTTTCTTTGTCTAACTTTGCAAGCCTGTAGCAAGTTCCTTCTCCTGGTGTTGCTTCAAGATTGTAAAGGTTTCCTGTCTTTTCCTGATAATCCTGCATTTTTCCCCTCATAAATTCCAATGTTTTTACTGCAAATTTTTTCCCTTCTTCTGTTTCAATTCCCTTTCCAAGAAAATTAACCATTGACTCGTGCATACCAATTAAACCAATTGTTGAAAAATGATTGTGGAAAGTTCCGATATATGATTTTGTAAAAGGAACAAATGAATCTGGTTTTTGTTCTAACAATCTTACTATTGTCTTTCTTTTTATCTCCAAAGATTGTTCTGCTAAATCCATTCTATGTTCCAGAAGCTTGAAAAATTCTCCTTCTGAATGAGATTCATAGCCGATTCTGTTCATATTGATTGTAACAACTCCTATGCTTCCCGTAGATGGATTAGAGCCAAATAAGCCCCCTCCTCTGCTTCTTAATTCCCTTAAATCTAATCTTAATCTGCAGCACATAGCTCTAATATCTGAAGGATTTAAATCAGAATGGATATAATTTGAAAAATAAGGAATACCATACTTTCCTGTAACTTCAAATAATAAATTAGCAACTTCACTATCCCAATTGAAATCAGAAGTTAAATTGTAAGTATCAATCGGAAATGTAAATATTCTTCCCGATTTATCCCCCCTCATCTTTTCTTCAATATATGCTTTGTTTATTCTGTCCATTTCAGGCTGGACATCACCATAAGTGAAATCAACTTCTTTCCCCCCAATAATTGCACTCTTTTCTGCTAAATCTTTTGGAACAGTCAAATCAAATCCTAAATTTGAGAAAGGAGCCTGCCACCCCCATCTTGATGGGACATTTAATCCATAAATCAATTCCTGCATTGATTGTTCTACTTCTCTGTCAGATAGATTGTCTGCTTTTACAAATGGTGCGAGATAAGTATCAACAGAAACAAATGCTTGAGCCCCTGCAAATTCTCCCTGCATTGTTCCAATATAATTAACCATCTGGCTTATTGCAGAACGCAAATGTTTTGGCGGACGACTTTGAACTCTTTCTTTTACTTCTCCAAAACCTCTTCTTAATATTGTATTTTCCAGAGAATGCCCGCAGCAATATCCGACTATGGGGAAATCCAAATCATGAATATGAAATTGTCCTGTTTTGTGCGCTTCTGAAATCTCAGGGTTTTCTTTTCCATACATTTCTTCAAGAGCAACAAGATTCATAATTTCTCCTGCAGCTCTTGCATTCGCTCCTTGAAAAGTAATCTGCCCGGAGTTTGCATTTTCTTTTCCTCTCCAATCACTGCCGTCAATATACCCTCCCATTAATCTTCTGGCGAAATCTACAACTGCTTTTTTTCCAGCATCCATTTCTCTCCTCTCTTTATGCGCTTCCCTGTAAATAATAAATCTCTTTGCAGCAGAATGATATTCATCTCCCAGTCCCATCATAGCATCTTCAACTAAATCTTGAGTTTGTTCAACAGTTGGAGAAGAAACGCCATTAAACATCATATCTAATCTTGTAACAACTTTATCGCAAACCCTTTGAGAAATAAGATATGCTTTCTCTTCTTCAAATCCATCAGCCAAAAGTGCTTTTTCAGCAACAACCCTTATTTTTTCTGGAACAAAATCAACTATTTTTCCATCTCTTTTTTTTATTTTATTAACCATTTTATAAATTCTTAATCTCTTGTTTAAAATCATTTATGTCCTGAAAATCCCTGTATACTGAAGCAAATCTAATATATGCGACATTGTCCATTTTTTTCATCTTCTTCATAACCACCTCTCCAATTTCTGAAGTTTTGATTTCTTTTTTTCCTCTTTTTCTTATCTGCTCCTCAATTTCGTTTATCATATTAGTTATTTTCTCCTTTGCGATAGGGCGCTTTTCAAATGCCCTGTTGATTCCGCTTTCAAGCTTTTCTCTTTCGAATTTTTCTCTTCTGCCGTCTTTTTTTGTTACATATATGTCCTCTTTTGAAATTTTTTCATATGTTGTGAATCTTTTTCCGCATTTGAAGCATTCACGCCTTCTTCTTATTCCTTCAGGAGACTCTCTTTTGTCTGTCACCTTTGATTTTTTATGCGAACAATACGGACAATACATTTTTCTTGATTAATCTTTGTATACAAGCAGTTGTATTTTATCCCAAATATCTTCCTGCTTATTGTATAACAGATTAGAAAATAAAATAAGAGGTATTTAAATCTTTATCATTACCTGTTTAGAATAACACTCATATACAAGATTTTCAAAGGAAATGCAAGATTTTTAAATAAAAGAATCCATTAAGACTTATGTTTGAATCATTAAAGATTATTACAGAGCAGTCAGGAATTTCTATTGCATTGCTTGTAATTATTATTTTATGGACATTCATTTGGAAGATTGCCGCTTTAATAAAAGCAGCAAAAAACAGGTCTGCAGGATGGGTGATAGTTTTTGCATTGATTAATACAGTAGGTATATTGGAAATACTTTACATTTTTGTGTTTTCAAAAATAAAACCATTGAAAAAATCTGAAAAGCCAAGAAAAAGAAAGAAAAGAAAATAATTACTTTTTAACCAATTCGCACATTCTGCATATTTTATTTCTTGAAGGCTCTCCGCAGATTTTGCAGTAATTTAATTTTTCTTCTGATTTTAATTTTTGTATTCTTGGAAAAAGTTTTTCAAAATTTTTCATAACATTTTCTTTTTCTTTTGCTGTTAGAGTATTTACAAATTTTCTCATCTGTATTCTGTAAGAATCCAAGGCGCACGGGCATTTGTCATAAACAACAGGCAGTTTTTTTGCTTTTGAATATTCTCTTATATCTTCTTCTGCAATATAGAATAATGGCTTTATTCTAGAAATAAATTTCCTGTCTTTTACATTTCTTGTTACAGCTCCAGAATTTGCGCTTAACTGCGGGCTTCCTTTCATCATATTCATAAGAAAAGTTTGTGTTTCATCGTCTAGATTATGTCCGGTTGCAATCTTGCTTACTTTCAGGTTTCTTGCTTCCTTGTTCATAATCCATTTTTTTATAACTCCGCATATTGCGCAGTTTTTCAGCCCCTTTCCGCTGCTTGTCTGGATTGAAGTTCTGATGTAGCACATGCTTCCGCCCATTTCTTCTTTTATGTTGTAAAGATGCAGTTTTATTTCAAGTTCTTCACAAAGTTGTTTCACTGCATTCAGGCAGTTTTTGCTGTAATCCCCCATCCCCAAATCAATGTGGAAGCCTTCAATATTATAGCCGAATTTTTTAAGCAGATATGCAGTGACAGAAGAATCTTTCCCTCCTGAAAGTGCAACCAGTATCTTTTCTTTTTTGTTTATCCCAAGCCCTGCTAATACTTTTTTAACCTTCAATTCTATATTCGCATCCATATAAAACAATAAGAAAAAGAGATTTTAAATTATTCTTTCCCTTCAACCAATGATTTTCCCAAAACAACTGCTGCAGCAGCAAGGCTGACAAGATTTGCAATTCCCAATTCTATTGAATTAGAAGTAAATCCTTCGTAAACCAAAACACCGGCTCCCGCAAGATAAATTCCTATAAATATCGGACTTATTTTTTTTCTTTTTCCCATTAAGAAAAATTCAACAATCCACGAAAGAATAATTATAGACAATCCTATTAAAGACAGGGAAATCATATAAAAATTAATTCTTTCAAATTTAAAAATCTATCTTCTTGGTTTGTGATAAGTTCTTTGTCTTGAATCTCTTCTTTGAAAATTCCTTGGGAAATTTCTTCTTGCAGAAAAATCTCTTTTAAATTCTGCCCTGATTCTTATAAACTCAAATTCAGGAAGAGGCTCTTCTTTTATTGTTTTCTTCAGAGAATCATCTTCCATTATTTTTCCAAAAAGAAGATAATCTTCGCTGGATAACAGATTTATCACTCTTCCATCTGCGCCTGCTCTTGCTGTTCTTCCGATTCTATGAATATAATCTGTGCTTATTTTTGGAATATTATAATTGTAAACGTGGCTTACTCCTTTTATGTCAAGCCCTCTTCCTGCAACATCTGTGCAGACTAAAACTTTTATATTTTCTTTTTTAAATTCTTCAAGAACTCTTGTTCTGTTGTTCTGTGTAAGCCCTCCGTGAATTGCTTGGCTGTGAATTCCTATCCTGTTAAGATTGTCTGCAACAAAATCAACATTTCTTCTTGTATTGCAGAAAACCATCACTAATCCAGTAGTTTCTTCTTTCAATAAATGTGCAAACAAAGAAAATTTATTTCCAGTAGGAACATCATAATAAATCTGCCTTAATTTTGACGGGTCTACCTGTGATTCTGCTGATATTTTGACTGCATTTCTCGTATGTTTTGTTGCCAAATAATCTATATCAGGGGATATTGTTGCAGAAAACATCATTGTCTGCCTTTCTTTCGGGCATTGGTATAATATTGATTCAACATCGTGGCTGAAACCCATATCAAACATTCTGTCAACTTCATCAAGAACAAGAATTTTTACATTTCTTAAATCAATAGTTCTTCTTTTTAGATGGTCTAAAATTCTCCCAGGAGTTCCAACAACGACATCTGTGCTTCTCAGCCTTCTTATCTGCTGTTCAATATCAACTCCGCCATAAACAGCAAGAATATTTAATTTTCTGTTTTTGGAAAATTGCTTTATTGATTTTGCAACCTGCTCTGCAAGTTCTCTTGTAGGGGTAAGGATTAATGCCTGAATCCTATTCTGAACTCCGCTGTCTGTTTTCAGATTTTCAATAATTGGCGAAGCAAAGACTAAAGTTTTCCCGCTTCCTGTTGCTGAACCGCCTATGATATCTTTTCCAGCTAAAGCTAAAGGAATTGATTTTTCCTGAATTTCCGAGGGTTTTTTAAAACCCGCTTCTTCCAGAACAACCAATACTTCTTTGCTCAAACCGAGTTTTTCAAATTGTTCCATTGTAAAGTTTTCTAACTTTTTTCAAAATTTTTGTTTTGTTTAAAGAAAGGTTATAATTTATAGCAAATCTGAATCATATTATTGTAAGACCCACTATTCTAATCTTCTTATAAGAATAAGCAATAAAGAGAGTTTATAAAAGTTTGGAATAGGAAGGGGCAAGCCCCTTTTCCTATTTCCCGCAGCTGCATTTCCCGCCGTTGACTGCTCCACACGTCGCCAAACCGCAGTTTTTGTCTGCAGTGCATTTTCCGCCGCAGCTGGAACAGCCTGCTCCTGCTGTTGAAGAAGTTGTGGAATTTGGCTGTTCTGTTGAAAGTGCGCTAACCATTGCAATTCCACCGGCTAATAATAAGCCAACAATCAATCCCACAATTATCCATGTTTTCATTTTGGTTTCCTCCATTTTAATTAATATTCTTAGAAGAATTATTCTTATATCCGCTTTGGAGAAACTAGTTTCGCGAGGCAATCCGTGGTTTTCTTCGCTTAATTTTCTCTTTAATTTCTTAATACAACAATATTGTTCATACCGCGTCTTTTTCTTTCAATAAATTGTTTCGCTTCTAATTTATCTAAAAGCCGTGTGATTCCAACTTTCCCAATCCCTAATTTTTCCATTAATGTTCTTTGAAATACTGCACCATTTTCCTGCTCTAGAATATCAATAACTTGTTTTTCATTTTTATCAAGCTTGCTTTTATCTATGCTTTTCTTTTTTTCCTTAATTTTTTTTATAATTATTTTTTCCTTTGGCTTTACAAAAATCAAGATTAATCCAACAATAATCAATAATCCAGTAATTGAAAGTGCAAGATAAGTCTGGGTGTTTATTGTTTTATACATAGGACATATATCCTTTTCCATTGAACAGCTTGTGCCTGTTATTTGTGTCAGTGTATTTTGGAATAATAATATCACAATTATAAATACTGCAGCAATTCCCAGAACAAGAAATCCCACATGTTTATTTTCCAATTTTCTCCACCTTCTTTTCATAATCTTCAATTGCTTTTTTCAGTGCTTCTGTCGCCATCATTGAACAATGCACTTTCACTCGGGGAAGTCCTCCGAGTGATTCAACAACATTGTCATATTTTATCTTTTCAGCTTCTGCAAATGTCTTTCCCTTTGCAAGCTGTGTAACCATAGATGAAGTTGCTATTGCTGCAGCACAGCCGAATGTTTTGAATTTAATATCCTTGATTATTTTTTTCTTTCCTTTCTTTTCAACTTTGATGTAAACCTCCATTATATCCCCGCATGTCGGGTTTCCCACTCTTCCAATCCCGTCTGCATCTTTAATCTCTCCGAGATTTTTAGGATTCATATAATTCTGCATAACTTTTTTTGAATATTCTATTGTCATTTTTCTTTTTTTCCCTTATTTAATTTTTTAATAAGCTCATCAATTTCTTTTTTTGAAAAGCCGTGCATCTGGCATCCCTGCTCAATTGTTTCATACATTGCACCCCCGCATCCAATGCAGTGCAGTCCTGCTTCAAACAAGTCATTTGCAGTTTCGGGATGCTTTTCAAGCAGTTCTGCGAATGTCATATCCTTTCTAATTTCATCTTTTGCTGTTTTTGTTTTCATTTTATCGGGCTTATTTTTCTTAATTTCTCAACTATCCTTGCGAGATTCTCAAGAAAATAATTTATTTCTTCATCTGTCGTGTATTTGCTTATGCTTATTCTTAACGAGCTGTTTGCCTGAATTGGAGTCAAGCCGATTGATTTCAATACGTGGCTTGTTTCAAGCGAGTGTGAAGCACAGGCGCTTCCGGTTGAAGTGCATATTCCAATCTGCTCTAGATATCCCCCTATTGATTCTCCTTCAATATTATTAAATGAAATATTTACATTATTGCATAATCTCTTTGTTCTTGAACCATTAAGTTTTGTATTAGGAATTCTTAATATTCCTTCAATTAATCTATCTCTTAATCTAATCATATTTTCTATGTCTTTCTTCTTTGAAATTTCAACTGCTTTTGCAAATCCTACAATTCCAGAGACATTTTCTGTCCCGCTTCTTATTTTTCTTTCGTGTCCTCCTCCGTGCGAGACAGGAGTTATTGGGATTCCTTCCTGAATGTATAATGCTCCAACTCCTTTTGGGCCGTGAATTTTATGGGAGTTTAAAGTAACCAAATTCAAATTCTGCTTTCTTACATCTATCGGGACTTTTGTGAAACTTTGACATGCATCAGTATGGAATAAGACTCCTTTTTTCCTGCAGATACTCCCAATTGCTTCCATATTCTGAATAGTCCCTATTTCATTATTCCCATGAATTATTGAAACAAGAATTGTTTTTGGAGTAATTGCTTTTTCAAGTTCATCCAAACTGATTAATCCTTCTGCATCAACATCAAGATAAGTTATTTTTGCCCCTTGTTTTTCCAGCCATCTGCAAGAGTTCAAAACGCAGTCGTGTTCTATTCTTGTTGTAATTATATGATTTTTCCCTGTGTTATTCTCTTGATTCCAGAAGAACAAGCCTTTCAGAGCAAGATTATTTGATTCTGTTCCGCCAGAAGTGAAAATTATTTCGCTGGTTTTTGCACCTATTGCTTTTGCGATTGTTTTCCTGCTGTCTTCAAGAGCATTTTTTGCTTCCTGCCCCTTAAAGTGTGTTGAAGATGCATTGCCGTATTTTTCTGTAAAATAAGGAATCATCGCTTTCAGAACATCATCATCTACTCTTGTTGTCGCAGCATTGTCAAAATAAATCAGTTTCATATTCTTCTCCTGTCGCATCCTTTCATGCAGGATGAACATTTGCAGTGAATAGCAGCATGCTTGTCTATAAGTTCAAGTATCGGGAGAATTGTATCTTTGTTCAGCGAATAAACTCTTTCTTTCCCTTTTTGTTTCATATTCACAATATTGCAGGATTTTAATGACTGCAGTGCGTGGGATATTTTGCTCTGTTCAACTTCCAAGTCTTCAACTAATTCAGAAACATTCTTTTCTTTTACTCTTAAAGAGAGGATAATCCCAATTTTCAAGGGGTTAGCAAGATTTGTAAAGAAGATGTTGTAATTATTATGATTAAAATACGGGCTTATCTCGTATGTCTTTTTATTCATATGAAATATATTTCATATAGATTTATAAACCTTTAGTATCACTGGTAGAGAAGAATAATATGACACAAATCTATGAAGCTGAATCAAGAGAAGACAAGGAGATAATGAATATTTTGCATCCTTTAGTCAAAGAATGGTTCTTTTCAAAATTTGAAAAATTCTCTCTACCGCAGAAGATGGGGGTAATGAATATTTGGGAAAGGAAAAATATTCTTATCTCTGCTCCTACTGGAAGCAGCAAGACTCTTACAGCATTTCTTGCTATTATTAATTATCTTGTAATACTCGCAGAAAAAAATCAGCTTGAAGAGCATATTTATGCAGTTTATGTTTCTCCCCTGAAAGCTCTTAGCAACGATATTCACAAAAATCTTATAGAACCATTGGAAGAAATTTACAAAATAGCAGAAGCAAAGGGAATAAACCTGCAGAAAATCCGTGTTGGCTTGAGAACAGGAGACACAACAATCGCAGAAAGAACAAAAATGGCTAAGAAAGCCCCGCACATTTTAGTAACAACGCCAGAATCTCTTGCAATTCTTCTGACAACCAAAAAGTTTGTTGATTATCTTAAAACACTTGAATTCTGCATAGTTGATGAAATTCACGCCCTTGACAACAAAAGAGGGGTTTATCTTAGCATAACTCTTGAAAGGCTGAATGAAGTCAGCCTGATTTTTCCTGTCAAGATAGGATTAAGTGCGACAATTGCTCCTTTAGAAGAAGTTGCAAAATTCCTTGTGGGAATTGATGATGAAAGAGAAGTTCTGATAGCAAATGTAAAGCTGGATAAAAAACTTGACATTAAAGTTCTGAGCATAGGGGATTTGATTAACAAAGAAAATTTAGATTCAAGTATGTATGGATTAATTGATTCACTGATAAAAGAGCACAAAACGACTTTAATATTCACAAACACGCGTTCTGCAACAGAAAGAGTCGTTAATCATCTTAAAGAGCATTTCCCAACAGAATACGGAGATGATACTATTGCAGCGCATCATTCTTCTTTAAGCAAGGAATTCAGATTTGATATTGAAGAAAGATTGAGAGCAGGGAAATTAAAAGTTGTTGTTTGTTCAACAAGTTTGGAGCTGGGTATAGATATTGGTTATATTGATTTAGTTATAATGATGGGAAGTCCAAAAAGCAGCGCGAGAGCATTGCAGAGATTGGGAAGAGCAGGGCATAAACTTCACGAGACAGCGAAAGGAAGATTTATTATTCTTGACAGGGCAGATTTGGTTGAGTGCAGTGTTATTCAGAAAGAAATGATGGAGAAAAAAATAAATCGCGTTTATTTTCCAAAAAACTGCCTTGATGTTTTAAGCCAGCAGATTTATGGAATGGCTATTTATAAAATATGGGATGCAGATGAATTATTTTCCTTAATAAAAAAAAGCTACTGCTACTGCAATCTTTCAAGAAATGATTTCTTTGATGTTATCAGTTATCTTGCAGGAGATTATGCTCTTGAGAAAAATAATATTTACGCAAAAATCTGGTATGATGCAAAGACAAAACAAATAGGAAAAAAAGGAAAAATGGCTCGTGTTCTTTATTTAACAAACATAGGAACAATTCCTGAGGAATCTTTTATAACCGTAAAGCTTTCTCCTTCAAATGAGCCTGTGGGGGCAATTGACGAAGGATTTTTGGAAAGAATGAAAAAAGGCGACGTTTTTGTTTTGGGGGGAAAAAAATACATTTATCTTTACACAAGAGGAATGAATATTTATGTAAAGGCTACTATTGAACGCTCTCCTACAATTCCTTCTTGGTTTTCAGAAATGCTCCCATTAAGTTTTGATTCTGCACTTGAAATCAATAAATTAAGAACTCTCCTTGATGACAAATTCAGGAACAAGATGAAAAAATCAGAAATTATTGAATTTATTAAGGAATATCTTTATCTTGAAAAAGAATCTGCAGAATCAATTTACAATTATTTTTATGAACAGCATAATTATCTTGAGATTCCCCACGCAAATACCTTGCTTGTTGAAAGATACAATTCAGAAAAGCATTATCTCATCTTTCACAGCATGTATGGGAGAAGAGTAAATGATGCTCTTTCAAGAGCAATTGGCTTTCTTTTAGGAAGGGCAGGAGGCAGAGATGTTGAAATGGGAATCAACGACACGAGTTTTTACATTGCAGGAGAAAAGATGAATCTTGAAAAAGTTATGAGCTTTTTGAAGCCGGAAAATCTTGAAGAAGTTTTAAAAGAAGCAGTAGAAAGGACAGATGTTCTTGCGAGAAGATTCAGGCATTGCGCAGGACGTTCTCTTATGATATTAAGGAATTATAAGGGAAGAACAAGAAGTGTTGGAAAACAGCAGATGAAAAGCCATTTTGTCCTTGCTGCTGTAAAAAAGATTTCGTCAGAGTTCCCAATTCTTAGAGAAGCGAGAAGAGAAGTCCTTGAAGATTTGATGGATATTGAAAACGCAAAGCTTGTCCTTCAGTGGATAAAAGAAGGAAGAGTAAAGCTAAAAATCAGGGATACAAATCTTCCATCTCCCTTTGCACTTGACATTATAATTCAAGGACATACAGATATGATAAAAATAGAAGACAAGCAGAAGTTCTTGAAGAGGATGCACGAACTTCATCTGAAAGAGCTGAAAGAAAAGGAAGAATAATTCTTTTTATATCCTAAAAAGTATATATAAACTAACTATTCTTGCACTTCTACATGAAGGTTAAGATACTTTCTATTTTCAAAGAAGAGGGAGAGATAAAAAAGATTACTGATAAAATTAAAGATTACTCTTTTGATGATTTCTTTAAGCATGAACATTTTAAATTTTCTCTTATTGAGAAGGCAACAGATGAGAAAATACTTAAGGAAATTTTTCCAAAATTTGAATTAATTAAAACAATTGAATTAAGAGAGAATGAGAAAAAAGAAAGATATTATAGTTTTAATTATGAGTTAAATGATGGAACTTTTGTAATAATCTCTTTAGTATTGGATAAAAAACCCTCAATGATTATTAATGGATATCATATTAGTATGAACTACAAACAATTTGAAAAAAGTTTAAGGAAAAATTATAGGAGAAAATTTATTTAGCTAATTAGGGGGTTAAGATTCATTAGAGGAATAGAAATCTTTGCTTGTTGATTCTTAAATGTAAATATTAATGCAATAACAAGACACCCTTCTTTTTGGGCGGTTATTAAATTTATATCTTTTATCTCTTTTAGAAGGTTTGGATTTATGTTATATTCTGGAAGAACTTCTGAAACATTTAATACTTGAATCCCTATAATCTTCCCTCTTCCAGTTAAACTAAATATAAAATTACCTAAACTGAATCTTCCTTTAACATTTTCATTTTCTTCTTTACATGAAACTATCAAGCTATCATCCAAACCGCTATAAGAAAATCTGCATTCTTTAGTTTGCATAATTATTTATTAGTAAGTTAGGTTTATAAATATTATTTTATCTTTCCTCAAAAATTAACATTTAAAAATTCTCCTTCCCTCTTTCAATTATGAAAAAAGAGAGCAGGATAGTAAAACGGCGTGTTGAGAGGGCTCATAGAGAGCTTATGAAAATTTTTATGAAATCTCCTGTTACAAATATAAAATTCACAAAAAACAGGGTTTCGTTTAATTTCTACGGGCACAAAATATCTGACAGAATCACTGTGAAAAAGCAGCCGCATGTCGGAGAATGGAGCAGAAGAATAGGAAAAATTGTTATAGACAGATATTTCTGCGATAAGGACAAGAGAAAAGAATTCAAATCCCTGTGCATTCACGAAGCAGTTGAAAGATTTTTAGTAAAGACATACGGGCTTAATACTGACAACGAAGCTCACCCTGTTGCAAAGAAGAAAGAAAGAGAATATCTTGAGAGTGTTAATGGAAACTGGAAAGGGCACGAATTGAGAGTATACTGGGACTGGCATAAGCAGGGAGAAAAATAAAATGGAATTTATGAAGGTAACAAACAGCAATAAAAGTTTTTATTATACATGGAAGGACTTGGATTATCTTCCTTATGCGTGGCTTGATAAAAAGGACTTGAAAAATCTGCCTACGCCTTTTTTTATAATTTCGCTGCGTCCTGACTGCCCTGTTGGTTTTGTATCCGATGAAGAAGATCAGTTAACAAATCTAATAAAACTCCCAGATAGTTTTGATAAATTAAATCTTAATAATGATTTTAGAAAAGATTTGAAGAGAGTTGAAAAAAAGAATGAAAATGTAAAGCTTGTTTACAACGAAAAAGATGCTTTGGAAAGAAGTTCTAAATGGTTTTTGGAATTTTTTAAAGAACCAAAAAAAGATTTTAAGAGAAGAATGGAAGTATGGAAGGAAAAATGCTACACAATAAGCGCATATCTTAATGAAGAGTTAATTGCGGTTCATATTGCAATGAAAGATGGAGATACAATTTACTATTTCGGGTGCTGGTGGAACAGAGAATACAAATCCCTGTCTACTCCTGTCTTTCTGCTGAAAAAAGATATTGAAAAAGCAATTGAAGACAAGATTAAATTCTACGATTTGGGAATTGGAGATGAGCCTTACAAGAAAAAGTGGGGCGTTATTGAAAAACCCACAAAAAATTATGCTATTATGACAAAAGAACTTGCAGATTATTTAGATGTAAAAAAATATGTTGAAATAAAAAATAAGGAAAAATAAAAAATAAAAATTTCCTTTTATCTTCTTTTGTGCTTTCCCATGCACATTATCCATTTCACTGCTCCTGCCAAAACAAGAAGCCATCCTATAAACATTCCCCAGCTAACCATCGGCCAGTAAACGTTTATCAGAACAAGGACGCCTAAAATAACCATCATTAATCCGTGGTGTTTCTTGTGCATTCCCCAGTCTCCTTTATCCATTTTATCACCTCCTTACAGTCATCTTTTATTTATTTGTGATTTTCTTTCTTTTCATAAGAAATTTATAAGAAAGAAAATTTCCAATCAATAAAAATGCTGCGACAGCAAGAGTTGTAGCCAAGTCAAAATTCTTGGCTAAAAGATATCTGACTAAAATAAAGACAAGAGTTCCTATTAATGAAGACACAACTGAATAAACATAAATTGTCTTATGCATATATTCTAAAATGAATATCAGTATATATTCTTTGTGCTTTGAGATTTAAGCTAAAAACTTTTAAATCTTGAATTCTTCTGTATTTTATGAAAAAGGGGGGAAATTTGCCTGTAATAATCTTAATTTCAGTAGTGATTATACTGGTTTTGATATTAATTTATGGGGTTTACACCGGATTTAAAGTCAAGGCAGAAATAAAGCGCCTTAATTCACAGATAGCTCAATTAAGCGAAGACAAAAATAATCTACAAAAAAATTATGATTTGCTGATTCAGGATGTAGCACAGATTTACAAAACCTGCATAAAAGAAAACGCCTGCAAAGGACATTATCCAGGAGTCAGCTGGTATTGCAATAATGTAGGAAATGAAGTAGATAATCCTTCCCACACCTGTGTCTGCGATTCTTCCTGCAATTTGAATGCAACGCAGATTTCTTATTAGATTAGTTTAATAAATGCAAATATTTCTTAATTGTCAGGGCTCCATAGTTTAACGGATAGAATATGTGGTTGCGGTCCGCATGATCGGGGTTCAATTCCTCGTGGAGTCATAAATGAAAGAAAAATATTTATTCATAGGAAAAACACTTTTTTTTCCAGAAAAAGGAATTCTTGCAGTCGGAGATTTGCATCTTGGATTTGAATATATGCTTCAGCAGTCAGGAGTTATTGCTCCTGAAATGCAGGTTCAAGAAGTAAAAGAAGAATTGAAAGCGATTTTTGGAGAAATTAAAGAAAGAGGATTAATTTTAAAAAAAATTGTTTTTATTGGGGACATAAAGCATTCTTTCTCGTATGAATGGAAGGAAAAAAATTACTTCAAGGAAATTCTTGATTTTTTGGGGGATTATGTCAAAGACAAAAATATAATTCTAATAAAAGGAAATCACGATACGATTGATTACTCTTTCAGCGACAGACTGCAGGATTATTTTATAGAAGATGATATTGCATTCACTCACGGGCATGAATTTTTCCCAGAAACATTCAGCAAAAAAATAAAAATAGTTGTAATGGGGCATATCCATCCATCAATTATTTTGTCAGACAGCCAGAATATCAAAAGAGAGAAATACAAATGCTTCCTTGCTGGAAAATTCAAGAAAAAGAACATTATCATTCTTCCAAGTTTCCTTGCAACTATTGAAGGAACAACAATAAATGGAATTAAAGATGAGTATGAAGATTATTTTTCAATAATTCCGAAAAAAAATCTAATCAATTTTGAAGTCCATATAGTTGGAGAAAAAGAAAATTTTGATTTCGGGAAAATAAAAAAATTATTGGATTAGACGGCAAAAATTCCTGTTTTTAAATCTTTTTCACGAAAAAAGAGACGTAAAAATATTTAAATGAGATTAATATAATTTCCACATTCAGGAATTTTATAATGGAAGAGGAAAAAAAAGAGATTCAGTCAAGGCTTATAGAAACCAAGAAGGAAGCAAAGAAAGAGGAGCTGACAGACATTCTGAAATTAATTTCTCCAGGAACCTTGCTTAGAACTGCAATTGAAGGAACCCAAAAGGCAAAAACAGGGGGGCTGATAGTTGTTTATAATGATTTTGTGCAGGATATGTTTGAAGGAGGGTTTAAGCTGAATGCAAGATTTACTCCGCAGAGAATTATTGAGCTTGGAAAAATGGACGGGGCAATAATCCTGTCAGAAGATTTGAAAAAAATAATGTATGCTAATGTTCTTCTTACCCCCAACCATTCAATTCCTTCAAATGAGACAGGAACAAGGCATAAAGCAGCAGAGAGAACCGCAAAGCAGGCAGGGACAATGGTAATTGCAGTCTCGCAAAGGAGGGATGAAATTTCTCTTTTTTACGGAAATTCAAAATATGTAGTAAGAGATACAAATGATATTATCAGAAGGGCAACATCCATTCTTCAGATTATAGAAAAGCACAAGGATATTTTTGACAGGAATAAAATGGATTTGGACAGAAGCGAGCTAAAACGGAGAGGGGATTATATGAAAGCTCTTTTGTTAATACAAAGAGGCATGATTATTATGAATATTTCAGAAACCCTTAAGGGATATGTAATTGAACTTGGTGTTGAAGGAGCAATAGTAAAATTAAGATTAAAAGAATTGCTTTACAAAGTAGAAAAAGAAGTTGATGAAGTAATAAAAGACTATTCAAGATTCGGGCTTTCAAAATCACAAAAAATTCTTTCTGTCTTGAGTTATGACGAACTGCTGGAAATAGACAACATAAAGCAGTGCCTTGGATTGTCAGAAGAAGTAGTTTTCCCTAAAGGACACAGAATTTTGGAAAGAGAAGGAATCTCTGAAGGGGATGCAGGAATATTAATAAGGAACTTCAAGAACCTTCCAGCAATACTTGATATCAAAAAAGAAAATTTAACTCTCTTATTTGAAGAGGCAATAGCCAATGAACTCTTTGACAAGATAGAACATATTAGGGAATAAAAAGAAATGGGCGCGGAGGGAATTGAACCCCCATATGCTGCTTACTCCATCATTCATCTGGAGGCAGCCAGTCTGCCGTTAGCCTACGCACCCTTGATAAAATCTAAAGAAATATTGTTTTTAATGCTTTCTTAAATCAGTTTATTTTCAAAACTTTGATTTTGAAAATCAGTTTCTTCCCAGCTAAAGGATGATTCAAATCAATAATAACAGATTCTTCTTTGACTTCTGAAATCATTACAGGAATATTTCCTTGGGGCGTCTGCATAACTAAAGTCATCCCAACTTGAGGCTCTGGCTCTGTTGGAAGAACGCTTTTTGGAATTTCCTGATGCAGTCTTTCGTCAGGCATCCCATATGCTTCTTCGGGAGGAATTGAAAATTCTTTTTCTTCATCAACTTCCATCCCCATAACTGCTTTTTCAAATCCGGGTATAACTTCTCCGTCTCCAACAGTGAAAGTCAGTGGATGAGAATGTCCTTCGTGTTTTGAAGTATCAAAAACTTCTCCTGTTTCCAGTCTTCCTTCATAGTCAAGTGTAACTTTGTCTTTGGTTTTTATTGCCATTTAAATTTAGAATAAATATGGTTTATAAATTATCCGAGTCTTTCCATCTGCATAATTTCTTCATCAGAGATGGAACATCCGTTGAATTTCATAGCATAAAGCAGAGCATCAAGAACATTATGGTTTTTCAGTTTTACAACCCCTTTTTTATATGCAAGGAAAATCAGTTCTGCAGAGCGGATGAATTTGAACCCTTTGAAAAATTTAAAATTTTCATTTTTTGCACTTATCCCGCTGTGAAGCTTTTTCTTTAATATCTCCAGCAGATTTTCAGGTTTTTCGCTTATCATCCTTATTGTTCTTTCATCAACAGAAATTACATTTTTTATTCCTTTTTCCGAAAGCAATGTGCTGAGAACAAGACAGGCAGTTTCGCCTGAATCAATAATATGAATTGCGTTGTCTCTCCCAAAAAAAGTATCATTTGCAAGATTCATCAATTTTTTTGTTTCTGAAGACAATTTTGATTCGTTTATTCCAAAAACACTTGGAAATTCAAGAACTTTCTCTGTAATAAGCTCTTGAATTTTAAGCGCCTCAAGCCTGAATTTTTTTATTTCAGAAGGCTTGTCTACAATTTCTGCCTTCACCTCTTGGGTAATTAAAAATTTTCCATTAAACATTTTTTTTAATTCCCTGAATTCTTCAAGCAAGCCGTTCATTGTAAAATTAATTATTGTGCTGGAATCAAAGATTATTGCTTTTTCAGAAATTTCAGTTTTCATTTCAGCTCCTTGTATACTGGTTTAGTGTTAAGAATCTTGTAGATGGAAAAACCTGCAATGACTATCCAAATTACATTCAATGTAACAGAAGGCCAGGATTTTGTTGCAAAAGTGCTTACTGCAATTCCAACAGCTCCGAATAAATTAAGGAGATGATAAATCAAAGAATTTGATTTTAGCCTTTTGCTTGAAAGAAAGAAATATGCAAGAATGAGGAGAATCATTCCCAGCCATCCAACTGCAGAAAAAGTATCAATCATCATTTGAAAATATCCTCTGCTATTTTAATTCTTGATTTCACATCCAAAGTTTGGCTTAAAGGAGCATTTGAAATTTCTTCTTTCTGTCCTGCATAGCTCGCCAAATCAAACATAGTCACTCCAAGAAGGCTCGCAGTTTTTTCCATTGAAATTCCGTGTTCGTATATTTTGGACGCTTTGTTTATCTGCGCTTTTCTAAAAACATCCTGAATGTAAATTTTTAGTTTTCCTGAAAGTTTGGATATTGCTTCTCTTATAGACATAAGGCTCTGCTGAAGTTTCTTGTCATTGTTGGTTTTTATGGCATTTATTGAATTGTCAACAGAAGAAGTTATAACTTTGTAAAAATTGTCCCATCCTGAAAATTTTTTATATTCTACTCTTTCAATAATTTTGCTTAAGGAATAAACCATAACCGCAACAGCAATATTATCTGAATCCTGTGTTAATGAAGCTGTGTGAATTGTCTGATTGCTTAGCTCTTTCAATTTTAGTGAATCGCTGTTTTTTAGAGCTTCTTTTGTTTCTTCAAGAATCCTTAAGACATTCTCTTTTTCCTGCATTTGATTGCCTCTTGTTTAATAAACAAAGAAATCAGAATTAATAAATGTTAAGTTTTTATATTCCTGTTTCTTAATTAAATTATGAAAGAGGATTCAGCAGCAATTATTATTTCTGCAGCAATTTTTCTTATGGGATTCACAAGCTATTTTATCTGGAGCTTGTCAAGAAATAAAAAGACAATTAAATTCATAAGAAAAATATTCAGATGGATTAAAAGATAAAATGACATATGCAATTTTAGACACAAATTTTATTCTTTCCTGCATAAGAAAGAAGATAGATTTCTTTAATGATATTAAGATGATGGGGCTGAAGATTATTATTCCAATTCAGGTGCTTGATGAAGTAAGAAGGCTTTCAATGACTGCTAAGGGGAAATTCAAGGATGAAGCAAGACTTGCATTGTCTCTAATGGAAAAAAATGAATTCAAAAGGGTTGATTTGTATATGAAAAATGTAGACAACGGAATTGTAAAAATTGCAGAAGACAACAGGAGTTATATTGTAGCAACTCTTGACAGGGAGATAAAAAACAAGATAAAAAACCGCAAGCTTGTGATAAGAGGTGAAAAAGAACTGGAGATAGTTTAGATGAATAAAAAAACTAAAAGGCGGATTAAAATATTTACATTATATTTTTTTTATTTTATTGTTTTTTCTTTTGTTGGTTCACTGATTGAACATCTTTCCATTTTAATAGGCGGAGAAGGAATAGACTATGACAAGCTAATCTATCAGTGGTTTAATGTAAAAATATATTTCATATCTTTTTATGGGGTTGGTGCATTGCTGATGATATTTCTCGGGCAATTAATGGACAGAAAGAAAGTGAAATTTCTTTATAGAGGATTTTTTAATTCATTAATTATAGTAATCTGGGAGTTTATTGGGGGTTTATTCTGCCTTTTTGTTCTTGGAGAAAGACTGTGGGATTATTCAAGAGAGCCGTTTAATTTTATGGGGATTGTCAGCCTTCAGATATTTTTAATCTGGCTTGTCCTTGGCTACATATTCAGCATTATATACCGATACGGGATAAGGTTTTTAAACCGATTTTTGCTATAAATTTTATAAAATGTTTTACATAATTGAAGTTGAAGATCATATTAGGGTAGAGCCAAAATTATTCGGATTGCCTACTATGGAGTCAGTAGAAAAACAGCTCAAAGAAACTTATGCTGACTACTATGACAAAGAGATAGGAAAAGTAATTGCAATTGTGGGGGTTATTGAAGTTGGAGAGGGAGTTATTATCCCAGGAGACGGAGCTACTTACTACCGCTCAAGATTCAAACTGATTGTCTGGAAACCCGAACTGCAGGAATTAACTTATGGAATAATTTCAGAAATAACAAATTTCGGGGCATTTGTGGATTTGGGAGCAATGAAAGGAATGATTCACATAAGCCAGACAATGGATGATTATGTAAGTTTCAATAAATCAAATTCTTTGATTGGGAAAGCATCCAAGAGAACATTAAAACAGGGTGATTTATGCCTTGCACGAATTGTTGCAATAAGCCACAAGGGCGGAGAATTGAAGATTGGGCTGACAATGAGACAGCCAGGACTTGGAAAGCTTGAATGGATTAAAGAAGACAGCGCCAAGAAAGCAAAAGCAGAGAAAAAAGCATTATCTGATGAAGAAAAGGCGGCAAAAGGAGCAGTAAAGAAAGGGGGAAAGAAGAAAAAATAAAATGACAAAAACAAAAGCCTGCAAAATCTGCAATACAATCTATGACGGAGACAAATGTCCAAAATGCGACTCAAGAGAATCAACAGAAAATTTCAAAGGCAAGATAATCGTATTAAATCCTGAAAAATCAGAGATTGCTTCAAAATTAAAATTAAAGGACAAGGGAACTTTTGCAATTAAAACAAGGTAAATCTATGGAAAAATTTCAAATATTAAACAAAAGAGAAAATCCTGCTTTTAACAGGCAGGAAATAGAGCTGAATGTTGAAATTGAGGTTACCCCTAAAATAAAAGAAGCTGAAGAATTTATCGCAAAAGAATTTGCAACAAATGCAGATAATGTAAAAATTAGAAAGATAAAAGGAAAATTTGGCTCAAAGAATTTTATTATCACTGCGAATATTTACTCTTCAAAGGAAGAAAAAGACAAAGTTGAGACAAAAAATAAAAAAGAAAAAAAGAAGGTAGAAAAGAAATAAGATGGTAAAAAGCCTAATTCCTTACACAAAAAAGAAAACAACCTTAATCGAAGGG
Source organism: uncultured archaeon (assembly GCA_902386025.1). Lineage (GTDB taxonomy): Archaea > Nanobdellota > Nanobdellia > Pacearchaeales > GW2011-AR1 > RBG-13-33-26. The sequence continues at coordinate 75,362 of CABMHR010000002.1, read as the reverse complement.
GGAAATCAATATCACGGAATAGTCAGAGTTGTTATTAATCCAAGGAGAGAAAGCCCAGAATATTATTTTGAAACAAATAAAGGAAGGAAAATACCCATATCTCATTATGGGAAGCATAGAGTTATTTCAAAAAACGGAGGGTTAGTCAAACTATTAGATTAAATTTTTATAATGGCAAAGAAGGGAGCAGTCAAAAAAGGGAAAAAACCGCACAAGAACAAGCCAACCAGCAAGAAATATACTAAGTATAAAATTGCAGGGGATAAAGTTACAAGAGAGAAAACTTGCCCAAGATGCGGGCCAGGAATATTTTTGATGAACAATAAAGGAAGACTTTATTGCGGAAAGTGCCATTATTCAGAGTTTGAGAGTAAGAAATAAAGAATCTATTTTTAATACGTAATACTTATAAATCAATGAATTTCTAAAAATCTATGTCAAATAACATTAGCTTAGATGGTTTAATTCTGCACTTAAATAAAATACAGAAAAACGTAGTAAATAAACCAGGAAATTATAATTATGAGTATCTTTGGCTGGATTTTGCAGGGGATATAGCTATTCTGCACAAATCTTCAGGATATGATTATTGGGAAGATTGTTCTAATGTGGATGCTATGGAAGACTGGGAAATTAGAATGCCTCAAGATAAAATGAGAAATTATCTTTCAGAGCTAATTGATAAAAAAACTGTTAAGATGGAGAAAGTCTTGTTTAAAGAGAATTATTCAAAGAAAGAACCTAATGAGGAAAGAATATACAACAATAAAGAAGAGGTAACAGATTTGAGTCTAACTCTTGAACAAGATGGAGATAAAATTTCTGTAAAAGTATTCAGTCCTATTGAAACAATTTCTGGAAAAGCATTCTTTTAAACAGGAAAACTTAACCTTTCTGTAAAGCATTCAACTCTCTTTCAAATTTTCTCTTTTTTATAAAGAATATGATAATGAATTGGTAGCCAAGGGTTTTATAGTAAAAGATTATAACCCTGGGAGTGAATTAAATTTCTCTTTAATACACGGGAAATTTTATTTTAATTCAATTATACAAATAATAGGTCTGTGATCAGAAGGGCTATCTTCTATACATTTAACATCCGCAATTTTGAACTTGCTTTTTTTAGCGATAATATAATCTAAAGTAATTGGTTCCTTGTTATTTGAAAACTCCGTTGGCATAAATGAAAAATAAGGTTTAATAAAATAAGAGATTTCATAATCTTCACCAGTTATCTCTTTTAATGTTTTGACATCTTTCATATTAAAATCCCCTGCAATTATCGAAGAAATTTTATTCTTATTACACCATTCAAGAGTTTCTTTAAGTTGCTGCTTAGAACCTTCATCAGTATTTTCAAAATGAACACTTAACAAATCAATATCTTCTCCTTCAATTTCGATACTTATATGCATAAAACCAAAATCTTTATCCTTGATAACATGTTTGAGTTTAATTAGTTCTGTTTTTTTTATTTTATATTTTGAGAGAATTCCAAAACCATAATACATTTCATAATCAATCGGCTTCTCATGCCATTTTGTCATTTTTACTAATTTCTCAAATGCTGAAAATTCATAACTTGCTTTTTCATTAATTTCTTCAATCTGGTTTTCCCAGTTTGATTTCTTGCTTGATGCTGCTTCCTGGAATAAAACAATATCTATATTTTCTTTTTTCAGGAAATCTATCAATTTCTGTTTCCTATTTTCCCATTCATAATATCTCCAGACATTTATTGTAATAATTTTAAGTTTCATTTTGGTGTATGATAAACAATTTATTTAAATTTGATGATTAGCACTCTCTTTCCCATGTTCAAGTGCAGATTTTGCACATTGAGTATATCTCTGTTCAACTGAATAATCATTTGCTATGGTTTCCAATGTTTCTATTTTAACATTTGGATTTCTGCTTATAATTCTCAATATGTAACCATAACCTTTTTCCTTGCCGATTCCTTCTGCAATATGATGAAGGTACTCTGATGAGCAAATCGGACTTGTAACTAAAGACGCTTGTATTTCCCAAGAATCTGAATTTTTTTCTTTTTTGCAGATATTATTAAACAATTTTTTTTGATTGGAATTAGTAGCTCCCCAGATTGTGGCAATTCTCATCAATGAGTCATTATAACCTATTAAACTTTCTCTGTCCTTTTCTGGTGTAGAAGTAAAATAGGCTTTATGAAAATCCTTAGCCCATTCACTTGATCCAGTTTCCTTTCCTCTTTCATCAATCATTAAATCCCATATAAGTTTTTTTATCGATGTAATGTGGTTCCTTTGATTATCAAATGTTCTTTTCAAATCTTCGGGAGAATCAATATAATATTCTTTCATCAATTCTGGAACTCTTTCATAAACAGAAATCAATGTTTTCTTGTCCAGAAAAGTTAATCCTTCATCAGAAGTTCCTTTATTTGCCAATAAGATTTCATTTCTCAACAGGATATTAAAATTCAGGGATTCAATTGCTTTAGCAAATTCAAGAGAATTAATCAATCCGTTATGATAAAGATTAGATAATCCAATTTCAGTTACAGGTCTTTCCTTTAATCCTTTATCCCAATCAGAATATTTTCTATTCATCAACTGATTAAACCAATTAATAAATAGATAATCCCTGCTACCTCCATCACAATATTTAACATTTATATTTCCATCTCTAACTCTTTGCTCGAAATATTGATCAAAATAAAATTTTTGAAAAGCTATATTCCTTATCATTCTTTCTGGTCCGCCAAATTTTTGCTGTATTTTTTCTGTAGCAATTCTTACTTTTTCATCCCCACATACAAAATTACTCTCTAATACTTGATTACCTTCTGTGATGCTTTTTTGCGCAAAAATTGAGGCTTCATCTATAGTACCCCATTCTGGAAGATCGACTTTGCAGAATTGAAGTGACTTTGCATATTCTTTAAAATTATCTTTGAATCTGTGATATATTTGAGAATCATCTTCGTATAATAACATTACATCCAAGTCAGATTCGGCCACCATTTCTTTTCTTCCAGGGGAACCATAAAGGAAAGCTCCCATGCCTTCAGAATTCTTTAATCCCATTGCCTCTCTAGTCAGGTTAAAAAGTTCTTTAACAACATATTCCATCACATTTGAATAAGCTATTGCCATTGTCAGCCCATCGGATTTTTTTGCAGGAGCTCTGAATCTCGTCTTGTTTCTTATTTGTTCTTTTGTTCTATTGAAATTAATTAAAAGTTTTGTTATATCCATGTGTCTTTACTATTAGATGACAATATTTAAAAGTATTGCTTATCTAACTTTTTAATGAAATTAATTTGTTTAGAGGGCTGCAGTGGGACTGGCAAGACAACACAGTACCATCTGCTAAAAGAATATTTCCTAAACTCAGATAAAAAATGCTTATTTGTTGTGGAAAAAGATTATGAACCTTTCAAAACAATAGTTCAGAAATGGCACAAAGAAAAGGAACCTTCTGATATTTTGGACTTGGATTATATTATCTCATTTGCTAAGGCAAGAGAAGAAAGTTTCAGCAAAAACTTTGCAGAAAAAAACCTCGATTTTCTAATCATGGATAGGTATTATTATACCAGTGCAGTTTATCAATGTAGTGAGAAAATATTCCCAGAAGAAATTCTTTCTATAAACAAAAGATATGGTTCTCCAATACCAGATATTACATTTTTGTTTGAATGTGATCCAAAAATTTCTTTTGAAAGATCAGAAAGGAGGAACAATATCACTGGAGGAAAACACTTATTTTCAACAAATACAGATAAAATAAAATTAATTCAAAACCGATACAGAACTTTATTAAATATTTGTCCAGAAATTGAAGTAATAAATACTAAGAGACAGATAGCTCAGATAACAGATGAACTTATTAATAAAATAAAATTCTAATTTGAATAATTTTAAATAAAATTGCTTAATAGAATTAAAGGATTATAATCTACTTCAATAATCAGTTAATAGTGCTCGGTTTTAGACTAGAATGTTTGGCCGAGGGTTTTATAGTAAAAATTATAACCCTGGGAGATTCTTCAAGTTGATCAAAAAGATAACCTGAAGCCTCTCCTGGGGAAAAAGAGGTGATAGAAATCAGAGTTATTAGTGCTATTTAAACCTTTCCATTTTGTTACCCTTAAAAAATGACAAGAGTGAATTATCTTAAAGTAGTAAATTGAAAAATAAAAAATGGATAATTTAGGCACTACTTTTTTAATTTATTAACCACTACAAATATATATTTTAGGCACTACTTAGCATTTTTACATTAGAGAACAAATATAAAACCCGCTTTCGTGTATATCTTATGGAAAAAGAGGAAAAAGCTTCTGTAAAACAAGAACAAATCCACGATTTATTGTTTAATCGGGAGATTGGGTGGCAGGAAATCATCTACGATTTGATAAATACAGAACAATTAAACCCGTGGGACATTAATATAACTATTCTTACAGACAAATATCTTGAAAAAATAAATGCAATGGAAGAGGCAGATTTTTTTGTTTCAAGCAAAGTATTGCTCGCTGCTTCGCTTTTGCTAAGGATAAAATCAGAAATTTTGCTTAATAGATACATAAAAAGCATAGATGAAATTCTTTTTGGAAAAAAGGATTTGGCTAAACATACTCTTGAAAGAATAGAGCTGGATGAAGAAATTCCCGATTTGATTCCAAGAAGCCCTCTTCCAAGATTCAGAAAGGTTACGCTAAAAGAACTTATGGAATCATTAAATAAAGCCATAACAACAGAAAATAGGAGAATAAAGAAGGAAATAACAAGCAAAAACACATTCAGAGAAAGTTCTTTCTCTCTTCCAAAAAGGAAATTCAGCATAAAAGACAAGATAACAGAAATACACCGGGCTTTGATGGATTTATTCAAAGAAAGAGCAGAAAAAAATATTTCTTACAATGAGTTTATTCAGAATAAAAAAGAAGAAAAAATAATCTCCTTCCTCCCGCTGTTGTATCTTGAAGACCAGAAAAAAGTCTGGCTTGAGCAAAAAGTTCCATTTGATGAAATTCACATCTGGCTAAGGGAAGAATTTCTAAAGTATAATCCAGAGCCATTTGCAGATTTAAGAAAAGAACTGGAAGAATTTGAAAAACAGATTGAAGAAGAAACAGAAGAAGTTAAAAACCAAGATGAAGATGAAGAAGAATGAAAGCAGGAATTTTATTTTCAGGCGGAAAAGATTCAACTTATGCAGCATATTTAGCAAAGAGAGAAGGATATGAAATAGCCTGTTTAATCTCAATTTTTTCAAAAAACAAAGAAAGTTATATGTTTCATACGCCTTCTATATCTGAAGTTAAAAAACAGGCAAAAGTTATGAATATTCCGCTTTTGACTGATAAAACAAAGGGAGAAAAAGAACTTGAGCTAAAAGATTTGGAGAGAGCAGTCAGCAAAGCCAAAAAGAAATACAAAATTGACACATTGGTAACAGGAGCACTGCATTCTGTTTATCAAGCAGAGAGAATACAAAAAATTTGCGATAATCTTAATATAAAATGCTTTAATCCCCTTTGGCACAAGGACGAAATTGGATATCTAAAAGAATTAGTTAAAAATAATTTTAAGATTATAATTGTGGGGGTTTTTGCATACCCATTAAATCAATCTTGGCTTGGCAGAGAAATTAACAATCAATTCATTGACGAAGTTCAGCAGTTAAAAAATAAATACAAAATTCATGGAGCAGGAGAGGGGGGAGAATTTGAAACATTTGTTCTTAATTGCCCTTTGTTCAAAAAAGAACTAAAAATAAAAAAATTCAAGGATTCAAAAGAAGGGGAAAATGCTTGGAGAAGAGAATTGAAAATTAGATAGAAAATTTAACTATCAATCACTGTGATTTTTAACACATTTTACTTTTATATTATTTATCTGTTCGGCTGTTTCTTTTGCAAAATGTTTCAAGTCTTTTATTTCATCAACAGCAGTGTCTAACTTATGCATAGCCCATCCAGCAAGATAGACTGCACCAAAGATAGGAGCATATTCTATCAGCAGAGGAGTATTAATTATCCCAAGAACTTTTAATAATACCCACAAAGCTATACCAATAAGGATAACCCATGCAAGAATATCCCAAATGCTGAACCTCTTTTTTAGCATAGAGAATTAACTAAACAAGAATTAATATATCTTCCTAAATTTTCCCCTCGCTTTCCTTTCCTGAAGGCGTTATTTCGGACTTGAAATTATTTCGTAAGTTAAAAGAGGTTTAAAATCCAAAAAGTTTTTCGTAATCTTTGTGATTCATCCAATCCAATACTACCGCAATTAATTCCACTTCATCTTTACCAACAGAATAGATTAATCTCCAGTCTTTTCTTAAATTATAAACCCAGAGATTATTAATTTCATATTTTTGTATTAACTTTTTTGGAATTAATTCTTTTTTTACATTTCTTCCGCAAAAAGCGTTTTGACAAACATCATTAATCGCTTTTTCTATTTCTTTGTGCAGTCTTGGGTCAGAGTTCTCCAATTCTTCAAAAATTTTCTTTAATTCAGTATCAACAAAATTTACTTGACATTCCATTTTAATTCCGGCTTATTTTTGAATTTTGCAACAAATTTTGGATTCCATATATATACCAAATAACCCTCGCTGTCAAATGCTATTTTTCCTATACTTTCTAAATATTCTATTATAACTTGAAATGTCTGCCACATAACTTTCTTAGGCAGATTATTGAATAATTCTGTTTTTTTAAATTCGCCAGATTTATCTTTGATAACATTTTCAACCATAAAAACTGTCTGAAGCGTAGGGCTTCTTGCTATTTCGTTTATTTCTGAATAACTTTTTTTAATAGTTCCAATTTCCATTATAATATCATTTGATATTACTATTTAAAAGTTTGGGTTCTTGAAGAATTTTCTTGAAAGGAGATGGCGGAGTTGTAGGCGGAACAAATGATTTGTGTTGCATTTCTTAATTCTTTTGTTCTGAATATGAGAAGGAAATCCTTCAAGGATTTTAAAGAAGGAGAAATGAAGGTAAGGAAAGACACAACTTTCCTATATTTATTTTCTTTAATTTAGTAAATTAAAAAAGAAAGATAGATACTTTATGGAAATTTGTCCAACTTGTTTTATTAGTTCCAAAGCATTTTCGCTACTCTCTTTTAGGGTATTAAAATTTTCTAATAACAATAATAATTTTCCCTTTTTTGAGGTATCTAATTCTTTATCTTCTTCAATTATCCACTTTAAAACATTAATCTTTAAATTATCTTGTACTTGACTTATTAGAGAATTTTCTCCAGTAGATTGTGCTACTTGGTTTCTATTCCCATTAATATGGGTTTCATTATGAACAGGGGATTTCATTCCCCCTTCAAAATAGTCTCTTTTACCAATATTCACCTCTATCCCTTTAGAACTTAATTTTATCTTGTCTTTATCCATTTTATTCCCTGTAAAATTTCCATCTGCTCCTATAAATGAAATAGAAACTGGAGTTTTCCAAACAACAAATTCCTTTTCATCTTTAAGGTATTTTAATAATTCTCTTAATTCTTCTCCTTTTATCTCGGAGATTTGTTCTAATTCTTGAAAAGAAATGTCTTCATGTTCTTTTAAAATAATTAGTAAAGTTATACCATAGATTAATGTATCTTGGTTCATCTTAAATCCCCATCAAGCTTTCCTTTCCGGTCTTCATATCCTTTATCTTATACTTTTTTTTCTTGACTTCCTCATTTCCTATGAATATAACTTTGTCAATCTTGTAGCTGTTTGCATATTCCAATGCTCTGCTTGGTTTCCCGTAGAAGATAATAACATTTTCCCCATTCTCTCTAAGTTTCTGGCATACTTCAATTGCTTTTTTGTCCTCGTCAATTGACAAAACAAGTGTTTTTTCTTTTTTATCGCTGTAATCTGCAAGCATAGATAATCTGTCCAGCCCAAAGGCAAGTCCTGTTGCCTGAATTCCATTTACAAGGTAACTTCCCCCTCCGCAGATTGTTTCTTTCATCTCTTTTCCTTTTATTTCAAACACATTTCCGTTGTAATAGCTTAAACCTCTTACTAAACTCGGCTGGAAAATCAGTTTAATTTTGTAATATCCGCAGAATTTTTTCAGTTCATCAACTTCTTTGTAAGATTCATATTTTTTAAAAAAAGATTCTGGCTGTTTGAAAATACTGACAAGTTTTTCTGCTCCGAATTTTTTTAAATTTGCCTTTATCTCTTTTTCATTCAGCTTGTCTATTTTGTCAATTTCCCTCAAAACCTGCTGTTTATTTTTTATTCCTTCTTTTTCAAGGATTTCGTTGATTAATTTTCTGTTTCCAACAAGAATTTCATTTTTTATTTTTGCTTTATCCAGAATTTCTTTTGCAATCATTAAAAGCTCTGCTTCATCTTTTATTGTGCTCCCGATTGTATCAATATCGCACTGCGTAAACTGCCTGAATCTTCTTGAATTTGTCGGCTCGTCCCTGAAAACTTCCCCAATTTGATATCTTTTATATGGAAGTTTTTTGTTATTTGCAATTCTTTTGAGCTGAAATGTGAATTCGTATCTCAAAGCAAGATTTCTCTCGCCTTTGTCTTTCAATTTGTAAATATCGCTTACTGCTTCATCTTCCTTGTTTTCCCCCTTGACAAATTCTTCATTTTCAATAATCGGGGTTTCGGCAACTTCAAACCCGTATTTTTTGAAAGTTTCAGCTAAGAGTTCTTTTATTTCCTGCCGTTTTTCAGCGTCTTCTCCTGTAAAATCCCTGAATCCCTTAACTTGGCTCGCAAGAGACGAGTTAGCTAAAGGCTTGTCCTTTTGTCTGACAATTTCTGTGTTCATTTTATTTATTCTCTTCCAGTTTCCTGTTTAGCTTATCAACCTTTTTCTTAATTGACAGCACAATCTTCTTAATATTTCTTTTGTTTCTGAATTGCTCATCTTTTATTTTCCAGAAAACAATTTTTTTGAAAAACATTCCTGATTTGTAGTTGAACATTATTTTAGGGATGTCATTAGCAGTGACTATTATCAAATCAGATTCTTTCAAATCTTTTATTGTTAATTGCAGAGGTTTTCTTTTAAGAATATTAATTCCAAGCATTTTCCCTGCAATTTCCTGCTGTTCAATGTCTGCATTTCCCCCATAAATAAATCCCCTGCTGATTGCTTTGATTTTCCTGTTCTTGTTTATTTTGTTGAAATATTCTTCAGCCACACGGCTTCTGAATGCGTTATACTTGCAGATAAATAATATTTTCATTTTTCCTCTTTTTTACTTTGTGTTTATTTTCCCTTTTATTTTCTTCAGGTTTTCTACCAGAAGGGCGAGGCTAAAATTTTAGCAAATTTTGCCAACGTCCTTTTGCTTCGCAAAGGGGCGAATGGGGAGAATCGAACTCCCGTTATGCGAGCCACAGTCGCACGTTCTGCCACTGAACTACAATCGCCATTATAGCCAATAAACTGAGCCAAAAATGGTATAAAAATCTTGTTAAGAAAGGGTTTTGATAAAGCTTAAATAGTCCTTAATTAATGATAAAATATGGAACACGAACCTTCAAAAATATGGAAAGAAACAGACAAAACCGCCTGTTTTTCAAAATATATTTTTCCAATTATGGATATTCTTTCTGAAAAGGGGGAATCTGTAAAAGTAAAAACCAATCTTTATATTTCCAATAATGTAGGAATAGATGAACATTCTCTAATCAGGAAGAGAAAATGCTGGTTTGGTGAAAAAATAGGATATGTTAAAAGAGCAGTATTTTTCAAGCCAAAAGAAAGAGTATATCTTCATATAGAAATGAACTCAAATTTCATCTCTCAGAAAGATTTGGAAGCAATTGTTAATAAGGCAGATGCATCTGATAAATAAATTATGTAATAATTCTTAACAAAAATGAAAACATCAACACAGAAATATGAATTATTAGCTCCTGCAGGGGATTTCTCAATGCTGTCAGCTGCTGTAAATGCTGGAGCAGACGCTGTCTATTTCGGATTGAAGGAATTTTCAATGCGTGCAGCAGCAAAGAATTTTACAATAGAAGATTTGGACGAAATAGCAAAAATTTGCAAACCAAAGAATGTAAAGAAATATCTTACTCTTAACACAAGAATTTATGAAGATGAATTAAAGCAGATTGAAAAAACAATAAAGCAAATCAAAGGGAAAGTTGATGCGGTTATCTGCTGGGATGCTTCAGTAATTCAGTTATGCAGAAAATATAAAATTCCTTTTTTTATTTCAACACAGGCATCTGTCTCAAATACAGAGTCAGCAAAATTCTACAAAAGTCTGGGAGCAAAGAGAATTGTTCTTGCAAGAGAGCTGGATTTAAAGCAGATAAAAGAAATTTCAAAAATAATTGATATTGAGTGCTTCTGCCACGGCGCAATGTGCGTTGCAGTTTCAGGAAGATGCTTCACGAGTCAATTTCTGTTCAGCAAATCAGCAAACCGAGGAGAATGCCTGCACCCATGCAGAAGAAGCTATATTGTAAAAGACGAAGAAGGAAATGAACTGAAAATTGAAAACAATCAGATTTTCTCTGCAAAAGATTTGTGCACACTGCCTTTTATTGAAAAGATGAAGCAGTCAGGAATAAAATCATTCAAGATAGAAGGGAGAAATCGTGACGCCCGCTATGTTGACGCAGTTGTAAGAATTTACAGAAAAGCTCTTGATAAAAAATTAACCTCCAAAGAGATAAATGAGGGATTAAACGAATTGAAAAATATCTATAATAAAGGATTTTCTTCTGGCTTTTATCTTAAAACTCCTACTTCTGATGATTTCTCCAAGATACAAAACAACGCTTCAGCAGAAAAAAAGCATTTTGTTGGAAAGATAAATCATTATTTTGACAAACTGAATGTTGCATCAATAAAACTTGTTTCTGAATTGAAAGCAGGGGACAAGATTGCAATAATAGGAAGCACAACAGGAATTGTCAACACAATAGCAAATTCAATTCATCTTAAACAGAAAGAAGTTAAGAAAGCAGTAAAAGGGGATGAAATAGGAATAAAAGTCCCAGAAAGAGTAAGGCAGAACGACGAAGTTTATGTTATTCTTAAAAGGTGATGGAAGATTTTGTTAATAATAAAGAACTGAACATAAGGTTAACTCACTGGCTGGTTGTGTAAAATAACGTTTTGGTTTTTTAGATAATTAAACTATTCTTATTTTTAGATAACTTAAAAATTAAGCAACAAAGCTAAAAGAAGTTGTTTGAGTGCAAAGCTGCTCATTTCCGCCTGCATCCTTGAAGTAAGGAGTAATTTCTACTTTATTAGGAGTAGCAAGTGTTGTTGCAAGAGAATTTGTAACTTTTCCTGCTAATGCTTTTATATTTCCAGCAGAATCAAGAACTGCTGAACTTGCTCCAGTAGCATCCTTAAATACTAATTTAACTCCCCCGATAGCATCAGTATTTGTTCCTGTTCTTGTCAATGTAACTGCACAAGAACCTGCAGTGCATGCAACTTTTGTTGCTTCAATATTTGTGTTTAAACATTTAACACTTACATCTGCCCCCTGGCTTCCGCTTTTTATTAAAGGACTAACAACAAGCCATACAGCTCCTACAGCAACTAAAGATAATACGATTAAGATTAATGTTACAACAATTGTTGACAGCCCCTTTTTATTATTCCTCATACTAATATTATATTTTTTAGGTTTAAAAACATTTCTCTAATTTATCATTTATTAAAATTATCAAGCAGCCTAAAATATTCCTCTCTCTCAAGAACCTTGTCTGATTCAGAAAGCCCAATTTGCTCTGCAAGCTTCCAGAATGCTTCTGGCTTGTATCCCTGCTTTCTCAATGATGCAATAGTAGGAAGCCTCTTGTCACCCCATCCTGAATATTTTTTTGCTTCAATGTCTTTTCTCATCTGTGTTGAAGATAATTCCATATTTTTGAAATTAATTCTTCCAAGAAAAGCAGTCCAAGGAAATTTTTTCCCAAGAACATTATAAATCATTTTCTGCCTCTCTGCATTGTCCCGGTGGTCTTTCCCGCGGATTATGTGAGTCATTTCCATTTCAATGTCGTCAACAGCAACTGCAAGATTCATAAGGGGCCAGACGCGGTATTTATTTCCCTGCCTCGGATGTTTCGTTTCATTAATTCTTGCAAGAGGAAAATCTCTCATAGCCGGATTTTTGTGCTTCATATCAGATTTGAATCTTAAAACAGCTTCTCCTTCATGATACCCTTTCCTGTCAAGCATTTTTTTCCATCTTTCAAGATTTTCTTTCGCGTCTAATTTTCTGCAAGGACAATCTTTTTGATTGTCTGCAAACTTTTTGAATTTCTCTGCAGGACAAGTGCAGACATAAACTGCTTTTTTCTTGATTAAATCTTCAGCATATTTGTAATAGATTTTCATTCTGTCTGACTGCACAATAGATTTAGCTTTGTTTTCAGACAGCCATTTGCTTTCTTCTTCAAGCATCTTGTATGCCTTGGGGTAAATGTTTTCAGGATTTGTATCTTCTATTCTAAGATAAAGTTTCCCCCCGTATTTTTTTACATACAGATAATTCAGCGAAAAAACCAAAGCATGTCCGATATGAAAAGGCCCTGAAGGCGATGGTTCAAATCTCATCACAACGCCTTTTTTCTTGTTAACACCAGGAAGCTCCTCAAGCCCTTCTCTTGTTTCTCTCTCGCTTACTTCATTTTCAAGTTTCTTGAATTCTTTTTCCTGCTCTTCGGGAGAAAGAGAATTAACTTGCAAAATTATTTCAGAAATCTGTTTTGCATATTTTCCTACATCTTTTCTTTCCAATCCTTCATTAAACAAAGAAGATATGACAGGACTTTGCATTGCAGTCCCTTCATGAGCTAAAGCATTCTTTAAAGCATATGCTCTTGTCTTTTTTTCAAAGTCCTTAATCATAATTAAGGCAAAGAAAACAGATTAATAAATTTATTTAAAATTAAAGATAAACTTTAAGAGAATAATCCAATTTCATTGAAGCGGGTTCATTTTCCAAACCGCAGGCATAATTTTGAGTACCAGTCATATATTTGACAATATCGCAGTTTTTTCTAACCATTGCCTTGAGAACATTTTTTCTTTTTTTAGAATAATATTCTTCTCTGTTAGGAATTGACAAAAAATTTGAATTAATTTTCTTTTTCTTTCCTTCTTCATTTGTGTAATATCCTCTCTTTATTGCAGAAATAGTCTCTCTGCTAAGGACAGAATTAAAGTATTCTGCTTCATTCTTTAATTTTTTAGAAGCAGATTCAGTTTTTATTCTTTCAATAAAATGATTCTTGAATGCTTCTGAATCCCAAGAAGGAATCCGGTTTTCCCTGCGCCGTCTGCCGTAATAATTAGCCATAACATTCAAATCTTCTGCAGAAATCTCCTTCATTTCGTAGGGGAATAAGATTTTATTCAAATCGCTTTCGTGAATTTTTTCTATATAAGAATCAATTGTTTTATTGTGTTCTTCAGCTGATTTATCCTGTTTTTTAATAGCCCTAAATTCGCTGTGTAAATCTATCCAATCTGCATTTGCAAATACTTTTCCCTCCCTTATTTTTTTCTTGGCTATTTCGTTTTTTGAAATTTCTTCCGATTTATATCCCCCGCGGATTTTATCTATATAAATATCAATTCTTTCATCATATCCTACTTCAGCTTCAAGTATCATTCAAAAAACATAAAATAACAGGTTATAAATCTTGCGGAAATGGATTTCTATTCAAAATTCACTTTAAGCTTCTTTTCAAGCAGTTCAATTCTTTGCTTCAAATGATAGATTTGATTTGACAAATCTTCAATCTTATTTGTCATATCCAAAAGCCTTCGTGCAAGTTTCTGCTTTTTTTCAGGATAATCGCTTTTGTAATCATTCTGCTGCGGGGCATCATTGTCCCAAGAAACATCAGAAGATGATGAATTGCCTGAATCTGCAAGATTTCCAAGAAACCCAAGCGAAGAATTATCCTCTTGGCTTGAAGATGTTTTGGCTTCTCTTCTTGGAGAAGGCGAGCTATACCTCTCTCTTAAATCAATTACTTTTTCTCTCCTCTTTCCAAACAACCCCATAGAGTAAAGAGAACAAACTCGTTTTTAAATTTAGCGAATAAGAATGAATTAGAAACATTTTTTAAACAAGTTGTGTTTATCTAATATATGGCAGATGTGAAAAGCATTTCACAAATAATAGAAGGGGTGAGTCCGTATTATCAGAAGAAAAAAGCTCCAGAAGCATCTCATACTATTGTTTATGATTCTTCATCAGAAACACTTGAGCCGATTTATTTTTTTATTATAGATTTGCTCAAGGATATGGGAATGGCTCCGCAGAAATTAGTTGATAATTTCAGCTCTACTCCAGGAAGCGGGCATTTTGCATAACTCGGGCATAGAGCAACAATAATGCAGCAGCAGGCAGGAAAAATTCTCGGAGATGCAAATACTGTTCTTAGAAGCGTCCTTAATATTGTCTACGATTTGAAAGAATTCAAGATGAGACTGCAGTCTTATGACGGGCTGAAATCTCCGAAAAAGGAAGAGCAAGAAGCTTCTGTTCTCGCATTAAAGCAAATCTGGATGGATAAGGTTGATATGGCAAAAGGAAATTCAAGCATTAAAGCAATGGCTCTCGGACAGGCAGGTTATCAAACTCTTATTGATGCTTTTCTGATTGCAAAAGATGAAAAGCTGAAAGGATTGGACGAAAAAGAAATGGATTTAAATGACAGGGTAAAAAGGATTGTAAAATCAAGAATAATAGAATTTAATATTTGGCTGAAAGAATCTGAAAAAGAGTTAAGAAAAAGATATGAACTTGAAAAGACTTATCTTAAAAGCCAGGTAAACAGCCTGAAGCTTTATTCAAGATGGGCGCGCCCTTATTTGAAAGCAGCGGGTGATTTGGAATCAAAAGAACTCGGCAGAGAGCCGTCATTAGTTAAAACATTTAACACAATAATTCTTGAACTGACTATCTTGGGAAAAAATAAATTTGATATTGCTGATGAAGCAGCAAAAGGAAATCTGCCGAAAGATTTCTCAAAGCCAAAATTTATGAAAACTGTCAAGAGAAATTATTATGTCTGCATTCTTGTTGATTTTGTTTTCAGAGGAATTCCTCAAAGAGTTGGACAGCAGGCGCATTATGCTTTTGGGGGAAAAGCTGAAATAACATTCAAGGCTTATGTTCTCAACGACGACGAATTGGCAAAATTTGAAGAAGAATTCAGCAAGTCAGAAGTCAATGATGTTCTGGCTCTGATTGAAGGAACAACAACAGAAAGCTTGGGGCAACTTCAAGGAGACATAAATGAATTTCTTGAAGAGAAGCCGGCAGAAGTGAAAAAAGAAAAAGATAATTCAAATCCCTTTCTTGCATTATTTGGAAAATATGAAAAGCCTGCAGAAAAGCCAAAGGGGGAGAAACCAAAAATAGAAATAGTAAAGCCAGACAGCTGGATTGAAGAAAATCATTTTAGAAAATTAGCAGCAAAAAATGCAGTGGAAAAAGTTTTTGATATTTTTGACATTTATAAAAAAGCTCACGGCATGGCGAGTTATACATAGTGTAACTTGACTGGAAGTTTTAGAAACATTTTTAGATAAATTAATAAATAAATTTCCCCAATATAATTTATGGCAGGTGATTACAGCATTAATAATATTTATCAGGGGGGGTATTCTTCTTTCAAGCCGCAATATGGGGATATTTTTACAGGATACAGGATTAATCCGCGAACATTGGGAATGACAACAGACCCAAGGACAGCAGAAATTGTCAAAGATGCATCAACAAAACTCAATACAGGAGCAAGGCATATAGAAATTTCTGCAGTTACTCCTGAAGTTTTTGAATCAATTCCCAACGAACAATTAAAAGAAATGAACAGATTAAGCAAGTTGACAGGAGTCAGCGTTTCTCTTCACGGCCCAATAGTAGAGCCATCTGGAATGGGCAAAGAAAGTTTTTCAGATACAAATAGAATTGCAGCAGAGAGACAAATGTTTTCTGCTGTTGAAAGAGCGCATCTCGTTAATCCCGAAGGAAATGTTCCTGTAACTTTTCATTCATCTGCTTCTCTTGCTGAACAAATTCCAATAAAAGACAAAGAACCAGAAGAAACAATAATAATAAACAAAGAAACAGGAAGCATACATCGTCTTCCGTTGATAGAAAGGCATTTCCCTGGAGAAGAAGGCAAGAGGGATATTAAAAAAGAGATAGATGCTTTAAACAAAGAACAATGGATTAGAAATTTAGTGCAGGTTGAATCTCACGCTGGTTTTGGAAGAGAAGCAATAGAACATTCAATGGCTACAAATCTGCTGGCAGAAGCAGAAAAAAAAGCTGGAAAACATTTGACAAATGAAGAAAAAGCAATGCAGTTTGAATTTAATCGCGGAGTAAATTATCTAAATAATTCTTACAACAGCCTGAAGCAGCTTTATGAAATGGCTTACACAAATTCTTCAGAAGAAGAAAAAAACAAAATAAAAAATTTTTACAATGACATAAAAGAAAAAGCAGAGAAGATAAAGAAAAATCCAAATGACATAAACAATGCAATTCTTATGAAAGAAATTGTTCAGGATGGACTTGAAACTCTGAAAGAAGTTCAGCCGAGAGTGTTTGAGAATCTGAATGATTTTTCAAAAGAAAAAACAGTTGAAACAATTTCAAATGTTGCCCTGTCTTCTTTCAAAAAATTTGGAGATACATCTCCAATATTAAGCATTGAAAATCCTCCTGTCGGAGGAGCATTTGGGAGAGGAGGAGATTTAAAGGATATTGTTGAAAAATCAAGACAGCAGTTTGTTGAGAAGGCAGTTAAAGAAGGGGTAAATGAAAAAGAAGCAAGAAAAGCGGCTGACAAATTAATTGGAGTAACCTGGGATGTCGGGCATATAAATATGCTGAAAAAATATGGATATGAAAACAAGGATATTATTGAAGAAACAAAAAAAGTTGCACCTTTTGTGAAGCATATTCATCTATCTGATAATTTTGGACTTGAACACACAGAACTTCCAATGGGAATGGGAAATGTTCCAATTGGAGAAATTTTAAAAAATCTCGGCAAAGAAGGATTTGATGCAAAAAAAATTATTGAAGCTGGAAACTGGTGGCAGCATTTCAAAACTCCGCCATTCAGGGAAACACTTGAAGCATTTGGCTCCCCAATTTATGGAATGGAAATGACTCCGTATTGGAACCAGACTCTTGGAGGACAGCAGGATTATTATGGAGGATATGGACAGATGCTGCCGCAGACAAATTATGAAACATTCGGGGCAGGATTTTCAAGACTGCCTTCTGAACTCGGCGGGCAGAGGGCAGGGGCAGAGGGAAGCAGGATGTCTGGAAGAGGAATGGAATAAAATGATAAGATGGAATTTATTCTGACAGAACACGCAATTGGTGATAAATCGTTAAATGTTATCTGTATTTATGAGGGTAAATTTATAAAGATTGTAACTGTTATATGGAAATGATGAAATTAACTTATGACAAAGAAGCCGATGCAGTATATATTTATTTAAAAGAAATTTCAGAGGGAGAAGTTAGTCAGACAATTTCCCTTAATGAATCAATAAATATTGACTTAAGTTCAGAAAGAAAAGTTTTGGGTATAGAAATACTGAATGCAAGCAAAAATCTTCCGTTAAACACAATAAAATCAGCAAAAGAGATTAATTAAGAAAAGGTTTAAAAAATAAACTGACTATTTTATTAAATAAAAGATGAAGAAAAAAAAGAGTGTGAAGAAAAAAGTTTCTAAAAGTTCAAAAAAGAATTATCCTACTCTTCAGCTGAAGCTAGAATCAGAAATTGCAATGGATTTTGCTGTGAAAGCTTATGAAACATTTAACAAATTGGTTAAATCAATTGTTCTTTTCGGAAGTTCTGTGAAGCAGAGCACTACTGCAGGTTCAGATATTGACATTATTATGATAATTGATGATGCTTCAATAAAATGGGATCAGGAATTAATTGCGTGGTATAGGGAAGAGCTTGATAAAATTTTAGTAAAGAACCCATATGAAAAAAGCCTGCATATTAATACAATAAAATTAAGCACTTGGTGGGAGGACTTAATGAGAGGAGACCCTGTTGTTCTTAATGTTTTAAGATACGGAGAAGCTATGATTGATTTCGGGGGATTTTTTGAACCTCTTAAATTTTTACTGCTAAATGGAAAAATAAAATCAACTCCTGAGGCAGTTTACAACTGCCTTCAAAGAGCTCCCCAGCATATGCTTAGAAGCAAGGCTGCAGAATTAAATTCAATTGAAGGATTATACTGGGCAATGGTTGATTCAAGCCACGCTGCTCTTATTTCAGCAGGACTAACTCCTGCATCTCCAGAATATATCCCAGGAGATTTAAAGGAAGTTTTCATTAATACAGGAAAATTAAAAATGAAATATGCTGTTTGGTACAAGGATTTGTTTATTCTTCACAAAAAAATAACCCACGGAGAAATAATTGATTTGAAAGGTGTTGAGATAGATGCTTGGCAGGAAAGAACTCAGGAATTTGTAAGGGTAATGGCTGAATTAGTCAATCAGAATGTGGAGAAAACAGATTAAGCCAATTTTTTTAATGCTTCTGTAATTTCTTCTTTGTAAGTGCTCTTTGTTGCACTAGGAATTAATGTTTCGTAATTCCTTTGTTCAATTAGATTTATCAAAGTGTAAAGAGGAGTTAATTTTTCAATTGTTTTCTTGGCTTCGTCTTTCTTTTTGTCGTCAAATAATCCTGTTTTATCCTTTAATATTGCATTAGCCTGTTCAAACTTTTTGTTTATTGAACCAATTGTTTGTCCGCTGTATTTTTCAAAAATAGATTTTGCTTCTTCTGTTTTTTCATCGCCCAAAACTGATTTTAATGTTCCTAATCTGGCTTCATAAAATTCAGCAACATTCAATCCATTTAAGGCATCCTGATATTTCTTTGCATTAATGCTTATTGCGATTTTCATACCTTCTTCAGTAGCAAAAGCACCTTTGTAAAAACCCTCTGCAATATCTTTGCTTGAAGAATCCATTTTCTCAATCAATTTTTCCAAAGCGCCTTTAGCGAAAGGAGCAGTTTGCTCGTTAGAATAAAGTCTTGCAGATACGTCTGCATATTGATACCTAGCCAAATTCTCAAGGTTTTTGTTTTCTTCTGTCATATTATTGTTTCCCCCTTAGTTGATAATTCTTATAATCTTCTTCAAATTTTAAGAGTTTAGCTTTGGCTAAGTTAATATATTCTTGAATAGGCATTTGGGTTTCTGCAAAAAATCTTTCTTCAGCTAATGCAGAAGTTCCATCAATTTTTTTGTCAATTGTCTTTTCCATATTATATCCATAGATTTAGACTATTTAAATATTTCTGTATTGTTATTACTAAACAAAAGTAACAATTAAGCTACTGATTTCTGCGTGAATTCGTAGACAATTTTTGTCTTGCAGGGAAGCTTGGATTTAATCTGCTTGAAAATCTTTCTCACAAAAGAAGCTGCTTTTGGTGTTGCAACAGCTACAGACATTATTCCGTTCCCATCTTTAAGAATAGCAGCTTTTGCAATTGAACGTCCAAAAGACAGTTGCATTCCTTTTTGGGTTCTGTCTGCTCCTGCTCCTGTCAACATCTTGTTTTCTCTCTGAATATGGTGTGTATAAGGAATAACCCTAAAGAAATATTGCCCGCTCATTTCGTCGTTAAGCTTTCTGTCCAAGAATTGTCTGCATGCTTCAAGTGCATTTTGTCTTATTTGAACATTTTCATCTGTAACCAAAGTAAGCAAGTGCGGGAATTTTCCTGCTTCATTCCCCTTGAGATTTCCCATATTGAATTTGACAATCTTTGCAGGAGGAACTACTTTTGCATAAGCATATTTTTTCTGTTTGCTGATTCTTGTATAAGGAACAACGTGCTTTTTTGAATATGCGTGAGCTTTTCTTAGAACTGCCATGCGACGACACCTGCGGTTTCTTCCGCTCGAATTTCCCTATTTAATTTAAACATTTTCATTTTATCTCCACCTTTGTTGTGACTGCCTGTCCTGGAAGCCCTGGAGCAAATATTGCTCTCACAACTCCGTTATTTCCGTGAGCTCCTGAAATTTTTCCGTTTATCTTTTTTCCAGCAGGAGAAGTCCAAACAACTTCTTTTCCGACAAATTTTTCTGCTGCTTTCTTGTCGGAAATTCCATTTATTTCTATAAGAAAATGCCGATTGACAATAGTTTTTCTTCCTCGTCTAAATTGAATGATTCTTCCTTCTGTCATAATAGTTTATCAAGAAAATTAGTTTAAAAAACTTTGGTTATCTTTTCATCACAACAATGCTTCTTCCGACAATTGAATCTTCCCTAAATTCATTTATGGGAAATCCTTCAGCAATTCTTAATCCTGTTTCTGAAGCTATTTTTTTGAAGTCGCATTCAATCTTGTTTTTTCCAGTATTAATCAAAGGAGTTGTAAAAACAATTTTTCCCTTGACATTTTTCTTTAGATTATTAATTACTTTTATTATCAATCCTTCAAAGCCAGAAACAACCTGCCTTGCTTTCTCAAGAGAAGGAAATTTCTTCTGCAATTCCCCCAAATCAGGCTCTGTTGCAATGGCATCAGCATTCTGAATTTTTGCTTTTGAAGAATCTTCATTAATCAGCTTGTAATCTGATGTTTTGAATCCAAACCATTCCAGATTTGTTCCTGCATCTCTTATTGCAGATTTGTCCTTGTCAATTCCAATAACTTTCATATTTTTCAAAAGTGCTTCCTGCAATATTGTCCCTATCCCGCAAAACGGGTCCAAAAGAGTTTCTCCCTCTTTAATCCCAGAGAAATTTATCAGGATTTTTGCCAGTCTGGGAGAAATGGAAAGTGCTTCTCTTCTCACTGGTTTTTCCATATCTCTTTTTTCAATTTTTTCATAATCGCAGGTTTCAATTATTCTCCCAAAATTATCTTCAAAAACAAAATACTGTTCATTCACTCTGTTTGAGATTACATTAGGGACAATTTCCCCGCTCTGAAGCTTTACATTTCCTGTGAGCTTTTTCTCTGTGGCTTTCAATTTTTCTTCCCTGAACCTGTTTTTTAAATAAAGCAAAATATCAGTAAAATGCTTTCCGTGAAAATCAAAGACAACATAATTCAGCTTGTTGCTTTTTCCAGAATAAAGATTCAGTTTATCAAGTTCTTTGGAAAGTTTTTCAAAATTTCCTTCTGCTATAACTTCCCCCATTGAAATTGCCCCCCCAAGCTTTTCAACAATTCCCTTGAGATTTTTGTCAGTTTCAATCAAGATGCTGTTCTTTATTTTGGAAATTATCTTGTAGCTTGTTTTATCTCTTTCAAAAAAAGATTTTATTTCGGCAACTGACAATTCAATATTTCTTCCTAAAAGAAACAGGTATTTCATTTTTTCTCTTCTTTTTTCTTGGAAATCAAATCGCATCTCTGATTATACTCAATTATGTCATTTATAAGAATTGATGCATTCTTTCTTGCTTCATCCACTTTATGAGCATTTGATTTCCCTTTCTTGAATTCTGTTCTTGCATTAACAATATCTTTCAATATTCTCAAATGCTGTGGTGCAAATTTCGCCTTCTTGACTAATTGGCTCTCAAATTCAGAAATTATTTTTTCCTGCGACTGGTTTCCAAACATATTTTTCAAGAGTGCAAAAACATCCTGATAAATCTGCTCAATTGTCTTTTCCTGTGTTCTTTGTTCAATCTGTTCTCTTAATTCTTTAAGTCTTTTCAGATAATCCTCTGTGTCCTTCAAAAGCTTGTCAACTTCCTCCCCTGAAATTTCCTTTATTTTCTCGTGTTCAAAATCCTTGTAAATATTGATGACTTTTTCTATTATATTTACATATCTTTTTTCCAGCATTTTCTCTTTATCAACAAAAATCCTTTTCATTTCACTTGCAACGTGCTTTGGTGTTGGAGGAGGAAGCCCATAAAGCATTAATAATGCCTGGCTTGGAGTTGTGACACCCCAAAATATTTCATTAACAACAACATCAAGAAGTGCAGTCTTGACTCTTTTGACTGTCTTATCCCCCATTGACATAAACATATCAATTGCTTCAGGAGACGGCTTTAATTTTCCCATTCTCAAAAGAGATTTCCACGGCATAAATGTTCCCCTGTCATAAAGAGGAATTCCATCTCTGATAAAGGTGAAAATAACAGGATGAGCATCCTTGACACTTTCCCAGAAATCAGTAAGCAGATAAACCTGCGGAGAAAGCTTGTTCTGAACTCCTGCAATTGAAGATGCTTCTGCAACATACTGATAAATTATTGCCCTTAATCTTTCTTTTAGTTCTAAACGAGGCATTCTCTTTACATCTGTATCATTGATTATTATGAACACATCAACATCAGAAGTCGGGATTGCTTCCCCCCTTACTAAACTTCCTGCAACAACATAACTGACAACATATTTTTCAAATTTCTGGAGAACAAGAGACTTGTGAATTTCTGCAACTCTCAATGCGCCCAAAATTCCTGTATCGTGAAGAGGATAAGACATCGCAATAGCGCCTGCAAGTTCAAATTTTGAATCAAGGCATAGTTCCCAAATGTCTGCAGGAGTCTTTATCTGAATCCAGATTTTCTGCTTCATTTCTTCAATCTGCTTTACAATTTCCTCTTTTATCTTTGGATATTCCTTGAAATTTTCTTCAGGGATAACAATGTAAAGATGAATGTATTTTTCTGTTTCCTTTGGAACTTCCTCTTCTTCAATGAAATGTTTTATTGATGCAGGCGGAAGAATGCTAATTGATTGAGTAAAGGGGTATTTCTTGACAATGAATGCCTTCAGCTTTTCTATTTCTTTTTTTGTTTTTTCAAATTCTTTTTTGACTTTCTCCGAACTCTCTGGAATTAAATTCTTGTTATTTGAATATTTATTATCAAGATTCATTTCAGGAATTTCATTTTCTTTGTTTTCTGATTCCATATATAAAAAACAAGGGTGTTATATATAAAGATTGCTAATGAAGAAGATTTAAAAGTCTGAATATTTTAGTTTTTTAAAGGTCCTATAGTCCAACGGCTAAGATATCTCGTTTACACCGAGAAGACCAAGGTTCGATTCCTTGTAGGACCATTCTGTTTTTATAACCCCAATTTTTTTAAATGGTAATTCTATTGATTTATTAAGCGCGGGTAGTTAAGCGGTAGAATTTCTCGTTGCCAACGAGGAGACCCGAGTCCGACTCTCGGCCCGCGCACTTTTCAAAATTCTTTTAAAGGAATTATTCTTATATATCAATAGGAGAGAATGATTTACATCCCATTAATAGGA
This sequence comes from uncultured archaeon, assembly GCA_902386025.1. Classification (GTDB taxonomy): domain Archaea; phylum Nanobdellota; class Nanobdellia; order Pacearchaeales; family GW2011-AR1; genus RBG-13-33-26. The sequence continues at coordinate 52,046 of CABMHR010000002.1, read as the reverse complement.
GCAGTTGCATCAGCAGCAGGAACAGTTCTTGAAAAAGCTATTCTAAAAAAGAAAAAGATGGGAATAAAGCTGTATCAGATTGCAGGATTCCTTGCAATTGTGCTTGTTTTAATTCCTTTGCTTTTTTTCTTCTGGAAACTTGACGCAGGGGCATTTTCAACCAAGAGCATTCTTATTTTTGCAGGGATTGTTATTTCTGCAACAATAGCAAATTTCCTTGTTTTTTATTCAGAGAAAGCAGAGAAAATAACCAGCTTGGAGCCAATAAAAATCCTTGAACCAATGTTTGTTATATTATTGGCTGTTATTTTAAGCTTCTTTATAGAAGGAATTGGAAAGAGCAATATAAAGATAATAATACCTGCTGTGATTGCTTCAATAGCTCTTATCTTCCCCCACATAAAAAAGAATCATATTAAATTTAACAAATATTTCATTGCTGCAATTTTCGGAAGCTTCTTCTTTGCGTTTGAGCTTGTTCTTTCAAAATTAATTTTGGATTTTTATTCCCCAATAACTTTTTATTTTTTCAGATGCCTGTTTATTCTCGCGTTAAGTTTGATGTTGTTCAAGCCAGGATTCAAATCTCTTGACAAAAAAAGTTCTCTTATGATTTTAGCTATGGGAGTAATATCTGTAATATTCAGAGTTGCAACTTATTTTGGATATATGCAGTATGGAATAGTATTCACAACATTGATAATAATGATATCGCCGATATTCGTTTATATCTTTGCAAATAAATTCCTAAAGGAAAAATTGAATTGGAAGAATATAATATCGTCGCTGATAATTGTCGCCTGCGTCGTCTACGCATTATTTGCGTAAAATAGGCTGTGTAATTATATAGTAACAACAACACAAATATTTATAAAGGGTATTTTCTACAAGAAATCTATGAGTTGGAAAAAATACTTAGGACTTGCAGCATTCCTTGCAACAGGAGCATCTGCAAACGCTGAAGATTTTGTAAAATCGCCAGAAGCAATTCCTATTGTTGCAAATGCAACACCAGCTCCAACAAGCTCACCTGCACCAACAAGTTCTCCTAATCCTTATATACAAAATTTATCAGATTCTGTAAAAGCTTATGCACAGTTATCAGAACCAGCAAGTTCTCCAACACCTGCACCAACAGCTTTGCCTTTGCCTGCAAGTTCGCCAGAACCAGCAAGCTTTGATTTGCTATTTGATGCAAAAGTTAATACTGCTCTTAATAATTATGGTGTAAGTGCAGGAGCAAGATACAACTTTAATGAAACAATTGGTTTGGGAGCATTGGTATCTGCGGGCTTTGGATTAGACAAGACACTTGATTCATACTCTAATGTTCTTTCAACAGGAAGAACTGCTAATGGAACAATTCAAGAAGTAAACAGATTTGATATTGGACTTGATGCAGAAGCAAGATTGTTCAAATTATTCCTTCTTGGAGCAGGAGTTGACTATTCTATGGGTTTGACAAAAACAACAGAACAGATACTAAAGAATGGAGCCGTTGTTAAATCAAACATAAATTCTATGCCTTACGGAAGAATAAACGGAAATGTTTACGGCGGACTTGAATTTGGAAGTGATGACTGGAGAGCAAGAGCTCTTTTGGGATATGACTTTGAAAATGGAGTTTATGTAAGAGCAGGAACATCAATCAAATTAAAGCCAAGAAAGGCAATAAATTCTAAAAAAGGTATAAGGAGATAAGATGAACTTTCCAAAAGCATTTGCTTTCCTTGTTTTCAGTATATGTTTATTTGGCGGAATTTCTGCAATGACAGTTTATTCTGAATTTGCAGATGGAACTCAATCTGCAGTAATGAATGCAGGAGATGGAATAACATTCAATGCAGATTTTTTCTCAATGAACACTCCAATGACATCAGTCAAAGTAGAGTTATATTCAGGAGATACTTTGATACACAGCTTTTTAGATACAAGCATAACAAGCAGAACTTATTCTGATACATATACTTACATTCCAACAGCAGAAGGGACATATGAAATTGTAGTAACAGGAACAGACAGAATAAACACAGACAGCGAATTTTTGGAATTGACAGTAAATAATCCTTCAGGAGATGCAGAAGCTCCAGTAATAACACTTATCGGAAACCCAGTAGTAAATGTTCAGATTAATACTCATTATGTAGATGCTGGAGCAACTGCTACAGATAATGTAGACGGGACCATTACTTCAAGGATAACAGTAACAAATAATGTAGATATGAGCACATTAGGAACTTACACAGTGGTTTACACAGTTTCTGATATGGCAGGACACACAACAACAGCAACAAGAACAGTTAATGTAGTTGCTTCAACTAATATTCAGATAATCTCAGCACCTGCTGCACAGATTGATGAAAACAAAAATTACAGATATCAGGTAGATGCAACAGACAGCGACGGAGATACATTGACATATTCATTGATACAGGCTCCAAGATGGCTGTCAATAGATTCAGCAACAGGATTAATAACAGGAAAATCTCCTTCAGTAGGCTCATCTACTACTTACACAATCATAATAGAAGTTTCAGACGGAACAAATACAAACACTCAAACTTATCCTTTGACTGTTAAGAATGTTCCAAGCAAGTCTGGAAACAATGTTGGAGTTGATGTGCTTTCCTCTTCAGACAGCGAATCACAGGACAGCACAAAGAAGCCAATCTCTGCAACAACATATTCTTCAGAATCTTCATCAGATTCAACAGTTGCTTACGCAATATTGGGAGTAGTTGGATTAGGAATAATCACAGCACTTGGATTTATCTTTAAGGCATTAAGAAAATAATTCTAAAAGATGAAAGATAAAACATTTTCACAAGCCGTTTTATGCAGTGCAGTAATTCTTTCTGCAGTTGCCGGTTTTGGATATTGCAGTTATTCGGGGGATAGAATTGAAGATTTGAAAAAACAGGTATATGAAATAGCAGATAAAAATAAAAACAAAATTCTCGAAGATTCTGAATTGTCTTCTCTGGGAAACGGACTTGAGTTGATTGCAGGCAATGAAACATTAAATTCAGAGCAGATAAGAGGCAGAATAAATGCTATGTGCAGTTTGAATGATTCAAGAAATCCAAATTATGCTATTGAGAAGCTGAACAAATACATATTTAATCACAAAAAGAAGATTTATTAAAATTCCTCATTCATTTCAGGATGAATTTTCATTCCTGTTTTTCCTTTGCCGTTGGAAGCAATAACATCATCAATTCTTAAAATCATGTTGGCAACTTCTGCTGCAGAGTTTATTGCCTGCGTCTTTATCTTGTAAGGTTCTATTATTCTTGCTTCAAGAACATTTTCTATCTTGTTTGTGAACAAGTTTAGTCCTGCATTTCTCTCTCCGGCATCGTGTTTTGATTTTAATTCTGTAAGAACATCTATAGGATCCAGTCCTGCATTTTCTGCAAGGGTTGTAGGGATAAACTCCAGAGCAGATGCAAATTCCTCAATTGCAAGCTGTTCTCTTCCGCTTAAAGACTGCCCAAAATGCCTTAATCTTCTGGCAAGTTCTATTTCTATAGCTCCCCCCCCAGGAACAACTAATTTTGTCTTCAGTGAAGATGCTACAACACCCAAGCCGTCTTTGAATGCTCTTTCTATCTCATCAATAATATGCCCTGTTCCCCCGTGAATCAATATTGTTACTGCTTTTGGATTCCTGCATCCTTTTATATAAGTAAAAGAATCGTCGCTATGCTTGACTTCTTCAACAATTTCTGCATCTCCAAGTTCAGAAGAAGAAAGTTCGTTTATGTTGCTCACAATTTTCCCCCCTGTTGCCTTTGCAAGTTTCTCCATATCGCTTTTTGCAACTCTTCTGCACGCATAAACTCCTGCTCTTGAAAATAAGTATTGGGAAAAATCATCAATTCCTTTCTGACAGAATATTACATTAGCCCCTGTTGCCCTTACCTTATTAACCATTTCTTTGATTAATCTTTCTTCTTGATTGAGAAAACCCTGCAGCTGTTCTGGAGAAGAAATTGAAATTTTAGTCTCAATATCAGGAGTTTTCAGCTCCAAGGCGAAATCAATCAATGCAATTCTTGCATTATTCACAAGTGAAGGCATATCATTTGAAATTTTTTCTTTGTCAAGAACAATCCCAGATATTAATTCTGTGTCTGCTATCCCCTCTCCTCTTGATTTTTCTATCTTGATATCATTTAAATCAATTTTCCCGTTATTCTGAATCTGCTTTATTGCCTTTACAACTATTTCTGCAAATTTTTCCTTTGAATTTTCAGCACTTTTGCCGGTCATAGAAGTCATTGCTACCTGTTTAAGAATCTCATCATCGTCAGGGCTTATTCTCAAGGCAGTTTCATTCAGAAGCTCTTGGCATTTTTCAGCAGCAATTTTGTATCCTTTCACAATTACAGTAGGATGAATCTTTTGATCCAGAAGTTTCTCTGCATTTTCCAGCAGTTTTCCTGCAATCATAACGACGCTTGTTGTTCCGTCCCCGACTTCAGAATCCTGCGTCTTTGCTATATCAACCATCATCTTTGCAGCAGGATGCTCTATCTGCATTTCTTCAAGAATTGTAACCCCGTCATTTGTAACAATAATATCATTTGTCGGGGAGACGAGCATTTTATCCATTCCCTTTGGCCCTAAAGTTGTTTTAACCATCTCGGCAACCATTCTTGCAGCGAGAATGTTATTTCTTTGGGCATCTTTTCCCATAATTCTCTGGATATCTTCAGGCATTAAAACAACTGGTTTATCCGTCATAAAGTATTCTCTCAAAATTCGTATTTAAAGATTATGTAGTTGAAGAAGATAATTTTTCCTCCGACAAAATTTATAAGCAAGTAAGCCATTTGTAATCTATGAAAAATATTCTTGTTGCAGATGTTATGACAAGAGAGCCTGTGACTATTTCTCCCACTTCAAATCTTTTAGAATGCGCAAAAGAAATGGTAAAAAAGAAGGTGGGAAGCCTTATTCTTGTGAATAAAAAAAGGGTTGTTGGTTTTATCTCCCAAAGAGACATTTTGTGGGCTCTGATAAAAAAATCTTCTATAGATTTGACAAAAGTAAAGGCAATTGACATTTCTCCAAGAAAAATAGCAATTATTGCCCCCAACTGCACAATAAAAGAAGTAATAGAAAAGATGAATAGGCTGAAATTGGAAAGATTCCCTGTTGTTTACGAGAATCAGCTTGTTGGGGTTATTACTGCAAAAGATATCCTAAATGTGCATCCTGAAGTTTATCCAGAGATAGAAGAATTCGCAAAGATAAGAGAAGAATCTGAAAAACTGAGAAGAATAAAAAAAGCAGAGCAAAGAGGGGAGGGAATCTGCGAAGAATGCGGGCACGAAGGAATTTTGTTTAGAGTAAATGGGATGCTTATATGCGAATCCTGCAAAGACTCAATTTGAATTCTGCCGTTTAGTTAAATATTTAAATTAAATCTCCCATTTTATAATATGCCTGAGAAAGACAAGCTATTTTCAAATAAAATGAAGTATGATGGATTTTTTCCATTTGAAAAATTTTACCAGTTTTGCTACGGATGGCTGACAGATGAAACAGGATTGTTCTTATCTGAAAAAAAATACAAGGAAAAATTAAGCGGAGATTCAAAAAATATTGAAGTTGAATGGAGCGGAATAAAAGAACTGACAGATTATTTTAAATTTGAAATGGAAGTTAATTTTAAAGTTATTGGATTGACTAGCACTGAAATAACTAACGACGGGAAAAAAACAAAGACAAACAAGGGCAGCATTGAGATTACAGTTAAAGGGAATCTTATCAGAGATTATAAAGGAAAATTTGAAAAAACTGCATTTCAGAAATTTTTAAGAGGGGTTTATGAAAAATCAGTAATAGCCTCGAGAATTGAACAAATGCAGGGAAAAATAATAAGTGAGTGTGATGAATTTCTTGCGCAGGCAAAAGCTTATTTGGATTTAGAAGGAAAAAGATAATTCAACAGAAACGTTTAAATACAAAATATTCTAAATTCCTATATGAAAAAGAGTTTGGTGATAGGATTATTTATATTTTTTATTATTGCTCCGTTTATTTCTGCAATAAATTTGAATATTGAACCTGCATCTGATGATGTTGCAATGATTAAAGGCTCTAGCGCACCTGCGATTTTTGATTTAAGAATAACAAATAACGGCGGTTCAGATAATCTTATGTTCTACAATTTTTTTGGCTCTGATACTTTTCCAAAAGGAACTGTTCCAATCGGCATAGGAGAAACTAAAAATGTCAGCATCGGAATTTACCCAAGAACTGATTTAAAACAGGAAGGAAAAGTTATCTTTGATTTGTATATAAAAGGGCAGGATAATTCCCAAATGACTTATCAGCTTACATCAGATGTTGTTGAGTTAAATGAAGCATTTGAAGTAGGTGCAGAAGAATTCAAGCCAGATTCAAACAAAGTTTCTGTTTATATAAAAAATTTGCTGAACTTCAATTTTGAAAACATAAACGCACAATTCAAATCCCCTTTCTTCAATTTTGAAAAAACATTTGCTCTTGCTCCAAACCAGAAGCAGAGTTTTGAAATTGCTCTTAACAGAAATGATTTTAGGGATTTGATGGCTGGATTTTACACACTGGACGCAGCAATAAATTTTGACAAATTAAAGACAAATGTGCAGGGAACAATGAAGTTTTCAGAAAAGAATATTGTTACAAGTTCAGAAAATGATTATGGAATTATAATTAACACAAACAAAATACTGAAAGTTAATGAAGGAAATGTTGTATCTGAATCTTCTACTGTATTAAAAAAGAACATAATATCAAGGCTTTTCACAAGCTTTAATCCTGAACCAGATTCAGTAGAAAGAAAAGGATTGAGTGTTTATTACACTTGGAACAAGGAGTTAAAACCAGGAGAGCAGTTCAGCCTTAGCGTAAGAACAAACTGGCTTTTGCCGTTATTGGCAATATTGCTGATTATTGCTATAGTAATATTAGTTAAACAATTTTCAAAGACAAACCTGTCTATTAGAAAGAAAGTTAATTTTGTAAGGGCAAAAGGCGGAGAATTTGCATTAAAAGTATCTGTAATTGTCACTGCAAGAAAATATGTTGAAAGAATTCACGTAATTGACAGGCTTCCTCTTTTAGCAAAATTGCACGAAAGATTTGGAGGAGAGATGCCCAAGAAGGTTGATGAAAGAAGCAAGAAATTAGAATGGCACTTTGACAGACTTCAAGCAGGAGAATCAAGAATATTATCCTACATAATTTATTCAAAAGTAGGAGTTCTTGGAAAATTCTCTTTGCCTACAGCAACTGCAGTATATGAAAAAGATGGTGAAGTTCACGAAGCAGAATCAAATCACGCGTTCTTTATAGCAGACCAAATTAAGAAAGATAGAGAAGATTAAATTATATTTATGATTGAAAATTTAGTCTAATAATCTTTTAAGGCAAACCACAAGTTTAATCTCACGTTTCTGCATTAATCATCGTTTCTTATACCTTCTTAGCAACATTCTTATCCAGCTTAAATAGAATTAACAATCCAAGTACAGAAACTATGCCTGTTATCCCGAATACCCACTGGAATCCTATCTCTTCAGCCAGCCAAGCCCCTACAGCAGCAGTAATTCCTGTTCCTATGCTAACTCCAGAATTGTATACAGACCACTGGAATCCGCTTGATTTCTTCTCAATATTAGAAGTGAATAAACTATACCATGAAGGATACGCGAAACCTGCTCCAACCCCGTATATAAATTGTATTATGAATATATGCCATATGCTTGTAGAGAAAATATATCCAAATGGAACAAAGACTATTAAAACAGTTCCCAAGAGAAGCATCCATCTTCTATCTTTAGAACTGAATATCTCTGCGAAAATAATCTGCAGTATTGCGTGGGTTATAAGAAAAATTGCACTTGCAACTCCTGCAGTAAATAAAGTTCCTCCAGCAAGATTATCCTTGAAGAAAATTGCTAAAATAGGAGAAACTAATCCAAATCCAGAAAATATGAAAATATCTGAAATTGTTAATAACTTTAAAGTTTTGTGCATTTTTCCCTCTTTTAATATAATAGCAGAAAGGCATTTTTAAAGTTTTTTGAAAAAGGATGTTAGATAAGAACGCCCACAGCAGGAATCGAACCTGCGAGCCCCGAAGGGCTCGGATTAGCAATCCGATGCAATACCACTATGCGATGTGGGCGTATAATAATATAGATTATGATAGGATTTTAAAGGTTTTTATTTAACATTTTATCTAATTTTATAAACTCGCATTTCTTTAAATTAGTATGAGAGTAAATCAAGTTTACAGCCACGGAAAGAAGCACGATTCTTCAAGGATTTCAAGAAGTCCGCAGCGATTAAAAAATATCAAAAGGCAAAAAGGAAAATATCCTCTGCTTGCAGAAAAAATCGTCCAAATGTCAGATATTATTCTTGAAATATTAGATTCAAGGTTTATTAAAGAAACAAGAAATTCAGAAATAGAAGATATGATTAAGAGAGAGAACAAAAAAATAATTTATGTCTTTAATAAATCTGACTTAATTGATTTGGAAAAAATAGACAGGGGATATATTGAAAAGCTAAACCCAAAAGTATTTGTTTCCTGCACAAAAAGAGGGGGAATAAAAGAATTAAGAGACAGGATTAAGATTCTTGCAGGAAAAGTCAAAGAGCACGTTGATAAGAGGGCAAATAAAATAACTGTGGGAGTTGTTGGATATCCCAATACTGGAAAAAGTTCTGTGATTAATCTGCTTTCAGGAAAAAATGCAACAAGAACAGGTTCAGAAGCAGGATTTACAAAAGGAATAATAAAAGTAAAGCTTACTTCTGACATCTTATTGGTTGACAGCCCTGGAATTATTCCAAACAAAGAATATTCAAGTTCAAATAACCTAGTGATGTCCCAGCACACAAAATTAGGAGCAAGAGCATACAATCAAGTAAAAGAGCCGGAAGTTGCAGTAGCAGAAATTATGAAAGAATTTCCGTCAATAATTGAGAATTTTTATGATATTGATTCAGATGGAGACTCAGAAGTTTTAATTGAAAATCTTGGCAGACAGAGAAAATTTCTTATAAAAGGAAATAAAGTTGATGAAGACAGAACTGCAAGACTTATATTAAAAGACTGGCAGGAAGGAAAAATAAAAAGAATTTAATTTATTTCTCTATGTTTTTTAGATTTAATTAATTCAATAATTGCGGGAATAAAAGATATGATTATTATTGTTAATATTACTATTGAAAAATTTTCTTTGATAAAAGGGATATTTCCGAAAAAAAATCCTGCAAAAGTAAATAAAAATGTCCAAAGAAGTCCGCCAATGACATTAAAGAACAAAAATTTTGAATATTTCATTTTCCCAATCCCTGCAATGAAAGGAGCAAATGTTCTTATAATTGGAATAAATCTAGCAAGAATTATTGTTTTGCCCCCATATTTTTCATAAAATCTTTGGGTTTTTATTAAATGTTCTTTTTTTATGAATCTGCTCCTGCTTATTCTGTCTCCGATAAAATTGCCTATCCAATAATTCACGCTGTCTCCAATTATTGCAGCTGATGCCGCAACCAAAAAAACTAAAAAAATGTTAATTAATCCTCTTGAAGCCAAAACCCCTGATGCAAAGAGGATAGAATCCCCAGGCAAAAAAGGCATTATAACCAGTCCAGTTTCAATAAAGATAATTAAAAAAAGAAAGGGGTATATAAGAAGTCCATAAGTTTGTATTATTAAAGTAAGATTCTTGTCAAGATTGATAATAAAATCCAGTATCATTGTTTTTTTACGAATTAGATGTATAAAAACCTTAACAAGAGAACAATCAAAAACTTTAAAAAAGGACTTTTCTTCTCATTTTCACCTAAATAAATATGAGGTAAATTTATCCAAGATGGCAAAGAAAGGATTTGATGAAGACGAGGACAAGACTTCAGAATCTGAAGATGAAGAATTTGATGAAGATGAAGATTCTGACGATGATGAAGAAGAAGAAAAATCATCTGACGACGAAGATTGGTAAAAGAGTTTAATTTAACTATTTCTTTTTTATTTTTTTAAAAAATACAGCAAATTTATATAAGAAAAAAGACAAATTAATTAATGAGTTTAAAGGTGATTCTAACAATTATTTCAGCATTAATCTTAATTTCGCTTTTATTTTTTTATCTTACTCCTTTAAGCACGATTAACTTCTCAACGAATTCTGGAAATTCAAATTTCAGCATTGTTCCTGAAGAAAATAAGATGCAGTTTTATCCCAATATGCGTTTTCCATCAGCTGAAATATCTTATAACATCTCTAGCTGTCCTCTTCAAAAAGAAAATGATATGCAGACAGCCTTGGATATAATGGAGAATTTAACCCTCTTAAGATTTAATCCTGCTTCAGAAAATGAAGAAATATCAATAACATGCGATGAAAAGAATCAATACAGCAGCGGAATGTTCATTGCAGGAGAAGGCGGGGCAACAAAAATAATTCAAGCAGGAAATTTTAATGTTATTTTTAATGGAGAGATTTTATTAATTAAAAAATCAAACTGCCCAAATCCAAATGTTGCTCTGCATGAACTTTTTCACGTTCTTGGCTTTGAACATTCGGCAAATCCAAATAATATAATGTATAACGTTACTGACTGCAGCCAGGAGATAAGCGAAGATATGATTCAGTTAATTAATAACCTTTATTCAGCTCCGAGTTACCCAGATTTGGTTCTTGAAAATGCTTCTGCAGTTATGAAAGGAAGATTTTTGGATGTTAATATGACTGTTATGAATCTCGGGCTAAAAGATGCAGAAAAATCGCAGGTTGTTATTTACGCTGATGGAAATCAGATAAAAGAAATGAATATTTCTCCTCTTGAAATAGGACGCGGAGAATCTGTTGTTATTGGAAATATTTTGATTCCAGAAATAAGCATAAAAGAATTAAGTTTGGATATAAAATACAGCCCGAGCGAATTAAGCAAGGAAAACAATAATATAAAACTAAAAATAAAAGAATAAAAATAAAGAATCAATCATCAAGGTCTAATTCGTCGATAGTATCGTCGAATATTTCCTCATCATCTTCAGCTTCTTCCTTCATTTTCCCCCCTTTAATTGTTATCAATTAATTTTTAATCAATAACTTTGATTTTAATTGGCATGTTTCTCTTTTAAATATTTCTATACTAATCATTGAATAAGAAATTTTTGGGTAAGCATCCCCCCACTATAACTCAAGCCCCCACTCATTGCTCTTAATATTTACTGCATTCGTGAAAACTCTCGGAATCAACCATTCAACGGAAAATCTTTCTCCGATATCTTGGGGATAAACTGATTTACAATCTGTTGAAATCCCTCCACCAAGAATCGAACTTGGATACGCCGGTCTACAGCCGACTGCATTACCACTATGCTATGGAGGGCTAAATTACACAATTAAGATGGATTTTTAAAAGTTCTGATAAATGAAATTAGGCGGGGGCGAACAATCTTGCAGTGTTAAGGACATTGTTATGTAAGTGAAGTTGAAAGTAAAGATTTGTTCAAATTTCATTAAGGGAATAAGTGGCGGGGGCGAGAGTTTACACGAGCATTGGTTCCATACTGTGAATGTGGGCTCGAGTTGGATTGCTCAAATTTAGGGATAATTAAGAGGATGCGGGGGTGAGCAATTTCGCGGAGTTTAGGACAGTGATATGCAAGCGAAGTTGCGAATTGGGATTTGTTCAAATCTCACCATAAAAAGAAGTAGCGGGGGTGGGATTTGAACCGCACGACCTTCGGGTTATGGGCCCGACGAGCACTCCAGGCTGCTCTACCCCGCTATATAAAAAAGATTAGAATTAAATTTATAAACGTTGTGAATGTGGAAAACCTATGCTTATTTTAGGAATTGATGATGCAGGAAGAGGGCCTGTTGTGGGCCCTATGATTCTGGCAGGATGCCTTATTGACAGCAAAATTGAAGGCGAATTGAAGAAATTAGGGGTAAAAGATTCAAAGCAATTAACTCAAAAAAGAAGGGAATTCTTATGCGAGAAAATAAAAGAGATGGCAGAAACATTTGAAATAGTCCTTGCTTATCCAGAAGAAATAGACAGCACAAACAAAGCAGGAACAAATCTTAATGCACTGGAAGCAATAAAGATGGCAGAAGTAATAAACAGGATAAACAAAGGGTATGATAAAATAAGAGTTGTTGTTGACTGCCCTTCTGTTGGAATAGAAAAATGGAAAGATTTTCTAAAAACAAAAATAGACAATCTGTCAAATCTTGAAGTTGTATGCGAGCATAGAGCAGACGTGAATCACGTTGCAGTATCTGCAGCTTCTATACTTGCTAAATGCACAAGAGAAACAGAAATGGCTAAATTAAAGGAACAATACGGGAATGATATTGGTTCTGGATATTGTTCAGACCCGCTTACAACAAAATTTCTTGAAAAGCACAATCAGGTTTATGGAGACAAGGGAATATTCAGAAAAACATGGAGCACTTGGAAAGATGCCTGTTCTGCTTCTGAACAAAAGAAATTATTTTTCTTTTAGATTATTTAGTTCATTAAACTTTAAAAAATACCTTTTCTTATCTATTGAATGATTTATATAAAAAGACTGGTGATGCACGGCTTCAAGAGTTTTGTCAGAAAAACAGAAGTGCCTCTTGCTCCAGGAATAAATGTTATTGTAGGGGCTAATGGAAGCGGGAAGAGCAATATTTCTGATGCATTATGTTTTGTTCTTGGAAGATTAAGCATAAAATCTTTAAGAGCGGCAAAAGCAGGAAATTTAATTTTCTTGGGCAGCAAGGCTGCTGCACCTGCAAAAGAAGCGATAGTTGAAATTGTCCTTGATAATTCAGACAGGACTTTTTCAATTGACAAAGATGAAATTTCAATAGAGAGAATTGTAAGAAGAAACGGGCAGAGCATTTACAGAATAAACAATGAAACAAAAACAAGGCAGGAGGTAGTATTTCTTCTGGCTCAAGCAGGAATAGACCCAAATGGATTTAATATTATTCTTCAAGGAGAGATTCAAAACTTTGTGAGAATGCAGCCTGAGGAAAGAAGAAAAGTCATAGAAGAAGTTTCAGGGATTTCAGTTTATGAAATGAGAAAAGAAAAATCTATTGCAGAGATGGAAAAAACAGAAGAAAAATTAAGAGAGGTTCTTGCAATTTTAAGAGAAAGAACAATATACCTGAATAATCTGGAAAAAGAAAGACAGCAGGCATTAAAATTCAAAAAGCTTGAAGCAGATGTAAAGAAATTCAAAGCCAGCATTATTTATGGGGAGATAAATCAAAAGAAAAAAATATCAGAAGAAATTATTTTAAAAATATCAGGCAAGAATAAGGAAATAGAAAAAGAAAGGAAATTAATTCTTGAAATAAGAACTGCAGTTGAAAATCTTGAAGCAAAAATTTCTTCAATAAACTCTACAATCCAGAAATCAACAGGATTAGAGCAGGAAAGATTAAATCAGGAAATTGCAAATATAAGAGCAGAACTTGCAGGTATGAATGTCAGGACAGAAAATTACGAAAATAAAATATCCTCTCTGTCAAAAGAAAAGCAAAATTTACAGGAAAGCATAAGAAATTCAGAACTTGCGCTGAAAGAACTTCAAAAAGGAGCTCCTTCTGTAACAAAAAATCAAAAAGAAGTTGAAGCAAAGAAGCAGGAGCTTGAAAAATTAGAGGAACAGAGAAAAAAATTTTATATAATTAAATCAGAGCTTAAATCCCTGAAAGAAAGAATTCAGGACAAAAAAACAACTTTTGATTCTTATACAAATGAATCTGAATTTCTGCTTAAGCAGATAAAATCAATTTCAGAAGAACTCTTTGATTCAAAGATAAATCCAGAAAAAATAAGCAGTTTGAAATCTTTGATAGCAGAAAAAAGAAACCTGATTGAAGACTTAAACAAGAGGGAAAAGATTCTTGAGAAGCTTTCAGGCACAAGCGAATATGAAATAAACAAGCAGGAAAAATTAATAGAAAAAATATCCAAAATGGATATATGCCCTCTCTGTCAGAGCAGAATTACAAAAGAGCATATTGATTCTATGCATAAGGAAATTCACGACAAGATAGAATCTCTGCAGAAAGACATAGAAAATTCCGACAAGGAATTAAAGGGAATTTACAATAAGAAAAGCATGCTGAATCAGGAAATTGAACAGTTGAATCTTGAAATATCCAGAGGCAATTCTGACTTGATAAAACTTTCAGGCATTTCTGAAAAACAGGCGCAGATAAAATCCCTGCAGGAAAAAATTGATTATATTAAGGGGGAAATTGCCGAGTTAAGCAGAAGGGAGAAAACTCTTGAAAATTCTTTTGATGAAAATTCAAACATAGAGCAAAAATATGAAACATTAAAAGTGGAAGTGCAGGAAGTATCAATGAGAAATCAGGAAAATATTGATTCAGAAATATCTTTCAAACAGAGGGAGCTTGAACGTTCAAAGATTTCATTAAAGCAGGTATTGAGGGATGAAGAAGACTTGAATTCTGAATTAAAAGAGATAAGAAAGGGGGTAAATGAAAAAGAAGGGCTTTTGGAAAAGAAGAAGAAACAGGAGGAAGAACTTTCAGAAAAATTCCAGAAGATGATTATAGAACGGGATGGATTTCAGAAAAAAATAAGAGACAATGAAATAGAAATTTCCAGAAACCAGAACACAGTATACAATTTTGAGAGCGAAATGAATAATTTGAAAATTGATTCTGCCAGAATTAATGCAGAAATTGAGAATCTTGAAACAGAAATGCTCGGTTTTCCAAACACAGAACTGATAAAAGCATCAAAGGATTCGCTTCTTGAACGGCTTAACAAGACGCAGGAGCTTTTGTCCCAGATAGGAAGCGTGAATCTCCGCTCTCTTGAAGTTTATGATGAAATAAAAAAAGAATATGATTCAATAAAAGAAAAGACAGAGGTTATAACAAAAGAAAAAGAGGGAATTATGAAAATAATACACGAAATTGATGTGAAGAAAAAGAAGACATTTATGCAGACATTAAACTCAATCAATAATATTTTCTCAAGGAACTTCTCGCAATTAAGCATAAAAGGAGATGTTTTTCTTGAACTGGAAAACCAAAAAGAGCCTTTCAGCGGAGGCGTGAATATAATTGTGAAAACGGGGCACGGGAAAAATTTTGATGTAAAATCTCTTTCAGGGGGAGAGCAGACACTTGTTGCACTTTCATTAATTTTCGCAATACAGGAGTTAAAGCCGTATTATTTTTACATATTTGATGAAATAGATGCTGCGCTTGACAAGAGAAATTCAGAGCGCTTGGGAGAATTATTGAAGAAGTATATGAAAAACGGGCAGTATATTGTAATAACTCACAATGATGAAGTAATGGCTAATTCAACAAATCTTTACGGAGTAAGCATGTCAGAAGGAATCAGCAAGATTGTCAGCCTGAAGATTTAACAGGAATAAATTTTAATCATCATCATTAACTGGCTCAAACAAATCAGAAGGTGAAGGGAAGTAATTAAAAAGTCTGCACATTATTCCGCAAATATGAGATAGTTTTTCAGTTTTTTCCTTATCTGAATAAAATTCAGATGGATTCTCTTTCAAAAAATTTAACCCTTCAATATATCCCCTAGTGTCAGAAACTGCCTTGTTAATCACCCCTCTCTGTTTTTCCATTGAACTATTTCTAACTTCCCAGTCAAGATACCCCATATATTCAAGAAGGCTGGAAATATCATTGTTAAAAAAGACATATTTTCCAGTTTCCAAAGATTGAAGAGATGAAATAAAATCTCCAAAGAAAGATGTTGCATCTTTAATGCGAAGCTCTAAATCTTTGCTGAGAGGATAAGTCTTATTACAAAGGGCAGAGTTAATAGAACTAAATGAAAGCATTTTGGAAAGTGAATCAAGACTGCAACCCATTAATTCAAAAAATAAAGTTTGTTTTTAAGGATTTATATGCTGTTTTTCTTTTCATTCTCTTTGAGAAAAACATCAAGATTGTATTCTTTGAATCTGTTGTAAAATTTCCAGAAATCATTCATTTCATAGGTTTTTATTTTATTAAAAGGAATCCTGTCAATCATTGTTTCTAAATTGAATAAATCTTCAGTAGAGATAGCTTTTTCAGCATGCATTCTTGTGGATTCTATCATACAGGTTGTTAGGTTATTATTCATTATCAAAGTGCTGCTTCTATAATCATCTTTTTTTAGAAGTGTTAATAAGATGGTTGCAGATATAAGCATCCCGTATATCTCAGCAATATTTCTCATCTTTGAATCTTCAGAAAGCTTGTCAAAAACGATTTTCGCATCAAAATATTCGGAGTCCTTGATATATTCTCTCCCTCTATTAAGAAGTTCACTTGGAGAATAAGATTGGATTTTTTTCTCCAGTTCTTCCATATGTTCAATGCGGGCTTTTTTCAACCCTAAAATTATCTTAAGTTCTCCTTTCATCTTATGATTATCCCTCTTTTTCCATTAGGGCAAAGTAAATGAGTATGAAATAAAAATAAAAATAAAAATAAAATCAAGAAGTTTTAGTAGTAACTTTCACCGAAATCTTCTGCTTTTTGTGGCTTCTTTGTTATCAATACAACCAATACAACTAACAAAACAAGGAATACTATTGCTAGTATAACTGTTAAAACCAATACTGGGCTTGCTGTTGAAATTGCTGCATTTGAACCGCTGAAGTTAACAGTGCTTAAAAGTGTAGCTCCAGAGAAAACTGAGACATCAAATTTGTAGTCTCCGTTTGGAACAACTATAGGAACTGTTTGGCTTGACTCTGCTGGTATAACAACAGTAGCAGTGTTAGACTGGTAAGATACTGTATAGACTACTAACTTGTTAGTAGGGTTAAGTAATACCAAGTTGTTTCCTGATCTTATTGCAACATCAGAAACGCTGTTTTCTATTGTTACTTGCTTTGTCACAGTGTTTTCGAAATCGTCGTTACTAGCTTCAACTGTAAGTGTGTAAGCTCCAGCCTTTGCATTGAATGGAACGTCCAAGTAGACTGTTCCGCTAACGCTGGCTTTGTTATCACTGTCAGAATTTTCTTCTGTAACAAGGTCACCGAAGTAAACTTGTTTTTGAAGGTTAAGTTCTGATATAGATACAGTTACGTACAAGTCTTCTACATCATTGTAACCATCGTTCTTCAATACAACTTGAACTGGAACAGTTTGTCCAGCGCTCATTGCACTGCCTGTCATTACTGACTTAATAGCTACATTGTATGAAGGTTTCTGAACACTCAAACTTGCAGTGAAAACTTCGTCATCTCCAACTTTTACAGTCAAAGGCAACAATTCACTTGCATCTTCAAGGTTTGAAGGAACTTTCAATGTTAATGTCTTAGTGTAAACTTTTCCACCGATAACATCAAATCCTGAAGTAACAGCAGTTACATCATCTTTGTCGCCTTCGATAGTTGCTTTAACTTTGACATCAGAAGCACTTCCGTCAACTGCAACTGTGCTTGAATCCAAATCAATAGCTGTGAACTTAACTTGAACAGTTATAGTATCGCCTGCAACTACACTAAAAGTGTTAGAAGCACTAGCAACATCTTCGCCATTAACTTGTACACTTGTACCAGCTGCATTTGTTACTGTAGCAGCGCTTACTGCAGATGCTAAGAACAAAACACTTGCGATTAACAAAAAAGAAACCAAAATGTTTTTGGCATTCATTTGTTTATTATTTTTATTCATTGTTTAATTGCAGAAAAGCTTGGTTTTCTGTAAAAATTGAAGCTAAAATGAGTTTATAAACTTTATTGTAGTAACAAGATGGGGAAATATGTATTATTACTGCCTGTTTAAACGCAGAGTGAATTAACAGAAATTTTTGTTTTATCGTCGGTAAATTGCAAGCCCAAGGATAAACTTTTCAACAGGAAAGGAACTACCATTTAGAGATGTTATTTCTCTGTTTTTGAGGGGGTGCAAAAGCAGGTTTTTCTGCTCTTTTTCATAAGTCAAATAGAAAAATTACAAGCTCAATAATTTAACGCTTGTGTTTGTTGTTGCAAAGTTCTTTGCTACAATGACTTTGCATCCTGATTCTTCTGCAGAATTGATTATGGAATTTGTTGCTGTTCCATCAATCACAATTGCTATTGGTTTTTCCCTTAATCTTGCAAGTGTTCCTGCGAGGGTTTTAAGAGAAACTGTTTTGATTTCGTTTAATGAATTATTAAGTATTACTGCTCTCCCGCTTCCAAGATTTTCTTTTAATATTTCTTTTAATCTTTTCTTTTTGTCAGCATCAATTTCAAATTCTTCCTGTGTTGCCTCTTCTTTTTTCTCTGTTCTTTCAAATCTTTCGTTTCTTCTTTCCTGTGAACCAGAAAGGAATTCCTTTACAGGAATTCTCTTTCTTAAGTTCATCAATATCTCTTTTCCAGCAAGCTCTTCAACTTCTTTTCCGTCTGGAGCTACTGCAACATATTTTACATTTGCATTATCAGCAACATTTTGAACAATAAGTTTTCCGCCTCTGTCTCCATCAACGAACAAGGTAATTTCTTTTTCTTTGCCCAATTCCTTGATTTCATCAGGAAGCTTTGTCCCATTCATTCCTATGACGTTATTCACTCCGTTTCTTATCAGATTAACAACATCTGCTCTTCCTTCAACAACAACAATCTCTTTTCCTGAAATATCTCCGCACGGAAGCTTGTTTTCTCCGTATTCTTTTATTCCAGCAATTCTTGCAGAATCCTTGATTTCTGCAGATATTTCTCTTGAGTCTGTTGTCCCGTGAATTTCACTCATAAGTTTCTTTGCTCTTTCTATGATGTAATCTCTCTTGCTTCCTCTGACATCTTCCACTCTTTCAATTGAAATTTGCGAGTCGCAAGGGCCGATTCTTTCTATTGTCTCAATAGCAGCAGCAATTAAAGTTGTCTCGCTCTGGTCCAAAGCTGTTGGAATTTTTATAATTCCCACAGTATTCTTTCCTTCTTTGTGCAAGTCAACTTCTATTCTTCCGATTTTTCCTTCTTTTTGAAGTTCCCTCATCTCAAGTTCTGCTCCCAAGAGCCCTTCTGTCTGTCCGAATATAGCTCCGATTACATCAGGCTTTTCTAAAGCGCCTTCTGCTGAAAAATTCGCGTGTATCATATATTTTATTGATACAGGACTTATTTTTGCCATTTTCTTATTTTTATTATTTAATTATTTGAAATCATAAGATTCCTCAGAAATATCTACAGAGTTACAAAACTTCTGTAGTCGCTTTCCTCTTAAAATAACAGGAAATGTGAATGTGAATGTGATGTAATCTAATGAATAGATATTTCTACTAATAGTCATAATAAAAGCAGGTTTTTAAATTTTTGGTATAAAAACCTGAAAAATAAAAAATTAATAAAGAATCATCCTTTCTTTACCTTGATTATCTTCCAAAGCCATATGAACAGCAAAGTTGCAATATAACCCCCAATAAAAGCCATAACTACCAAGAATAAAGCAGTCAGGACATTGAAGGATAATACTGTATACATATTGCTTATGAAATGCAAAGGAAGAATCCAGTCTAAATATGCTTGTCCTACTCCTAATGCAACAACTATCGCCCAAATTGCATGCAGAGCCGCAGCATACAAGCCCACAACCAAAGCAATTTTATTCCAATGCCATTTACCTTTCATTTTATCACCTCCTTTCAACTTCGTGAAATCTTGAGGTAATAAATCTTTAAAAATTATTCGTATCTCAAAGCATCAACAGGATTTAATCTTGAAGCTTTGCGTGCAGGAATTGCTCCTGCAATCATTCCAACAAGGATTGAAAAAACCAAAGCACCTATTATGAGTTCAGGGCTGACATAGGAAGAAGAGCCAAAGCCCCCGAGAAATCCCCTGCCTGCTCCAGAAGTAGTTGTAGATATTCCCCCTAATGAACTTATTGCTTCTGAAGCAAAAAACCCAAGTATTGTTCCTCCGATTCCGCCAATCAATCCGATTAATGCAGCATTTAATAGAAAAATAATCATTATATCTTTATCTTTAGCTCCAATGGCTTTCATAATTCCAATTTCTTTGGTTTTTTCCAGCACAGAAGTAAACATTGTATTTGCAATTCCGACTGCTCCTACAAGAAGAGAGATTGCAGCAATTGCTCCTAAAAATAAAGTCATTGTGCTCATTGTCTGCTGTATAGTTTCCTGCATTGAAGTTGGAGAAGAAACAGTGAAATCTTTTTTGTTTGAATCAATTATCCCGTGAGACAGCATCAATCTGTTAGTTATTGCAGTAATTGTATCATTAGACAAAGAAATATCATTTAGTTTGACAGAAATTGAATCAAACTTGTCTTCGCTAATTTCTAAAACTGTCTTCGCAGTGTCTATTGACATATATACAGAACGCCCTTCTTTCAAAATTCCAACAACTTTGAAGGATTTTCCATTAATTACAATCTGGCTGTTAAGCGGAATCCCATCCTTAAAAGTAGAGCTTACAATGCTCCCACCTAAAACAACAGAATAAGTATCCCCATTTGTCAAAAATCTTCCAGAAGCTAATTGTTCAGTTGTAATTTCCTTCCACACATTAGTATCTACGCCAACAATTTCCAGAGTTGCAGTTTTTGTCATATAAGTCAAGTCTTCTCTTCCTGAAATCTGCCCCATAACATATTCAACATTTGGAAGATTCTTCAGCATAAGAATATCTTTTGAAGTCAAATTTTTTGAGGTTGTTGATGAGGATTCTTCAGTGCCCCTCCCAAAATCTCCAGGCCCCATTGCTCTTGAAGCTCCTTGAGTAATTGTCAAAGTATCTGCTCCTAAATTTCCAAGGTTAGAATTAAGCTGCTGCTGGGCTCCCTCACTGATTGAAATTATTGCAACAACTGCAGCAATGCCTATGATTATCCCTATAATTGTCAGCCAGCTTCTTAATCTGCTATGAAGAAGTATGTTTAAAGATAGTTTAAACGATTTAGTTAGTCTCATTTTTGTTCTTATTCTTCTTAATTATGAAAATAATTATCCCAATTGTAAAAAGAATACTAACTACAAATCCAATTATAAGAAAAGTATTGCTATTCTGGCTTGTATTTTTCGCTGCATAGCCTGTTGTTGAAGAAGTGGAAGGTGATGCAGAAACTTGAGTTCCTAAAGAAGATGATGGGATTTCAACTGTCTTTGTTAGGGTTTGTCTTGTTCCTGTTGTATCTGTATATTGAATTTCAACATTCAAAGAAGAAGAGCTTGAATAAGAAACAAGCTGAAAAGAAGCTACTGAATAATCTCCCTTGTCTAAGTTTCCTATTATTGAAGAACTGCTTCCACTTGTTTTAAAATTGGATTGTTCTGGAATTATAATAGTAACTGACTCTGCAGGATTTTTCCCGATGTTTGCAACAGAAAGAATAGTCCCTGTTGAAGAGGAATCAGAAATAGAGATATCAAAATCTGTCTGCCCCCCCACAATTATTCCAACATTGGAAGTTTCAGTGATTGCTGTTCCGTTGTCATTATTAAATTTGATTGTAAGTGTTAGTCCGTATAATCCTGGAGAAGCAGATGCAGAAGTAAATACATCAAAATTAAATTCTTCATCGTCCCCTTCTCCCAAAGAATCTGTGCTTTGGGTATTGCTTGAACCGACAGGCAGTATGCTTCCTGTTTTTTCTTCCCAAGAAAATACAATATTATCCAAATCTACATTTCCGGTATTTTCTATTTTAAAGGACAGTTCTGTCTGTTCTCCAGGAGTTAAGCTTGTTGGAGAGACATCAGTCACTTCCACATTATAATTGTCTGCTGCTGAAACTAAGCGAAGCATTACCACAAAAGACAATGCCAATAAAACAAAAATTTTATTTTTTTCCATAAATTATTCTCCCGTCCTTTAATTTTATTATTCTTGCAATATTTCTGAATTTAGAAATAAAATTTGTATCGTGAGTAATAATGATAAGAGTTTTTCCGTGCTCTTTGTGGAGTTTATACAGCATTTCAATAACTTTTTCTCCTGTTTCGCTGTCCAGATTTCCAGTTGGTTCATCTGCAAGAATTATTTCTGGATTATTTGCCAATGCTCTTGCAATAGCAACTCTCTGAGCCTGCCCTCCGCTTAATTCAGTTGGCTTATGATGCATTCTGTCTTTTAATTCAACAAGTTCCAGCAATTCTTTTGCTCTCTCTTCTGCTTTAATATAATTATTCTGAAACTCCATAGGCAATGCAACATTTTCAAGTGCAGTCAAAGTTCTAATTAGATTAAACTGCTGAAAAATAAATCCAATTTTCTTCCCTCGTATTTTAGCCATCTGGGATTTTGTTAATGAAAGAATATCTCTGTCTTCCAAAAGAACAGAGCCTTGTGAAGGAACATCAAGGCATCCGATTAGATGCATTATTGTGCTTTTTCCACTTCCGCTTGCCCCATTAATAATTACAAATTCTCCTTTGTAAATTATTAAATTGATATCAGATACCGCATCAACTTGATTTTTTCCCATCTTGTATGTTTTTTTAACATTCTTCAATTCAATTATGTTTGTTTTCATTTTCTGATAAATTCCCTTCTTGAATATTATTTATAAGCTGGGTGGACTAATCATCCACCCAGCATTTCGCAGTGTACTTTACTGCTGAGGTTGAGAAGTTGGACGATTTTGCATTAACTGTGAGCAGTAAGTATTACCTGAATTTACTTCTCTGCAATAATAGAAGCATTCCATTTTGTTTTGATTGCAGTAATCGGTTATTTTTGCTGTGTCTGTTGTGCTTTCAAAAAAAGAAGTTACGCTTTGTTTTTGAGCATCAGTCAGCTGCATATTCTGAAATCCATTGGGATTTGGATTATTTTTATGAAAGAACAGCATATATCCAAAAAAGATATTGCTTATCAATAATGCTCCCACCAAAATAATCAAGACAAGATTATTCTTTTTCATAAAGTTAAACTGCAATTTTTATTTTTAAACAAGATGGACTTGAAATCCACCCGAGTTATAAATGTTTAAATAGAATATTTCAGTGGTATAATAATAGAATGCCCCCGTTTATAGAACACCTAACGATGCTTGGATTCGGAGCAGAATTAATTTATTCATTTGTAATAATAATCTGCAGTTTGATGATTTATTTCGGGACAAAAGAGCTGTATGAATTAAGTTCTTACAAGGGAATTAAATATTTCAGGCTTTCTTTTTTGTTTTTTGCTGTCGCATATTTTTTCAGGTCCTTCATAAAATTTGTGCTGGATTATTTCAGCTTAAGAGAGATACACGAATTCTCCCCTATGTTTTTTGGAAACTTAACTCTGTTTGCATTTATGTATTTCAGTTCACTGGCAATTTTCTTCCTTCTTTACAGCGTGATGTGGAAGAAATGGGGAGAGAATTCCAGCAGGATTTATCTGTTCCATCTGTCAGCTTTTGTTATCTCATTAGCTGTTATTTTATTGAGAAATTCGTGGATTTATTTAGGAATAAACCTTATTCTTTTTGTTGCAGTGCTAAGCACAGTTTATATATCCCGCAAGGACGCGAAGAAGAAAACAAAAGGGCATAATCTTTACATAATTTATTTATTGCTTTCATTTTTCTGGATATTGAACATAATTGATATTTTAATTCCAGAATTCCTGCAGACAATCCAGTTTTTTATTTATCTTACTTCAGAATTCATATTCCTTATGATACTTTACAAGGTATTGAAAAAAGCAGGTTCTGACTAAAATGGCGAAGAGAGGAAAATTGGACATAACCTATGACATACTAAAAACCATACAAAAAAGCAACAACCTGATTAAGCCAACTCCTCTTTTAAGAAAATCAAATACTTCAACAGCAAGATTCAAAGAATATCTGGCTGAACTTACGGCAAAGAATTTTGTAGAAAAAACAAATCACAAAGGGGAAAATTTTATTTCACTGACAAACAAGGGATTTAAATTTCTGGAAAAATACAGCACAATAGTTAATTTCATTGATGAGTTTGAGTTGTAATTATTTCTCTTTTTTTCCTATAAACTTTTTCCCAAGCATATACTTCTGCAGGGCAGCAGGGATTTTTATGCTCCCGTCTTTCTGCTGATTATTTTCAAGAAATGCAATCAAAGCTCTTGGAGAAGCAAGGACAGTGTTATTCAAGGTATGTGCAAGATAAATTTTTCCCTTCCCTTCAATTCTTATGTTCAGTCTTCTTGCTTGTGCATCTGTAAGATTGGAACAGCTTCCAACTTCAAAATATTTTTTCTGCCTAGGACTCCAGGCTTCAACATCTGCTGATTTTGCCTTCAAATCAGCCAAATCTCCAGAACAGCATTCAAGAGTTCTTACAGGAATATTCAACTTCCTAAAAACTTCAACTGTATAATTCAGCATCTTGCTGTAAAATTTGTAAGAATCCTCTGGCTCGCATATAACAATCATTTCCTGCTTCTCAAACTGGTGCAGTC
This sequence comes from uncultured archaeon, assembly GCA_902386025.1. Lineage (GTDB taxonomy): Archaea > Nanobdellota > Nanobdellia > Pacearchaeales > GW2011-AR1 > RBG-13-33-26. The sequence continues at coordinate 27,616 of CABMHR010000002.1, read as the reverse complement.
TGTAAAATCCTTTTTGCTCTATTCCGTGGCTCCCGACTTCTTTTCTGAAACAGGGTGAATAGCTTGTCATAAGCAGTGGAATTTTTTTTCCAGAAATTGTCCTGTTGATAAATCTTCCAATCATTGAATGTTCAGATGTTCCTATTAGATACAAGTCATCATTGTCAATCTTATACATCATCGCATCCATTTCCTTGAATGACATAACTCCTTCCACAACTTTTTTTCTTATCATAAAAGGAGGAATTACATATTCAAATCCTTTCTTTATCATATAATCTCTTGCAAAAGCAAGCATTGCAGAATGAAGAAGCGCAAAGTCTCCTGTAAGAAAATAAAATCCATTTCCTGAAATTTCTTTTGCAGAATCAAAATCAGCCCCGTTTAATTTTTCAGCAAGTTCAGCGTGCTGGATAATTTCATATCTTGAAACTTTTGGAGCTCCAAATTTTTTCAGTTCAACATTTTGGGAGTCATCCTTCCCGAGAGGAACAGATTTGTCAATTATATTGGGGATAGTCATCATAATTTCTTTAATCTGTCTTTCCAAATTCTCTTTTTTTTCTCCAATCTTTCCTATCTCTTCTGGAATCTCTTTTGCATTTTTTAGAAGTTCAGAAACATTTTTCTTCGCTTTCTTTGCCTCGCTTATCTCGTTTGATATGTTATTCCTTCTGCTTCTTAATTCATCTTCTTGATATTTTAACTTTCTCCATTCTTCATCAAGTTTGATTACTTTATCAACAAGAGGCAGTTTTTCTGTCTGAAATTTCTTCTTTATATTCTCTTTTACTATGTCGGGATTTTCCCTAATAAGCTTGATGTCAATCATTATGTTCAGACGGGAAAGTTCTATTTAAATTTTCCTGAATAATCCGAACACAAAAAGTTTTTAAACTATCTTCTAATTTTTATCTTATGACTAAAGTGAGAATCAAACTTAACAGCACAGACATAGAAAGTCTTAATGCTATTTGTGAATCTATCAAAGATATCGCCAAAAAATCAGGAATTGCAGTAAGCGGGCCTGTTCCATTGCCTACAAAAAAGCTCAAAATAACAACAAGAAAATCACCCTGCGGAAACGGCACAGCAACATTTGACAGATTTGAAATGAGGATACACAAAAGATTGATTGATTTGCCTGCAAACGAAAAAATCCTTCACAACATAATGAAAATGTATATTCCAAAAAATGTAAATATCAAAATAGAGATGAAAGACTGATGAAAGAAGCAGTTTATGTTCTTGAACGAGTTGACAAGGAATTTCTTGATAAATATCTTAAAGGATGCAAACAATTGATAGAGGAAAGAAATTTTATATTGTATCAAAAAGGCGAAGCTGTTATAACTTATATTAAAATGGGGAGAAGGATTATATTAAGCAATAAGGAAGTTTTAACAGAAATAGAAAATGAACTGCAAGAAAGAAATTCAAAATTCAGCTTGACTACAAGATTGCTTTCTCCTAAACCTTGATTTTAGAATCAGGAACTTTATCTGAATGAACATCCATTTTTCCTTTTTGAAGGCAGTCCCAGCAGGTGTGGATGCTTCCGTTTGGTTCTTTTACGACACCTGTTCCGTGGCATTTTGGACATTCATCTATCATAGAAATAACAGGCAGGCTATGTTTTTAACCTTAATTATACTTCAGAATATAGCTAATAATGAAGATACAAAAACATTTAAATAACTCGTTCATTAAAGAGTAAAATGACAGATAAAGACATAGGAAAAATAAAGAAAGGAGAATATCAGGGAGCAGTAACTGACATTGTTATTGGAATAAGAGAATATAACGGGAAAGTTGGTGTTGATATAAGAGAATTCACAACAAGCGAGAAATATACAGGACCCACAAAAAAAGGGCTGAGAATTCCAGCAGAGAACTTTCCAAAGTTCAAGGAAATGATTAATTCAATTTCTCAAAATGATTTGAAGCCGTCAGAAAGCAGCGGAAAATCAAAACAGGAACCAGAAGAAGAAATGCCTGATTACTGATTAGATGCCTCGCTTCAAAAGATTTAAAATCTCTTATTTATTTTATTAAATATGCAAAAAAACAAATTAGCCACAATAGGATTTGTTGTTCTTATTTTAGCAGTAGCAGGCGGAGTAATTTTCTTTAAAAATTTTCAGGGTGCTTCAGTGCAGGATACTGATGCAGAGAAAGTAGCAAAATGGATAGGAGAACATTCTGTTCTTTATGTTCAGACAGGATGCATACACTGCAAAGAGCAGGAAGATTTGTTTGGAAGCAATGTAAAATACTTGAATATTATTGACTGCCTTGCAAGTTCAGAAAATCAGCAGGCGTGTGCTGCTGCAGAAATTAAAGCAACACCAACTTGGATAATTGAAGGAAAAGCATATATCGGTGTTGAGACAATAGATGAACTTAAGAAATTAACAAATTATTCAGAATAGTTCAAAAACATTTAAAACTTCTTTTTTATTATAATTTATATGGTAGTGGAAAATATTTTAACTTTTGGAAAGATAACTTCTCTCGCACTTGTTAATTCTGTAAATCCGTGCCAGATTGCAATGCTTGTTCTTGTTCTTGTAACAATTCTAACGCAAAATCAGGAAAAAAAGAAAAAAGTCTTGTTTGCAGGGCTGGCTTTTATTCTGGCAGTATATCTTGGATATTTGTTTTACGGAATAGTTTTAGTTCAGTTGTTTCAGGCATTTGCAGGAATGCTTAGGCAAGGTTCAATTTATATAAAATATACTTTCGCTGTGCTGTCAATGCTTGTAGGAGGATTGCAGATTAAAGATTTTTTCTTTTACCGCCCAGGAGGATTCGCAACAGAAATGCCGATATGGATGAGGACAAAAGCAAAAAGAATTATTCAAAAAATAACTTCTCCTTTAGGGGCTTTCTTAATTGGATTTATTATCACTCTTTTTTTAAGCCCGTGCACAATGACTCCGTTGCTGGTTGCAACAGAATCTCTTTCAAAATTAGGATTAATTGGAGCATTGCCGTGGCTGTTGTATTTCAATTTGATAGCAGTTCTGCCTTTGATAATAATCACTTTTATAGTTTACAAAGGATTCACAACAGCAGAAAACATAGTCCAGTGGAAAGAAAAAAATGTCAGAATATTTCATCTAATTGCAGGAATTTTATTATTCCTGACAGGAATCGCTTTCCTCATGAATTGGATTTAAATCCTGATAATATTGTTTCCCAAGAGAAGTTAATGAATAGCAAAATTCCTGCTCCAAGGGGCTGTCTGGATTTACTTCAAAATTTTTAGAAACAAATCCTCTCTCAATCCACGGCTGAATCTTTTTTCTAAAATCTGCAATTTCTTCATAACTTTCAAGATAATGCTCCCTTATTGCCCTCATTTTCATTATCATATCCAAACTTTTTGCATCCCCTCTTTTCAATTTTTCAATATTGGAATCCACCTCTTTCATTATAAGAAAATAGAAAAACAAGTTAAAAAGATATATCACTACTTGATATGACACTAAAGATAAGAAGGCATTAGTTCATTGTGCCCAAATTGAATAATTAAATCAACTTTAGGATTTAAATTTCCAACTTCTGCAGGAATATCGCAGGCTCCGTAGCAGCTTCCAAACCAGATTAAGAATTCAGCTTTTGTTTTTTCTTTAAGATAATCGGCAATAGCAGTTGCATAAATTTTAAGCCCGTCTGGGAACTGAAGCATAACTAACTTTGCTCTGGATTTCTTAATTTCATTAATCGCTTTTTCCAGTTCCAGTTCATATTTTTCCTGAACTTCTTTAAGCATATTATTCATATTTTAAGGAATAAATCTCGTCTTTTATAACTTTTGAATTCACAAACTTTTTAACCTGCCCTCTTTTCTTATTCTTATGACTCAAAAAATCCGCCAGCCAATTGTGACAATCTGCGGGCACGTGGACCACGGAAAGACAAGCATTCTTGATTATTTTAGAGGTAGCTCTCTTCAGGAGAGCGAAGCAGGAGGAATAACCCAGAAAATTTCCTTCACATTATATCCAAAAGAGCAGATAGAAAAAGCCTGTTCTTTAATTGCAAAAAAAGGAATAAAACTTGAAATTCCGGGATTTCTGTTTATTGATACTCCTGGACACGCCGCTTTTACCAATTTAAGAAAGAGAGGAGGAAGCTTGGCTGATTTGGCAATTCTTGTAATTGACATAAACGAAGGAATAAAACCCCAGACAGCAGAAGTAATTCAGATATTAAAATTCAATAAAACTCCTTTCCTTATTGCGCTGAATAAAATAGACAATATTTCTGGATGGAGAACAAACAAAGATTCAAATATAGGCTTGCAGAAAAATATTGAATCTCAGCCTTTGAATGTAAAATCGCTTTTTGATGAAAGATATATGACAATAGAGGGTTCATTAAGCAATTACGGGTTTGATTCTGATTTATTTTATAATATAGAAGATTTCACGAAAAAGATTGCAATGATTCCCTGTTCAGCAAGAACAGGAGAAGGAATTCAGGAATTGATGATGATGCTCTGCGGTTTAAGCCAGAAGTATCTTGCAGAGAGGCTGAAGTTGGGGAAAGAAGCAAAAGGTGTTGTTCTTGAAGTTAAAAAAGAAAAATCAAACGATTATGCAGAAGCAATTTTGTATGACGGAGAGATTGGAAAAAATGATGAAATTGCTGTTGCAAACATAGAAGGAAATCCAATAATAACAAAAATTCGTTCAATTGAGGAAATTCAGCCACTAAGCACAAAATTCAAAGCAAAAGAAAATGTCACAGCTGCAACAGGAATAAGAATGCAGTTCAGCGAGAAGATGGATATTCTCCCAGGAATGCCTTTCTTGTCTTATACAGGAGACAAGGAAAAAGTAAAGGAAATTTTCAGGAAAGAACTGACTGAAACAATAAAAACACAAAATAAAGGAATAATTGCAAAAGCAGATTCTCTTGGAAGCTTGGAGGCACTTTTAGTTTTGTTAAAGCAAAGCAACATCCCTGTTCTTAAAGCAGGAATTGGAAATATAAACAAGGCAGATTTTTCATCAGCAAAAGCAAATCTTGAAATAGATGAATTGGATGCAATAATTCTTGGTTTTAATGTTTCAGTTAATGAAGATGCAAAAGAGCTTTTGACAGGAACAAAAATAAAGGTAATAACAGAAGAAGTTGTTTACAGGCTTATTGAAAAGCTTGAAGAATTTAGATTAGAAAAAAAGAAAGAGATTGAAAAATTGAAGCTGATGGAGCTTGCAACTTTATGCAAACTGAATATTCTTCATCAGTATGTTTTCCGTGCAACAAAACCCGCAATTTTTGGGGTTAGAGTTGAAGCAGGAAAATTAAACCCCAATACAACATTTATTGATGAAGAAGAAAGCAAAATAGGAAGAGTAAAAAACATCCAGTCAGATAAAACTTCCATAAGCGAAGCAACAGAAGGGATGGAAGTTGCAATTTCAATTCCAGGGGTTAATTTTGAAAAAGAACTCAAAGACAGGAAGTTTCTTTATTCAGATATTGGGGAAAAGCAGTTTAGAAATTTTAAGAAAAACAGAGATTTGCTGTCTTCGGGAGAGATGAAAATATTGGGCGAGATTGCAGAAATCAAGAGAAAAAAGAACCCTGAATGGGGGATGTGAAAAGTTTAAAAACCAATTTTCTCAATACATTAATATGGTATTTAAAATAAACATCGCGGGAAAAAACGGAAAGACTTACCATTTGGAATCAGACAGCGAAGAATTCATAGGCAAGGAACTTCATAACAAGATAGAAGGAAAGGAATTCAATCCAGAACTAAACGGATATGAATTTGAGATTACAGGAACAAGCGACAGCGCTGGTTTTACTTCTCTTGAAAGTGTTGAAGGTTCAGCATTAAAAAAAGTCCTGCTTGGATATGGAAAGGCAATGCACAAGCGTTCAAGAAGAGAAGGAAAAAAGAAAGTTTCAAATTTTAAGCCAAAAGGATTGAGAATGAGAAAAACAGTAAGAGGGAAAGTTATCTCTCCTGCAATTGTCCAGATTAATCTTAAAATTCTGAAAGAAGGAAGCAAAAAACTTGATGAAATTTTTCCAGAACAGAACAAGCCAAAAGAAAAGCCAGAAGCTAAGGCAGAAGAAAAACCTGCAGAATAAAAATATATCCCTGTTGCATAATTCTTTTATCATTAACAGATATATCAATCTGCGAACAACGCGAGTGAATACAAACCTTTTTTAATTAACTTATTCTCAAATTTTTATGAATAGCAAAGAAACCATTCCTGAATTAAATGTGGGAGTTGTGGGACATATTGACCACGGAAAAACAACTCTTCTTTCCAAGCTTACTGGAAAGTTTCCAGATACTCATTCAGAGGAGCTGAAAAGAGGAATCACAATCAAGCTGGGGTATACAGAAATGACTATTTCAAAAGAAGGAAATAGCTACAACAACAAAGGAAAAGGAATCCCATTCAGATATATTAGTTTTATTGACGCACCAGGGCACGAAATGCTGATGGCGACAATGCTTTCAGGAGCCGCAATAATTGATGCAGCAATTCTTGTCATAGCAGCAAATGAAGGGATAAAACCCCAGACACGCGAGCATTTCACAGCACTTCAGGCAAAAAAAATAAAAGAAATAATAATTGTTCAGAACAAGATAGACTTGGTTGATAAAGAGCAGGCATTGAAGAATTACAAAGAAATAAAAGAGTTTGTAAAGGGGACAATTGCAGAAAATGCTCCTATAATCCCCTTGTCTGCCCAGCAGGAAATAAATCTTGACAAATTGATTGAAGAACTTGCAAAACTTGAAATTCCAAAAAGAGATTCTGAATCAGAGCCGGTATTTTTAATTGCAAGAAGTTTTGACATCAATCGCCCAGGAACACCTGCAGAAAAACTGCACGGAGGAGTTTTGGGGGGGATTCTTAAAAAAGGAAAATTAAAAGTTGGAGACGAGATAGAAATAAAACCTGGATTAAGCATAAAGAAAGCAAATCAGCAGACTTATCAAACACTCACAACAAAAGTCCTGTCTCTTCACAGAGGAAGCGAATCTCTGAATGAAGTTTCTCCAGGAGCAAGCATATCAATTGAAACAGAACTTGATTCTTTTTTGACAAAAGCAGATTCTTTGTCAGGATGCATTGCAGGATTAAAAGGAAAACTTCCAGAAATAAGCTACAAAATGAAGATAAAAACAAAATTATTCAAAGAAGTGCTTGGAATTTCAGAGCACAAGGAAGTAATCCCCCTTAAAACAAAAGAGATGCTGATGTTAAGTGTCGGAACAACAATCACAGTCGGAACGATTGAAAGAATAAACAAAGATGAAATTGAACTTGCGCTAAATATCCCAATAGTTTCAATCAAAGGGGATAATGTGGGGCTTGCAAGAAATGTCAACAGCCACTGGAGGCTGATTGGGTTTGGGGAAGTCATTTAGATATCTTTATAAATTTTTAATTCCAAGATTATATATGAAAAAAGCAGTGATGACAAGCGGAGTTTTTATATTTGCAGTTAGTTTTGCTATAATGGCTTCTGCTGCATTAAACTCCAATAATAATGAAAGCCCAGAAGAAAATCAACATTCTGTAATCTCAAATTACAAAGGAAATAATTATAACTTAAATGAATCACAAATCAGAAAAGTGGTTACAGATAAGAACAAAATAAAAACAGAATTGAAAAATGGAGAATGTCCTGATAACTGCACTTGCACAGGAAGCATGATAAAATGCGAGTTAAAAAACAGAACAAGAGAAATGACTATTTATGCAGGCAAGTCAGAGAATATAATTGTTCAGATTAAAGGGAAGAATATGTCAACTAATGTTACATTATACAAATCAGAAGATGGAAAACTTTATGGAACTTTCAAAAATAATGAAACAAGAGAGGTAAAAATGCTCCCTTATCAAATTAAAGAAAAATTAATTGAAAAAACTTCAAAAATTCTTGAAGAAGACAATATAACTTTAAGCGAGAATGGAACTTATACCTATGAAGGAAAAAAGAAATCAAAACTTTTTTTCTTTATCCCCCTTAAGATAAAAGTAAGGGCAGAAATTGATTCAGCAACAGGAGAGATAATCAGCACAAGCAAACCTCATTGGTGGGAATTTTTGACAAAAGATGAAGAAAAACAGCTTGTTGGAGCAAGTTGTGGAACAGTAACTCCAGGCTATAATGACGCGTGCTGCAAAGACAAGGGATATGACATATGGAATGTAGCATCAGGTGAATGCGTATTTTCTAATTAAGATAAATTATAGAAGAATTTTAAAATCATTAACAGAATCCAATATTTTTTTTAAGGTATTTTCAAAATTTGAAGAATCTCTCTGCTTATATTCAGCGATGGTTTCGTCAGCAGGAAAGAGATTATCGGAATAAAGGGATATGTGTGAAATAAAAATTTGCCTGCAAGTTCTTAGTTTATGAATTTTCGCCCCATTTGGCGGCAATAAATCTAATTGACGGCTTAATTCTTCAAATAAATAACAGGCTTTTTTATTCTTTATTTTCTCGTATAGTTCTTCTTCATTCATATATTTTAAATTAAAAAAGAGGGTTATTAAATTTTTCTTATTTCATAATCTTTATAATCTTATCCTTCCCTAACATTTTATGGCAGTTTATTCTTATTCAAGGCTGGAAACTTTTGAACAATGCAGATTGAAATTTAAATACAAGTATATTGACAAAATAATCCCTGAAATTCCAAAGAGCATTGAAGCTCATCTTGGGGGGAGTGTCCACAAAACACTTGAATGGCTTTATTCCCAATTGATAGAAAAGAAAATTCCATCAATTGACGAAGTGATAATGCATTATTCAGAAAAGTGGGCAGAAGAAAATATGTCTAAAATGCTTATAGTCAATAAATTTGCAAAAGAAAAAGATTATTTTGACAAAGGAGTTAAATTTCTTATTGATTATTATTTCAAGCATAGGCCATTCAAAAGCAATACAATTGCAGTTGAGAAAAAAATAGAAATTAATCTTGATGAAGCAGGAGATAAAAAATTAGTTGGATTTATAGACAGATTGGTTCATAATGTTGAAAAAAATGAGATGGAAATTCACGATTACAAGACAGCAAATACCTTTCCGCGAAAAGAAGATTTGGAAAAAAACAGGCAGCTGGCGCTGTATTCAATAGCAATAAAAGAGGAGTTTGGAAGAGAAAAAGATATTTCTCTTATTTGGCATTTTCTCGCGTATAATGAGGAAGTCTGCATAAAAAAAACAGACAAGCAGTTGGAAGATTTGAAAAAAGAAGTCATAGAGCTGATAGACAAAATAGAAGCAACAAAAACATTTCCTCCTAACATTCAAAAATTATGCGACTGGTGTGAATACAAGAATATCTGCGAGGGATGGAATTCCCAAAAGAAAAACTTTAGTTAATTATCACCTCTTTTTCATATAAAGTTGTTATTAGTTGAACATCGCGTTAGGGCTATTGTATTAACTTAATTTCTAACAAAAATTATTCCCCTTCTCCTGTTCCTTCCTGCACTTTTATCATATCAGTGACATAATCTTCAGGATGAAGTTTTACAATTCTTACTCCCTGTGCAGCTCTTCCCATTACCCTAATATGTTCCAGTGAAGTTCTCATCATCATCCCTTTTCCTGTTGTGATTATTATGCTGTCTTTGTCATCAACAGAAATTGTGGCGACAACATCTCCTGTTTTCTCGCTTACTTTAAGATTGATAACTCCTTTTCCTGCTCTTGCTGTTTTTCTATAATCTGTTACTGCTGTTCTTTTTCCAAATCCGTTTTTGGTTATTGTCAGTATAGCGTCTGTGTTTAATGTTCCCAAGCTTACAACTTCATCGTCATTTTCCAGCCTTATTCCTGTAACTCCATAACTTGCTCTTCCCATTTCTCTCACATCATTGCTGTTGAATCTTATTGCTTTTCCTTTTTTTGTTGCAAGAGAAACTTCCTGATTTTTCTTGACAATTTCTACTCCTATAAGGGAATCGGAATTATCAGAAGGCAGATTAATTGCCCTTATTCCAGAAGCTCTTGGTTTTGAAAAATTAGAGAGCGAGATTTTTTTTACAAATCCTTTTTTTGTAGCCATAAACAAGTCATCTTCAAAAGTTTTGATTGAAAGAACATTTGCAACATTTTCATCTTTTAATCCAAGAAGATTTATTATTGCTTTTCCCTTGCTGTATTTTTCTGCTTCAGGGATATCATATGCTTTCAGCCATAAAACCCTCCCTCTTGTAGTAAAGAACATAAGATAATCGTGTGTTGAGCAGACAATCAGCTGTTTGACAAAATCTCCTGTTGCAAGATTGCTTCCAATAACTCCTTTTCCTCCTCTTTTCTGTTCCCTGTAGGATTTTGTATCCATTCTTTTGCAGTATCCCTTGTCTGTTATTGTGGCAACAACATCTTTTTCCTGAACCAAATCTTTTTCAGAAATTTCAGAAACTCTTTTAAGAACATTTGTTCTTCTGCTGTCTCCATACTTGCTTTTTAATTCATTAACTTCCTTTACAATTATTTTTAAAACTTCTTTTATGTCAGAAAGGATTTTTTCCAATTCAGATATTTTTGTTTTCAGTTCTTCGTGTTCTTTCTTAAGTTTTTCCTGCTCAAGTGCAGTCAGCTGCCTCAATTTTGTTTCAAGAATTGCCTCTGCCTGCTTTTTTGTGAATCCAAATTTCTTCATAAGATTTTCAGCAGCTTCTTCTCTTGATTTTTTTATTATTTCAATTACTTCATCAAGATTTTTAAGTGCAATTAAAAGCCCGTCAACAATTTCAAGTCTTTCCTTGGATTTTTTCAGTTCAAACTTTGTTCTGTTTGTAATTATTATCTTTCTGTATTTTACATATTCATCAACAACCTGCTTAAGATTAAGTGTTCTTGGCTGTCCTCCTACTAATGCCAAGAAATTAACAGCAAAGCTGTCTGTCAGTCTTGTATATTTGTATAATGAATTAATTACAAAATCAGAACTAGCGCCTTTTCTAAGTTCAATTACTATTCTTACTTTCCCTTTTGAACTTTCATCTCTCAAATCAGAAACATCTTTCAGTTTTTTGTTCTGGATTAAATCAGCAATCTGTTCAATAAGAGAAGTTTTGTTAAGCATATAAGGTATTTCTGTTATTACAACTGCTTCCTTGTTTCTGACACTTTCAGCAGAAACTTTTCCCCTAATCATTAATTTTCCTCTTCCTGTTTTATACAATTCAAGCATATCACCGAAAACGCTCCCGCCTGTTGGGAAATCAGGCCCTGTAACTATCTCGCAAAGCTGTTCAATTGTAATGTCTGGATTTTTTATGTAAGCGGAAATTGCATCACAGACTTCAGTTAAATTGTGCGGAGGAATATTTGTCGCCATACCCACTGCAATTCCTGTTGCACCATTAAGCATTAAAGAAGGAAGTTTTCCAGGCAGCAAGTCTGGTTCTTTCATAGAATTGTCATAATTTGGAATAAATTTTACTGTTTCCTTGTCTATATCTTCCATTAATTCCATTGCTATAGGCATTAATCTTGTTTCAGTATAACGCATCGCAGCAGGAGGGTCTCCGTCAATGCTACCAAAATTTCCCTGTCCATAAACCAAAGGATAACGAAGAGAGAAATCCTGCGCCATTCTAACCATTGTTTCATAAACAGCAGTATCGCCGTGAGGATGGAATTTACCAATAACATCTCCGACAATTCTTGCTGATTTTTTTGTCTGTGTCCCAGGTTTTACCCCCATTTGCTGCATTGAATAAAGAATTCTTCTTTGAACAGGCTTCATCCCATCTTCAATTGCAGGAATTGCTCTTGAAACAATGACAGACATAGCATAATCCAAATAAGCTTTCTTCATTTCTTCAGAAACCTCTGAATTGATTATTTTCTTGTCATCATCTGATGTTTTTTCATCTTTCATATTCTTCTTGTTTTTGTTGGAATCATTTTCTTCAATCTCTTCTTCAATATCTTCATTTTCTTTTTCGTTTGTCATTTTTATGCAACCTCCTCGCCTTTATTGTCTAAATATTTTATAAATTCATCTTCTGTCAATTCTTCTTCCTGAATATTCTTCCCTGTCCATTTGCATTTCTTGCATTCCCATTCTCTTGCACCTTTTCCTTCCTCTCCTGTCAAGACAACAGCAACATTGTCGCTTTTGCATTTTGGGCATTTTCTAATCTTAAAAGTTTTCTCATCTGATTTCTTTTTTGAAGGTTTCCCCTTGGCTTTTGCGTATTCCTGAGGAGAATCATATCCTTCCTTTATCCAGTCTGGTGTTGCTAATTTTGATTTTGCCATTTATCTTAATAATGATTTCCACTTTGCTAATTTATTTACATTAACACAAAGCCCAAAAGAATATTTAACTGGATATCGTTCCTGCTCAATTTCTGATTTGCAAAAATCCATAATAGAATCAATTTCCTCTCTTCTCTTTATACCAATAACTGCACTTGAAATTTCGGGATTATTTTTGGTTTCAATGTACATTGAATTAATTCCTCCTTTAGAATAAAGCCAAATAAGATGTTTTCTCAATTCTTCAACTTCTTTTGTGTTGCAAAGAACAGGCATAAATTTATTTCTGCTGTCATAAAAAATAACTGTGTTTATGTCTTTGAATACCTCTGTTTCTGTTGTAAAAATTCCGCTGCTTACTTCAAAAATCTCTTTCCCAGATTTGGCTAATTCTCTTTCAATAAGGAGGGGTAAATTTTCATTTCTCATTATATATCTAAGTTAGCTTCCTTTGCATTTTCTGAAATAAATATTTTTCTTGCTTGAACATCATCTCCCATAAGCATTGAGAAAGTATTGTCTGCTTCAACAGCATCGTCAATAAAAATCTTTTTTATTTTTCTTGTCTTTGGATTCATTGTGGTATCCCATAACTGATTTGAACTCATTTCCCCCAAACCCTTGAATCTTGTGACATTTGAAGCCCCAAGTTTTTCAGCTGTCTTCTTAAGTTCATCTTCAGAATAAACATAATAATCTTTTGATTTTCTTATCCTGAACAAAGGAGGAAGTGCAACAAAGATATTTCCATTTTCAATTAATTTCGGCATAAATCTGAAGAAAAAAGTAAGAAGGAGAGTTTTGATATGTTCTCCATCAACATCTGCATCGCTCATAATTATTATTTTTTTGTATCTTAATTTCTCTGCATCAAATTGTTCTCCAACTCCTGTTCCTATAACAGTTATCATATTTGTTATTTCTTCGCTTGACAGGCTTTTTACTGGGCTTGATTTTTCAACATTCAGAATTTTTCCCCTAAGAGGAAGTATTGCCTGCTTCTCCTTGTCTCTCGCCATCTTCGCACTTCCTCCTGCCGATTCCCCTTCAACAATGTAAAGTTCAGTATCTTCTGCTTTTTTGTCAGAGCAATCTGCAAGTTTTCCAGGAAGTCCGCCTAATGAAAATGCATTCTTTCTTCTGACTAAATCTTTTGCTTTTTTTGCAGCCATTCTTGCTTTGGCTGCCCCTTCTGCTTTTGAAATTATTTTTCTTGCAATAGTGGGATTCTCTTCAAAGAATTCAGCCAACGCTTGAGTAACAATTGAATCAACAAATCCTCTGATTTCACTATTCCCTAATTTTGTTTTTGTCTGTCCTTCAAACTGCGGGTCTGGGATTTTTATGCTTATTATTGCAGTCAAGCCTTCTCTTACATCTTCTCCTGAAAAGTTTTCGTCTTTTATGATTCCTTTTCTTTTTGAATAGTCATTAATCACTCTTGTAAGAGCTGTCTTAAAACCAAATACATGAGTTCCTCCTTCTACCGTATTAATAGTATTTACAAAACCGAATATATTTTCCTGATAACCTTCATTGTATTGTATCGCTACTTCAACAACAGTATTCCCAGAATCTCTCCTGAAATAAACTGGTTTGTGCAGGGCTTCTTTTGATTTGTTAATCCATTTTACAAACTCTATCAATCCCCCTGATGAAAAAAATTCCTCCTGCTTATTTTTTTCTGAATCGTAAAGGGTTATTTTTAATCCAGAGTTAAGAAAAGCAATTTCTCTGAATCTTGTTTCTAAAATTTTATAGTCAAAATCAACTGTTGAAAATATTTCAGGGTCTGGCCAGAATGTTACAGTAGTTCCTGTTTCGTTTGCAGGGCATTTTCCTATAATTTCAAGTTTTGTTTTGGGGTCTCCCCTTGAATATTCCTGCTGATAAATATTCCCGTCACGTTTTATCTGAACAATAAGCTTTTTTGACAGGGCATTAACGCATGAAGCTCCAACTCCATGCAGTCCTCCTGAAATCATATATGATTTTTTGTCAAATTTCCCTCCTGCATGAAGTTTTGTATAAGCCACCTGAACAGCAGGAATCTTAAAAATAGGATGAATATCTACAGGAATTCCCCTCCCATCATCAATAATTGTTGCACTCCCATCTTTGTTTAAAGAAACATTAATATTTTTGCAAAATCCAGCGAGAGCTTCATCAACAGAATTGTCAACAATCTCATAAACCAAGTGATGCAACCCATCTTTTCCTGTGCTTCCTATATACATAGCAGGACGTTTCCTAACTCCTTCCAGCCCTTCAAGAACTTTTATTGATTCTGCATCGTATTTTTCAGTCATTTTTATTTTGTATTTTTCTCCTTTCTACCATTGTAGGTTCTTTCTTCCAAAAGAACCCCATTTTTCAGCTGTTTTAGCATTAATTTAAATCAGATAATTCTGAATAAAAATCAACAAGTTTTATGTCAATATTTGTCAGATTACTGCTTATTTTATATCAGAAAAAAGCCCAGATTATTTATAAACCTTTCTACCGATTTGTCGTCGATAAAACAATATTTTTAGAGAAATAATCGGTTTTTATTTAACTTCTTTTTTTGCTTCAGAAGCTGGAGTTTTGGCTTTTCTAACCCACTCAACTCTTCTCCTTTTCATAGCCATATTTTTCTGACATTTTGGAGAGCATAAATAATTTATAGTCCCATCTTTTGTGACAAAAGTCAATCCCCTTGGGAATTCATAAGTTTTTCCGCAATAAACACATTTAGGCATTTTTTTCTTTCTTGTATTTAGTTATTCTTAATGAATATAATTCTTTCTGCCTTGTCAAATCATTTTCTACCGAAGGGCTTCTTATCTCTGCATAAAATTTGGGTTTAATATATCCCAAATATTCAACTGCATTCTTTTTTGTCAATCCATGCATTGTTATAAAAGGGGCATAATCAAGAGCTTTTGAACAGGCTTCTCTTACTTTTATCATATGTAATAATGACATTTTAACTATACGCTCCTTTAGAAACATTTGATTTAATTTTTCTTGCTTCAATTTCTGTTTCTCTAAGCATTAAGATATCTCCAATTCTTATCGGCCCTTTAACATTCCTTCTCATGCTTCTTCCTTCATCTCTTCCTGCTTTTACAAGACATTTAACTTGAGTAATTTCTCCTCTGAATCCTGTTCTTCCAAGAATTTCTTCAACAACAGCAGGAACAACTTCTCCAAGATTTATTCTGTCTCTTTTTGGAGCCTGTTGTGATTTTTCTTCTTTTTGATTTTGAGCTTTTGCCATTTTATTTCAAAGAATTAATTTCAGATTCAGCTTCGCCTGCATTTATTACAACAACAGAAGAAGCAGGAACAGCAATTCCTACTGCAAGCCCTAATTTTTGCCTGTTATCAACTTCTTTGCATAGAATCTTTTTTTCCTTGCATAAAACAGGAATGTGCTGAATTATTTCCTTTGGCTCTACATCTGCAGCATAAACAACAAGCTTAGCAGTTCCTCTCTCAATCGCCTTTGTAACTTCGTTTGTGCCTTTCTCAACTTTTCCTGTTTTTTTTGCTTTTTCTATTATTTTGTATATGTCTGCCATCTTAATATAATAAACGAAAATGAGTAATATCCTCACTCGCGTTCATCGGATAAGTTAGTTAGATAAAAATGGTTTATAAATCTTTTTGTGAATAAATCTTTTTCAGCCACTCTTCAAATTCTGGTTCATAAAGTTCAGTAAATTTCCAGCCAACATGTTCTCCATTTAAGTAGCCATTAACATTCGGATAAATGCCGTCTCCTCTTTTTACAGCAAATTCTTCAGAAGTGAATTTTTCAATAAATATCAGTCCAATCTCCTTTTTATGCAAATAATCAAACAAGTCTGTTTGATAATCTGTCCAGCTGTCAATTAAAGCATGACAATAAACGCATCTATTTTTTAAAATTGTGAGGACTTTTTTTCCGCGATTAAACCCAGCTTCCATAAGTTCTTCCTCATTTAAAACCAATGTTCCAAATCTCTTAATCTGATTAATGAAATTTTCCATAAAAAAGAGTAGAATTAAAGTTTAAAAAGTTTACTTCCACTTAATCTCTATTTCATCTGTTCTTTGCCTTGGTTTAATATCAAGATTTTCCAGCTCTTTTGCAGAAACTTTTATTCCCTTGTTAAACATAATCTCTCCGAGAAATGCAGTCATTGCTCCATTGTCAACTAATAAGGAATTTTCAGGAACAAATAATCTTGCTCCTCTTTCTGAACACATTTTCTTTGTCATTTCCTGAAGCCGTGAATTGCAGCTAACTCCTCCCCCAAGAAGCAGTTCCTTTTTTCCAGTATGAGCCATTGCTCTTTCTGCTGTTTCTACAAGCATTGCAAAAACAGTTTCCTGCATAGAATATGCTAAATCTTCTGGGGAATATTTTTTTGATTCAAATTTTTGCTTCAGATTAGTAAGAATTCCGGAAAGAGAAATGTCCATTCCTTTCACAACATAAGGAAGTTCAATATAATTTTTGCTGTTCTTTGCAAGCTCTTGAATTTTCGGCCCTCCAGGAAAACCAATACCCATTATTCTGGCAAAATTGTCAATAAAATTTCCAACACCAATATCAAGGGTTTCCCCGAATATTCTGTATTTGCTTGATTCGTAAGCGATTATCTGGGTGTTTGCGCCTGAAGCATAAAGCATTATCGGATTTTCTGCTCCTGTAATTTTTCCTATTTCAAGATGGGCTATGCAGTGATTTACAGGAACAAGGGGTTTTTTTAATTTCAAAGAAATTTTTTTTGCAAATTTCATTCCTTCAATAAGGCAGGGAGCAAGCCCAGGCCCTTGGGAAAAGGCAACAGCATCAATTTCATTTTCTTTTATTCCTGCTTTTTCCAAAGATTCAAAATAAATTTTTTCAGAATTTTCCTTATGGTGTTTTGCGGCATCATTTGGAACAATTCCTCCGCTTTCAGTGTGATACATATCCCGTATATTAGAAAGAATCTTTCCATTTCTGGCAATTCCTATTCCAAAAGTGTGAGCTGTTGATTCTATTCCAAGTATCGTTGCCATAAAAATACACAGAATTACAATTTAAAAAATATACTTTTACTACTAAATCTTTTTATATAAAAAAAATATTATTGATTTATGGAAGAGGTTGCTATTGTATATATGGTTGCAGGACTTTCGTCAAGATTTGGAGGAAAGATAAAAGCTCTTGCAAAAGTTACAGATGACGAGACGCTGATTGAATATTCTTTAAATCAAGCTTTGCCAGCAGGATTTACAAAAATTATTTTTATTGTTGGCAGGCATACAGAACAGCCATTCAAAGAAAAGTTTGGAAACAATTACAAAGGAATACCCATAGTTTATTGTCTTCAGGAATATGATGAAAATAAAAGGGATAAGCCTTGGGGGACAGCAGATGCCTTATGCTGTGCAAAAGATGAAGCTAATTGTTCATTTGTTGTATGCAACGGAGATGATTTATATGGGGGGGAAACATTTGAAATAATCGTAGAACATCTGAAGAACAATTCAACTTGCGCCACCGCAGGATATAGATTAGGGAATGTATTATCAGAAAAAGGCGGAGTGAACAGGGGAATTTTTAAAATAAACGGCAATATAGTTGAATCAATAACAGAAACATTCAATATAACAAAGGAAAACTTATATTCTATGGGGCTTAATGAAAATAATCTTTCAAGCCAGCAGATATGGGGGCTTTCTTCTAATGTCTTAAACGAATTAAAAGAAAGATTGATTTATTTCAAGAAAAATCACGAAGGAGACAGAAAAGCAGAATGCCTGTTGCCTTCAGAACTGACAGAATTGATAAAGCAAAAAAAGATTATAATAAAAATTTATCCCACAAAAGGGAAATGGTTCGGAATAACAAATCCAGGGGATGAATTAATAATAAAAGAACAATTAAAAAATTAATTAAAAAAATAAAAAATTAAGTGCGGTTATCTTTTTTTCTTCTTTTTCTTCTTTCCGCCTCTAGACATCTTTGCTTCACATACATTTCCCTTTCCATCTAAATAGTAAAGATATCCAGGTTTCCTCTTAACAACATTCTTAACAATTATTGTTCCCATTTTTACCTCCTTTTTATCTTTTAATATATCATATTTTAACGATTATTGTATTTAAATGTTTCTAATTACCGACGAGAAAATTACGGGGCAGAAAATTCTTTATATTTCTACCGAAGAGGAGTGAAGTTTTTTGATAAAAAACTGCTGATATTTTTTTGTTGAGCGGTTTATTGGAATTTCAATAAGTCTAAAGCAGGATTTTTTAGGAGAGGCATATGGCGTAAAAGGATTCACAATCTTTAAATCAACAGTTCGATTTTTATCGTCGAGCCAGACAGCAATAAAAGGATAGAAAACAAAAAAAGAATGTATCCTTATTTTCTGCTTTTCATCAAAATCAAAGAGCAGAATTTCAGCTTTTTCTCTTTTAGAAAACATCAATCCGCTGAATTTTTTGAAGCAGCCGCAGTCTTCAGCATCAATCCTTATTTTTTTATTTTTATATCGGACAATTATTTTCTTTTTCATATTTCCTCTTTTGTATTTTTCTTTGTTTCTACCAGTGTAGGTTCTTTTTCAAAGAACCCCATTTTCATATTTCCTCTTTTTATATTCCCTGTAAGCCATATTTACAGAGCGCTCGTTCACAAAATTGTGATGTATAAATCCGCCCCCGAATGATTTCGGAATATGCATCAGCTCGTGGATTATCACTTTAGTTTTTTCTTCTTTATCTAATTTTTCAAACCTCTCTGTCAAAAATTCTAAAGCATAAACTGCTTTTATTCCTATTGCTTTCTGCATTACTTTTGGAAGCCCGTGGCATCTTGCAATTGTCCCCCTTGAACTTGTCCCCCTGCTTCTAAAGCATTTTACATTTGCCAAATCTATATGGGGAAATAAAATTCTTGAAATTTCTTCTGCTTCTTTCTGAATGTCTTCTGCAGTTTCATATTTCATAAGAGAAGGAACATGAATTTGTTTAAATAATTATGCAGAATTAAAATTTTATTTCAATAACTTTCTCGTCAGAAGTTCTTCCAAAATTTATGTGCAGGCTTTTAGGAGGAACGCCAAGCTCTTTTGAAAGCACATTTATCAGTTCAATATTTGCCTTGTCATTTTCAGGAGCAGATTTCAGATAAACGAGATATCTCCCTCCCCCAAAGCTTTCAACTTCTCTCTTTGAAGAATTTGGCTTTACTTTAACGTGGATTATCATAAAAGAAGAAATTAAAAATTGTTTAAAATATTATCTATTCTGCAAAACCATTATCCTCATCGGTTTTCTGGTTTTTTCCATTTTCTCCCCAATGCATTATAAATCTCTTTTTCTGTTCTTCCTGCAATCTTTTTTCCTCTTCTAAAAAGTCCGTGCTGATTTAACTTCAGCCCTTTCCTTTTTGCAATTACTCTTAATCCTATGCTCGCCCCAAATGTGCTTGAATATGCGAGAAGTGCTGCCCCCCACTCATCAGGAAGAGTATAATACAATTCCACCTGCACACCTTTTATTTTCCATCTTGATTTTTTCTCTCCCCCCTGAATAAACTTTCCTTTTTTGCTCATTAATTCTTCAATTTTTATTCGGTTTCTCGGAATTAAAACAATGTCAATATCATTTGGATTTATCTTCTTTCTTTTTATGCTTCCTGCAATCTCAATTTTTCTGCAGAATGGCTTTATAGAATTGTATATTTCATTTGCAAGTTTTATTACAAAACTTCCTTTTCGTGTAAATAAAATTCTCCCCTTTTTAAGAACTCTTTTCAATTTCATAAAGAGATTAAATCAGAATAACTTATAAATTATTTCCCAGTAACAATTTCCAAAGCATCTCTGTTTTTCAGTTTATGCTCTCTTCCAAGAATTTTTTTTGTTCTTGCATCAATTGCTCTGATAAAATTATTTCCAAAATCCGTGTGAAGGAAGAATGCAAAATCCAATGCAGTTGAATTTGGGGGAAGAAGAAAGCAGTCAGGAAGTATTCTTCCCTTGCTATCTCCAAGTTTATGCGCTCCAGCAGGAAAGATTGCAAGATATTTCAGCAGATTAAAAATTGCATAATTAAGAATTTCCTGAACACCTGTCCCAAATTCATATTTATCCAAAACATTTTCCTTTATCTTGTTTAAAGCATTTTTCTGCTTGTCATTTAATTTTCCCTTGATTTCAAAATTTTTCTCTCCAGAAATATAATCTATAATTCCTAATTTGGCTGCTTCTCTCAAAGCAAGTTCAGAATCTGCAGAGCAGGGAATTATAATTGAATCGGGAAATTTCTTTTTAAGCTTCTCATAATTCTCTTCTCCTTTTGCAGTATCAATCTTGTTTGCAGCAATAATCATCGGCTTGCTTTCTTTTCTTAATTCTCTAGCAAATTTCAAAAGCTGTTCATCGCTCCATCTGCTTGGCTTTTCAGGAAGATTAAATTTTAATAAAGCAGATTTAACCTGCTCTTCTTTAACTTTTAGCCCTGAAAACTGGTTTGCAACTGCTCTTGCAAAATTGTCCTCTTCAAGCTCTGCTTTCCTTGCAAAGCTCTTCCAGACTTTTGTCAGAATTCCAAGATACCATTTGTCAAGTTCATCTTCAAGAAAGACGACATCTTTTGTAACATCATAATTTTCTGCCTGCTTCCCTGTTTCGTCTGTTGTTCCTGAAGCATCAACTATCTGGATAAAAACATCTGCCTGCCTCAAATCATCAAGAAACTGATTTCCTAATCCTTTTCCTTCGCTGGCGCCAGGAACAAGCCCTGCAACATCCATTAAGTCAATAGGAACAAATCTTTTATGATTAATGCAAAATCCGTGATTAGGATTGCACTGCGTGTTGAATTCTTTGTCAATGCAGTCAACTTTTACATAGCCAACCCCGTGATTTGGCTTTATTGTTGTGAAGGGATAGGAAGCAATTTCAACTTCTGCTAAAGTCGCTGCTTTGAAGAATGTGCTCTTTCCAACAGATGGTTTTCCAACAAGTCCGATTAGCATTTTATTAATTAAAACAAGAAGCAGATTTTATAAAAGTAAGCATCTTTAAATATATTGATTTAATTTAATATTTCTTTAAGTAAACTTTATCGTGATGCTCAAAATCCTCAAAGCTTATTATATTATTCTCTTGATTATATTTAAAAATTAAAACAAAATGCCCAATATGAACTCTCTTGAATTCTTTTAAGTCATGCTTGAGATTCTTATAATGCTCAACATTCCCGCAGTTAATAATTTCATTAATTTTTCCCAGTATTTGTTCATAAAGAGGTTTATCTTTCTTGAGTAATTTGTCTAAAATCTTTTGCAAAAAAGGTTTTATTTCCCAATTGTACATATCACCCTTCTATCATTCTTCTCAGTTCATTAATATTCTTAAAGGGGGTGCCTACTTCTTTGTCTATTTTTTTTAATCTTTCTAAATATTCAGGTCTTAGTTCAGGCTCAAGAAAACTCTCTCCATATATTTTAGCGATAATCGCAACTGCTTGAGATTTATTCTTTAATCCAAATTTAGCTTTGACTATATTTAATATTCTGTCTTCTTCTTCTCCTAAGTCAATAATGCTTTGAACCATAATGTTATTAATTATAATGAATTATAATGTTTTTAAATTTTGTTATTTAAATATTCTCTTCTTCTCTGCGTCTTTTTCTTCTTATTATCAAAATGATTATGAATATGATTGTAATTAATATTGCAATTACCAAAAAGAACAGGATAATTCCGAAAAAGTCTCCTGCTGTTCTCTGGACTATTTCAAAATGCGCGCTTGAAGGAGCAGTTCCCCCAGGATAAACAAGCTCTAATCCAATGATATATTTTCCTAAAGGCAATGTTCCTGTTTCAAAACTTCTGCTAAAAGTCATTCTATTTTCAACAAGAAGAGTTTCCTGCTGGGTAATGTAAACTTTTCCAGTATAATCTTTAATAACATAATTTAGTGTTACATCCATTTTTTGCTTCTCCCCCATTGGAACTAATTCCACTTGAGTATTCAATTTAGTTCCTTGTGAAACTTTGTAATCTCTGTTTAGAACAGCAATATTTGAGTCAAACCATAAAGGATTTGATGTAATATGCAGGAAGACAGGAATTTGTTTTCCGTCAATCTGAATATATCCATAAACATCTTTTTGTTCAAGAGGTGCAATAAAATCAACTGAAAACTGCTTTGATTCTCCTTGAGAAACAGTTATTGAAGTTGTTTCAAGAATTGCAATCCCGCTTAATCCGCTCTGGCTTATTGACAAGTTTTTGGCTTTTCCAGTATTAGTAATGTAAATTTGCTTTGTTATTCTTTGAGCCATTCCTGTAACATTATTAAAAGATAAAGTCAGATTTATTGAAGAAGGGGTAATTGTAATTTCTCCAGCAGGAGTTCCCCCGCCTCCGCCTCCTCCTCCTCCGCCTCCGCCAGGAGGAACTGGAACAGCAGTGCATATTCCTGCTGTGCAGGTAAATCCTGCTCCGCAAACTCCGCAGTTAATAGTTTTTGCACAGCCGTCACTCCAAGAATCGCAGTTATATCCCAAACTCGCACATGTTTTTGGAACGCAGAAAAAACAATCTTCTATATTTCCACCAGAAGTTACGCATAAATCAGTGCTTCCCCCTGAATTTACAGAGATTACATCTGCAGATGCAAAGGAAAAAAGGAACAATAAAAAACCAAGGAAAATAAAAAATTTGGATTTCATTTTAGTTTGATATTCAAAATATTTTTTAATTTTTTTATCAAATCCATCAGAATACCTTAAGATAACCTTTTAGGATTATCCCGTTTATTATATTATTTTTAAATTCAGTGGGAAGTTTTGAAAAGTTTTCCCCAAAGAAGAGAGAAATTTTCCTTTTTAGCAATTTTTCATAATTAGATAAATTAATCTTTTTTTCAGGAGATTGAATGAATAAATCTATATCACTCTCTTCAATATCTTCTCCTTTGGAAGCTGAATCAAACAAGATGATTGAATTGGGGGAGCAGGAATCAGAGATATAATCTATCAGTCCGATTTTGTTCAGTTTCATTATCAAATCCGATTTTTTATACAATCTAAAGAATTTGTTTTCCCGATTAGCTTTGTAAGAAGGATAAATTCCCTTGTCTTCTTTAATTATTAATCCTTCTTTAAGCAATGCTTTTAAGTGATTGATTACAGATGGCTGGCTTATCTTGGTGTTTCTTGATATCTCTCTCATCTGGAAATCTTTCCGCGGATAATCAAAAAATTCCTGCAGAATTCTGTATCTGGTATATTTCTGTAGCATATGCTATAAATATGATGCATCTGCTTTATAAATATTGCGGAGATGGACAAATCTTGAATAGATAATGTTTTTTTATTTTATTATCTCCTAAAAATATATTAACTTATCAGTAATAACAATATAAATATTTATAAAGGCGGAATTTTATTAAGGAATATGATAAAAAAGATGCTAAAAAAACTTATCCCTTTAGCAGCTGCAGCTGGGCTTGCAGCACAGAGCTTAAGCGGACAAAGCTTAGAAGAGAAGATAAAAAATGAAAATGCAGCAGCACAAAATACTCCAAAAGTTGAACTTCTAACCAATTATGAAGCAATAAGTCAAAATAAAACATCAAATTATAACATAGTTTATAATATGCCAGGTTCAGATTCTTTCAAACCAATAAAACCAATATTGATGTCCATTCTAAAAAGAGAATTAAACTCTTATTCTTCCTTAATAGAGTCTATAAAAAACTTGTCAGAAAAAGAAAAAATTACCTTATTGTCTGCAGTGAGCGGTTTATGTTACAGAGGATGTTATAATACAGAGTTAACTGACGCAGAATTAGAATCTCAGGAAATGTTCTTCAACAGACTGCAGAATTCTCTTAGCACAGGAGAAGATGATGCATTTGGAGTATGCAAGCAGATATCTTCACATATTGAAAAGTTGGCAAAAGATATTGGATTCAAATCAGCTACTGTAAGCGGATTGTCTGACTCTAAAGCAGGACATACGTATAATCTTATAAAAACTAATGATGGGCTTGTATTAATTGATGGATATTCTACCCTTTTTGCAGATACTAAAAATATAGAAGAGATATTAAACTCTTATCAAGATAATTTAAATTCGCCGACATTTCAGCATTTATTTTTTGAGGGTGGAAAATTTAAAAGCAGAATAATAAATCAGGAAGGAAGGAATTTTATTGATTTTGTAGAATATGATGAATCTCTAAATAAATTAAAAGAGTCTCTATTAACTAATAAAAAAGATTTTGCTGATTTAAAATTAAGTTTTAATCAAAAAGATGACTTAATTTCATTAAAGATAGATGGGAAAAATTTCTTTGGAGGAGTGGGATATACTATAAACGAATTGAATGGGAATAATCTTTTCCTAGCAAAAATTGGAAATACAGAGAGAATTAGTTTCTTAAAAGACTGTTCTCTTGATTCAAAAACAAGTTTAGTTTATGGGAATATGTAAAAAAATGGAAAATATTCAAATTTATTTGGGGTTGCGGGAGATTTAATCGCTTCACTAAATGAAGAGGGATTTAATTTGTCTGCAAGAGCAGGATATAATCTTTTAATTAATGAAAAAGCATTTCAATTATTTTATGATTTTCCTCTTGAATTAGGGGCTTCTTTAAATGCCTCTGCAGAAGATGTCAAAATTAAACCTTATCTTGTTTCCCAATTTAAGATTTATCCGGAGAATATGAATATAAATACATATTCTCTGCAGTTTAATGAACTTGAAGCAGGAATTAAAGCAGATTTCCCAGTATCCAATATTGTTTTGTCTGTTAATCCTTATTATTCTCACAAGTTATGGGAAGACACAGCAGGATTAAATGCAGGAATAAAAAACAAGAATCTTGAACTTAATCTTGGAGGGTATTTTTCAAAGTCAAGCTATGAATTTGCTCCAGACAAAGCAGGAATTAACGCTGGATTTTCATTAGGCGCTGATACAGCAAAGATAGATTTAGGATACAAAGTTGACTGGAAAAATTATGATGGAGAAATTTCAGACAAATCTTCATTCACAATAAATGGGAATGTTAAATTTTAATAAGAATTCTAAGGTTATTGCTCATCTTCCTGAACTTTTGAAGCAGTAAAAATGCCTGTCTCTCCAGTAAGGGATTTTGTATAAGAAAATTCCCAATTTGCAGAATCTTCAGACAACACAGAACTCATAAAAAATGCAAGAGGAATTTTATTCTCTCCTTGAGATATAACTAAACCCGTATTATAATCTTTGCCGGAATCTTCTGAAAAAGAATATATTTCTTCATCTAATCCTTGCGGTTTAATAGCTATAACTTTAGAAGGAATTACAATATTAGAAGAATCTAATATTGGCCCAGTAGTAATTATTACTCTTCCTTCTTTGTCTATAGCCAATGAAGAAGGAGATTGCAGATTTTCTCTTAGGATACTAATTTCATTAGCATCTGAAACACTATAAATTGCTCCTGTTAATTGGTCTGACACATAGAATTTAGCATTAGTTAATTGTTTTCCTGTTTCTGTATTCTCAATAATATCAATCTTGCTTCCTATATTTAATGTTGCTTGGGAATATTTGCTATTTTCTTGAATAAAATTCATATATCCACTTGAAATACCGTCAGGAAGCAGGAATTCTTCAGATATATTTTTATTATAATCTATAGAGATTACTCTTTTATGCCTTGCAATATCATTTCCAACTGCATTTAATTGCTGCTGTGTGCAGTAAACTTTCCCGTCTCTGCCCATAATCATATCTGTAATTCCAACAAGTTCATCATCTTCAAGATAAACTTCTTCTTCAAAATTTTCATTATTAGAGTAAACTCTAAATAATTTTTTGGAGATATTTGAAGAAACTAAAACAGAGCCGTCATCCAGCAAAAGTGAATCTAAAATCAATCCGTGAGGCCTTACAACTAATTCACCATCATCTTTTGTAACATCTTCTGTCCAGCCAGTCAAGAATTCATTAACATCTTCATCAGGAAATGAATACATTTTAGTCGGAGAAGAATCTGATTCTGAATATATTGAGGGGGGAAGTATAAAATTTAATGTTGAAGATTGTTTAAAAAGAGGGCTTTCAATAAATATTTTTTCCAAGGAAGCTCCTTTTTTTATACCTTTAGCAGAATTAACATTTCCCGCAGAGGATAATCCTCCAAGAGGTTCATAATTTTTTCCCAAGATAATTTTAGAAATATTTTTTAATACATAATGTTCTGATTTTTTTGAATTATCATAAGCAGGACACCCGTTCAAGAAAATAGAACCAGCAAAAATAGCTCCAGATAAAGCCAAAACCTTTCCTAATTTATTCATAGTAGATTAACAAATCAAATATATTTAAACTTTACTTAACACCACTCTTTAGCTCCAAGTTTGCATAAAGATTGTTTCATTTTTTTATTATCTAATTGCAGATTATCTATTGTTTTATTCAACTGATTAATTATCTGCTGTTGTCCTTTTATTGCTTCAACAAGCATAGGAGTCAAAGCACCATAATCAAGTCCTGTTGCATAAAGTTTCTTATTCCCTTTCTCATCAATATACCAATTTGAACTATTTGTTAAATCAGTTTCATAATTAACAACTTCAGGAACATATTCTCCAATCTGCTCTGCAATGAAACCCATATCGTGAGATTCATTATAAATCTTCCAATTAAAATAACTTCCATTAATATGAAGAATCTTATCTAATGCAACCTGCGGATTTATTTCTGTTATATTATCTTTCCATCTTATTGAGGATGTTGCAGCATAATTTGTTCCAGGCCCAATAGCATCAAAATCAGAACCTCCAGGTGGACCATAACCTTGTACACCAACACCAGAATAACTATCCGTTTTACCAGATACTCCGACACCACTATATCCATAACCATAAACCCCATAATCATAACCCTCACCATTCACACCAGTATTACCGGCTGCTGCATATATTCCATAACCCAAATAACTACCCTGAGCACGTATAGCATAACCTCCCCCTGAATAATTACTATTATCAACGTATAAACCCCCCTGATTAGTAAAAGAGCCATTAATTGTAACAAGATAAGAGCTATAAACATAATTTGGAGATTTCCCAATTCTTATGTTACTAGAATTAACATACATAAACCCACTAACATTCATTGCCGTTGCTGAATTTCCTATTTCTAAGTTATAAGCTGGAGCACTTGTTCCTATTCCCACATTATCCCCAGGATTATTCAGGAAAACATTTGTTCCTGAAACATTCCAAGGAGCATTATTCCATATCGTATCATTATAAACTAATATTGAAGCATTAGCTACCATACTT